>JBBRSG010000054.1:0-39406 GCA_038245615.1 Chloroflexia bacterium | reverse complement strand
GAGCGCCGCCAGCAAGAGGCAGCTTTTTAGTTGGGCGCTGGCGACGGGCAAAGCGTAATGCATGCCGCGCAACTGCCCACCCCGAATTGCTAAAGGCGCTAGAGTATCGTCCTTGCGCCCGCTAATGCTCGCGTTCATCCGCTTGAGTGGCTCAATTACCCGTTTCATCGGCCGTGACCGGAGCGATGCATCGCCCGTTATTATCGAAAGGAAGGGAAAGCCGCTCAGAAGGCCGGTCAATAGCCGAGTGGTTGTGCCACTATTGCCCGCGTCCAGAATCTCGTCCGGTTCTTGCAGCCCGTGTAGTCCGCGTCCCGCGACTCTTACCGTCCGGGTCGCCAAATCCAGCTCGATTTCCACCCCCAGCGCCCTCAGACAGGCGATACTCGACAAGCAATCCTCGCCCGGCAGAAAATTGGTGACAAGCGCCGACCCGCTCCCCACCCCATTAAAAATTACTGCTCGATGACTGACCGACTTATCCCCCGGCACGGTAATCTCGCCCCGCAACCTGCTCGCGGCCTGGATTGTTTTGGTTTTTTCCATAGTTGAAATCTAAAATCTAAAATCTAAAATCTAAGGTGTAAAACGTTTGGTGTGAAATGAAATAATGAGGTCAAAATTTAGTCTAAAACGTCCTAAAAATATGGTTTGGGCCTCATCTTGACCTAGTTTTAATACAGTTTCACACCAAACGTTAAAGTCTAAGGTCTAAAGTCTAAGGTCTAAAAATATCGGGCGGAGAGCTGAGTTCCCCAATCGCGCCGCGCCCCAATTGGGAGTAAATCGTAAATTTTCTGATTTTAGATTTCAGATTTTTAACCCCCGACCCCGCTCAATAACTAATCTTCACCTCGGTTGGCTGGATGCGGTCTTGGGGCAAGGCGATTTGTTCTTGAATCAGCCCAATGAAGAACTTGAGCTTGCTTTCCTGCTTTTCGACCTTGACATAACCGATAATTTCTACTTCCTGCCCCGGCATCAGAACTTCGCCCAATCCCCAGCGATAGGGATAGCGAGAAGCGCCCCCACCGCTATTCGAGTCATAGTCCAGGCCCACCCGCCAGAACCCGGCCTTTTCATCATATTTGCCATTCTCGATGGAGCTAAAAACTTCCCGGCTGCTGTAGGTGAAACCACTTTCCGGCCCGTGACTGCGAATCGGCACTTTGCCGGTATTCTTCACTCGCACCGTAATTTTAACCAGATTGCCCTGGATAATCTCAGTTGGGCCAATCGCCGCCTGCACAATCGTAGCTTTAGGTCGCCCACCGTCCTTGATTTGGAGCGTCCCGGCCCGGCGACTAACGTTGCCCACCTGGTCGGCAGCTTCGATAGTATAGGTGTAAACTCCATCCGGCAAAGGGTCGCCCGATTGGTCGAGGCCATTAAAAACCACTTTATCTTCCTGAGCAGGCTGGTTCTTGACTGACTTTACAATCTTGTTAAAGCCATTTGCCCCCGAAATCGAAACCGTGACTGTCGCGGGTCGAGTAGTCCGCCAGCCGATAAGCGCCACATCCTCCACCGCATCAAAGTTAGGGGTAATAACTGCCGGGTCAACGTTCAAGCCCTCTAGCTGAGGCGGGGGTTCGCTTGGGCTATTGGCAATCTTGAAGCGCCCGCCCGCTTCGACGGTTTCATTGCTACGTGCCGCCCGGACGATATAGCGATAGTCGCCGTTGGCTAGTAGTCGGGTCTGGCTCAAACCATTTTCCTGCACCTCGATTGTGCCATTTATCCGCAGGTTATAGCTGCCGGGCGGACGCGCCTCGTTCTGGCGCAGGGAATAGATTTGTCCATCCTGGCCCTGTAAATCCACCGACACGCGGGCCTCTTGACCGATGCGATAATCAATATTCAGGGCATCGAACTGGCTGACCCCGGCCCGCAGGTCGAGTTGCCCGGCATCGGTAGATACATTGCTCAATAACGGGCCATTGCCGTCTGCACCACAGGCCGTCAGCAATAAAGACCATAACAATAGGCCCGCTAATAGCCATTTATAAAGGATGTTTGGTATAAGAGCCTTGCGGTTCATTTCACAATCCAACCTAGACCTTTTGAAAATGGATGATATTAAGCAGGAAAGCCGAGCTTTAGTTTAACAGAAGCTTTATAAGCTGGCAAGGCGGTTTTTCCAGCGCCGGATAAGTGTTATAATGGGAGTCAGGGAATAGTTTTGAATTTTGAGTTTTGAATAGAACTGGCAACCACTAGCCGGATTTACTCACCACTTAGCACTCAGCACTCAAGACTTTTCTGACCACTGAACACCGACTACTGACCACTCCTATAAGGAAACGAGGTAAGCCAATGTCAGACACCCAGGTGAGCGAAGCTAGAGCGACGGCGGTGGTAGTCGAGAACGCCGATTGGGAAGCGGCGGCTAACGAAGCCTGTCAGCAGTTGGCGGCTTTTGGCCCGGCAGACCTACTTTTTTTGTTCGCCAGTGATAGCTATGGAGACAAGCTCCCGGAACTGGTCAAGGTGATTTACACCAAAAGCGGAGCGCGAACTATGCTCGGCTGCACCGGGCAGGCCATCATCGGGCGGGAACGCGAAGTCGAAGATAGCCCCGCCCTTTCGGTGTTGGCCCTTTCGCTACCCGGTTTCGAGGCCAGGCCAGTTCATCTGACCACCGAAAGTTTGACCCAGGCCGAAACCAGCGGCTTAGTTGCCTTGACCGGGGTAAATTCGCTAGATGTAAATGGCTGGATAATTTTGGGCGACCCATTCACCCTGGATACCGAGGCACTTTTGGCCCGCTTTGCCGAAACCTATCCCAATCTGCCATTAGTCGGCGGGCTGGCTTCGGGCGATTTCCGCTTGCGCCGTACCGCCCTTTTTCTGAATGGCGAAGTCCTGAAGGCCGGGGCGCTGGCCTTGCCAGTCGGCGGCGACTATATGTTGCGAACCGTCGTTTCGCAAGGCGCGACCCCGATTGGCGAAGCCTGGATGGTCACAGCGGCGGAGCGCAATATCGTCTTTAGCATTTCGGGTCGTCCGGCTTACGAAGTGCTGGTGGAAACTTTTCAAGGGTTATCTCCGGCTCGGCAGCAACAGGCCCGCCGCAATTTGCTGGTCGGGCTGGCGGTAGACGAATACAAGAGCGATTTCGGACGCGGCGATTTCCTGATACGCAACTTAATGGGGATTGACCCGACTACCGGAGCTATGGCGATTAGTGCCGAACCGCGTCTGGGCCAGACCATTCAATTCCAGTTGCGAGATGCCGAGGCCGCCGATGAGGACTTGCTAGAGCTATTGGGCCAGGTCAGGCCGGTGCTGGAAGCCAATCCCGCCGTCGCCGGGGTATTATTCTCGTGCAACGGGCGCGGAGCGGGGCTATTCGGTACGCCCGACCACGATGCCGGGATGATTAATCGGCAACTGGGGGCATTGCCTCTCGCCGGGTTCTTCTGCAATGGCGAAATCGGGCCGGTGGGCAACCAGACTTTTCTGCACGGTTTTACCGCCAGTATGGGGCTTTTTGTGAGAAAGCTAAAGAATGAGGATTAGGCAGCATGGGTCAGGGGTCAGGGAAAAGAATAAAGCTCAGTTTCTAAGTCCTAACCCTATAATCGGACTTACCCCGCTAGGGTTACTCTGGCTGACCTGGCTGCTGCTGGCGTTTGGTGGGTCGGTACAAGCCGCCGAGGATACTCAACTTTTCCCCGAAACCGGCAAGACCGTGAGTGGCAAGTTTCTGGAATACTGGCGCAGTAACGGCGGGCTGGCAACATATGGTTTTCCTATCACCGAGGCCCAGCCAGAGATAGACCCCGAAACCGGCAAAACCTATTTGACCCAGTGGTTCGAGCGCAATCGCTTTGAGTTGCACCCCGAAAACGCCGGGACAAAATATGAGGTGCTACTAGGGCTTTTGGGCAAGGATTTGCGCCGGGAAGCCTTGAGCCTCGACCCCGATTTTCAGCGAGCCGCGCCTTACGCCGACCCCGCCCAGCCTGCCGACCAGCAGGCCTATTTTGAAGAAACCGGACATAACCTGCGCGGCGCTTTCCTTCAATACTGGCGCAAAAATGGCGGTTTGGAGCGGTTCGGTTTCCCGATTTGTGAAGAACACATTGAGCTTGACCCCGAAACCGGGCAATTTTTCACTATGCAATGGTTCGAGCGGGCGCGGTTCGAGAAGCATCTTGAAAACCAGCCGCCTTACGATATTTTGTTGGGGCTTTTGGGCAATCAGCTTAAAGCGCCGGGCGGCAAGGTCGAGTTTGCCTGGAAGCTGGGTAATCGGCTGGACGCTTTGCGTGCGCCACGCGGTATCACCCTTGACCGGCAGGGCCATGTCTTTGTATCGGACACCGACAATTTCCGCCTCCAGAAATATGATACTCAGGGTCGCTATCTAGCAAAGTGGGGCAGTCAGGGTAGCGCCGACGGTCAGTTCAACCGGGCCGGGCATTTGGCAACTGACTCGCAGGATTACATTTATGTCGCCGATTATTTTAATAGCCGCATCCAGAAATTCGATAACGGCGGGCGCTTGGTGACAAAATGGGGTAGCGAAGGTACTGGCAATGGGCAGTTCTTTTACCCGGATGGCCTGGCAATTGACCGTTTTGATAACGTGTATGTCGCCGACACCGGCAATCACCGGGTGCAGAAATTTGACCGCAACGGGCGCTTTCTGGCAAAGTGGGGCAGTGAAGGCTCTGACCCCGGCCTGTTCAGCTATCCTCGTACCCTGGCGGCAGATGCGGCGGGCGGTATCTATGTCGCCGACGGTGGCAACCAGCGTATTCAAAAATTCGATGGGGCGGGGCGTTTTATCGCGGCCTGGGGTAGTGCGGGCAATAGCGATGGTCAGTTCAATACTCCCAGTGGTCTGACGGTAGATGGCGCGGGTAATGTCTATGTGGCGGACTACTATAATAGCCGGGTGCAGAAATTCGATAGCGGCGGCAAGTTTCTGGGCAAGTGGGGCGCTCCGGGCGGGGCCGAAAGTCAGTTCGGGCAGTTTGGGCCAGAAGGTCTGGCGGCGGACGCAGCGGGCCATATTTATGTGGTAGATACCCGCAATCATCGAGTGCAAAAATTCGATAGCAACGGCGGCTTTTTAATGAAATGGGGCGGCTATGGCGCGAACCCCGCCGAGTTTATCGAGCCGAGCGGGATTGCGACCGATGCCGCCGGGAATATCTATGTCACGGATGCCGCCCGCCATCAGGTCTTCAAATTCGACGGGGCAGGTCGCTTCTTGCTAAAGTGGGGCGGCGAGGGCAAGGCCAATGGTCAGTTCGATAGCCCCAGCGGGATTGCAGTAGACAAGCAGGGGAATGTCTACGTTTGCGAGGGCGGTAACAACCGGGTGCAAAAGTTCGATAGCACGGGCCGCTTTATCACTAAATGGGATGGCGCACCGGGTATTTATGGCGGCAGACTGGATTTACCGACTGATATTGCGGTAGATGGGGCGGGCAATGTCTATGTGGCGGACTATCGTCCCAGCCGCATCCAGAAATTTGATAGCAACGGGCGCTTTCTGGCTTTCATCGGCAGCAAAGGGGAAGGCGACGGGCAGTTTCAGGGGGCGATAAGCGTGGCGGTAGATGGGGCGGGCAATCTGTATGTCGCCGATAACGCCAATAGCCGGATTGAGAAATTCGACAGCGCGGGCCGCTTTGTGACCAAATGGGGGCGCTACAGCCAGGAAGATGGCCTGTTCCGCTACCCGGAAGGGCTGGCGACTGACAGCCAGGGTAATCTCCTGGTGGTGGATAAGGGGAATTCGCGGGTTCAGAAATTCGACGGCGCGGGCCGCTTTATCACTAAATGGGGCAACGGCGGTCAGGGTAGCGGTCAGTTCTTTTTTGCCACCGCCCTCGCCACCGATAAACAGGGCAATATCTATGTCGCCGACACCGAAAACGGACGTATCCAGAAATTTCGGCTCAAGCCGTGATCTAAAATCTAAAATCGGAAGTACCAATTCAGCCAGCCTCCGAGCGCGGGATAGTCACCTGGGGCTGAAAGGTTACAATCGTAAATCCATCTTACTCGTTATCCACCCTCTATATTTTAGATTTCAGATTTTAGATTTCTGCCAAAAGGAGTAAATTGGAAGAAGCAACGCAAGAATATATAATGGGAATTGAAGCTACGCCGGGGCGGACGGTAGCGCTTTTGGCGAACCGGGCCGATGGCGAGATACTGGGCGAGGGAACGGCTGGCCCGGCGGTTTATAACGTGGTTGGACAAGAGCGCAGCAGCCGAGCTTTGTGGACGGCGATTTTGAGCGCCTTCAAGGTGGCGGGGTTCAATACCCGCGATTTGATGGCGGCGGATGCCACTTTGCCGCAAGTGGCGGCGGTTTGCATCGGGATGAGCGGGGTCGAGCGCCCTAAAGACGAAGGCCAGATTCGGCGCATTCTGAGCGAGTATAATTTATTCGGGAAAATCCAGGCCACCAACGATGCCGCGATTATCCTCGAAACCGGCTGTCCTGATGGCTATGGTTTGGCAGTTATAGCCGGGGATAACGGCTTGGCCTATGCCAAAAACACCGATGGTCGGGTGGCCCGTGCCGGAGGCTGGGGGTATCTTTTGGGTGAGGAAGGTAGTGGCTATTATCTTGGCTGGCAAGCGGTTCGGGCGGTCTTGCGAGCCACCGATGGGCGCATTGCCCCCACTAGCCTGACAAAATTAATCGCCCGCGAGTGGAGTTTGCCGGACAACCGGCCCGATATGCTGGCCCAACGCTGTTATAGTTTGCTGGCGGGGCTGGGGAGCGGCGGCAACAAAGCCCAGTGGGAAGAAAGCACCGAAACCTATAAACGCGCTCTGGCCGCTTTTGCCCCCATCGTCGAGCGGGCGGCAGCAAGCGGCGATGCAGCGGCGGTGGCGATTCTGGACGATAGCGCCGGAGCGTTGGCTCAATCGGCCCAGGCGGTTATTACCCGCACTGGACTGGAAACTTTGCCACAAGGCACGCTAGTCCCGTTGGCTTTCTACGGTTCGGTACTATCAAGCAATCCGGGCGAGTTGCGCCATCGCCTCCAAACTCACCTTCCCCAATGCGCCGACCCGGTTTTGGTGACACACCCCGCACGTGGCGCACTCCGCCTCGCCCTGCGATTAGGGGAAGGACTGAGGACTGAGGACTGAGGAGATTTACGATTTACGATTAGGGAACTTGGCCCAGTTTCTGCCTTCCGTCTTCCAAATCTCAGTCCTCAGTCCTGTTAGCCAGTTGCACGAAGTCGGGCGGGCCGAGGTCGGTAATCTTGTAGCCGTTAGGATACGTCCGGTTGTGGCGATGGGTAAAGAAATCAGGCTGGCGGCGTGGCGGAAAAAAGCGAATAGCCTTGCCGCGAGCTTGCAGCCCTATTCCCGCCAGACTATGCATAAAGCGGGGTGGCTGCGGAAACCCAAAGGCTTGGAGCATCGCGTCATCCAGCATCGAGTAGATTCCCAGGTTGACCAACGGAGTTAGCACTTTCGGAAACCAGGCCGCGAATAGATTGCGGGTTGCCGTCCCGATACGCTGGTTTGTTTCGGCGAATCGAAAATATTTCCGCTCGTAATCCCGATTGTATCGCTCAAAAGCTTCCAGGCTTTCGGGAATGTCCTCAATATTCATGCGCCGCCCGACCTCGCGGTAAACATAGTACATCGCTTGCTTTTCGTTGGGATGGAGCTTGCGCCAGCCAAAGCGGTCCATCCAGCGAATTGGTTCAAAAATAAAAGTCGAAAGCACATAAAGATAATCTTCATTCGAGATATTAAAGCGGCGATGGATGCGGTTCATCCGGCGAATAGCCTCACGGCCCGGCTCACTGTCGTAGCCGTGTTCGGCCCAGGTCGCCACGATTAGCGAAGTATCATCATACCGCTTTTGGGTACGCAACCGAAATTCGCCGGTTTTGTCCAGCAAGGCCGAAATACTCGGCACACAATAGGTGCGGTACAGGGCGATTTCCAGCGCCCGAACAGTATCCCAGGGGAATTCGTAGCCGGAAGTCAGATAATAAATCCGGCAATGGTCGGTCTGCGGGTCAAGCCCCTCAATTTCCTTCAAAATATCAAATCGGCCCATGCCGGTTTCTCCTTTAGAATAGTGGTCAGTGGTCAGTAGTCAGTAAAATCCTGAACATCCTTCCTATCGTTGAAGATTTTATTAACAGACGCATTGCTGTCTGTCTCAATTGTCTGCTATTACCCGCTCTAAGCCTGCCACACCCGATTTTACTGCATAAGTTTACTCTCAACCAGTTCAATCGCTGCTCATTTTCTGCTCAATTTCAAAACGTTTGAAACAATCCCGATTTAGGTTGTGTCTTATGATGGTACGCCAAATGAATATATCGAATAGCGAAGTAAAGCAGTAAATAAAAATTAACCGGGATAACCAAGCTGTTCAGGATTTTATAATTTATCCTGTCTACGCCCTCCGGGTGTGTACATCCCTGTTAAAAAAGTATTCAAAGGAGCAAGCAATGTACGATTACAAACCGGATTACAAACCCGAATATTCTGGCAGTTATCAACCGGCTTACCCTACCGAAGCCTATCAAGCGGCCTATCTTCAGGCAGAAAAACGGGTGCAAGAGCGATTACATTTTTACCGCCACCTCGCGGCTTATGTAATTGGCGGGGCATCTTTCATCGCCATATATCTATTGAGTAGTCTGGCGGCGGGTGGTTTGTACTATCCCTGGTTCATCTGGCCTATGCTGTTCTGGGGAATTGGCCTAACCTTTCACTTTCTGAATGTGTTCGTCTTTAGTGGCACCCATGACCGCCAGAAAATGATTGAAGCTGAAATGCGCCGGATGGGGATTAAGTCGGAAATCTAAAATCTGAAATCGAAAATCTCAGGTCGAAAAGTTTCTGTTCCCGATTTTCGATTTCAGATTTTAGATTTAAGGTCGCTTTTTCAGAGGAAGGCAAAGAGATGCGTAAGATATTTGTACCAATTCTGGTTGGTTTGCTGGTAGTCGAAATTATCACCGCGATTGTGATTGTGGCGGCCCAACCGGACGGTGCGGCGGTGGTCTTTAGCGGATTTGGCCCGGAACACAGCCAGGCGGTTGCGCCCCAGACGTTTACTACCACTGCTGGAGCTAAACTTTCGGTAGAAAATGGAAACGGCAAGGTTGTGGTTGTCGGTGCGCCCGACACCAATCAGGTGATAGTAAAAGCCACGAAAATTGTGCGCGGTACGTCGGACAAAGCTTTTGACAAGCTGGTTTTTGAAGTCAAACAAAATGGCAATGATATTATTGTAAATGGGCGACAAAAAGATGACTGGAAGAGCGGGCTGAATGGTTATCGTCTGGACGTAGAAATAACCGTCCCGGCCTATATCCTGACCAGCGTAAATACCAGCAATGGTCAAATTAGCCTGAGCGGGCTGGATAATCCTCAAGCCCGTCACGAGCTTGGCACTAGCAACGGCTCAATAAATCTTGCGCAGGTCAAAGCGGCCCAGCTAAAAATGCGCACCAGCAATGGCGGAATTTTTATGCAAGAGGTGGCGGCTTCGGTCAATTCCGAAACCAGCAATGGTTCAATTCAGGCCAGTTCCAGCACTTTGAGTTTGGAACGGGTCAAAAGCAGCAATGGCCTGATTGACCTGGGCGGTAGCTTGAAGCAGACCGGTGATGGTTCGATTGAAACCTCCAATAGCTCAGTTACATTGCGGTTTGCTCAGACCGGCGAGGTACGGCTTGATATGGACACCAGCAACGGCAACATTGTCTATAACAAGTCGGGCAGCTCTCTACGCAAAAGCGATAAAGCGATGGTCATCGGCACTGGCGGCCCGACTATCAAGGTGCGTACTAGCAACGGCAGCATTATCGTCGAGTAAAAATAGGGTCGGGGGTCGAAGGTCTAAAGTCTAAAATCGAGCACAGAAACTTTTTAACCTTCGACCTTCGACCTTTGACCCCTTTTATCCTGAATATCCTGTCTATCCCGGTTAAATTTCATTCACCTTACTCTCTCTCCAATTCATGATTTGCAAGTAGCATAAAAATAAAAATTATGATATATTACTAATGTACTCGACCTGCTGAATGTGTCTGAAGGTATATTTTATTATATAAGCAAGAAAGTTTTGTGAGCTAGTTATATTTCACAAGATATTAAATGACATTTGGCGAGGGTCTAGTTACTATTTCAGCGTTGTATTACGGTTTAGCCAATCCAACAGACTAGCAAAGGAGCTTGCTTGTAATGTTAAGACCGACCTTACTTTCCCGTCGTCCCAGACCCACTTTTTTCAATCCGCTATCATTATTATTTATTGGAGTCATAGCCGCCCAGTTGTTGCTGGCGCTGGCCTTTATTCCGACGGCTAAAGCGGCGGATACCTTGATTACCGATTGCACCAATGTGGCGACCTTCGAGGCCGCTGCGATTGCTGGCGGCAATATTCGGTTTGCCTGCGATGGCAATCTTACTTTGACTAGCTCGATTACGATTAATAGCCCCACCACGATTGATGCTTCCGGGCGCAATGTAATTCTTAGCGGGGGCAATACCCACCGTTTGTTTGATGTTGGTTCTGCCGGATTTCTGGCTTTGGTATCGCTGGAAGTGGCAAACGGCAAAGCTACCGGCAATGGCGGCGCGATTTCAAGTAACGGTAGTGTGCTGGCGACTAATGTACGGTTCACTAATAATCAGGCTACTGGCGATGGCGGGGCAATCCACCAAAATAGCACTACCGGTAGCCTGACAGTGGCTAACAGCTTTTTTACCGGTGGTAAGGGCAATAACGGGGCGGCGATTACTCAGGTCAATAGTAATGCTATTTCGATTATAGGCTACACGACTTTTCAATCCAATACCGCCAGTAATAGCGGCGGAGCGATTGCCAACCTCGGTGCTAATCTGACGATTACCAATAGCACTTTTTATCAGAATGGGGCTAACGCCTCTAGTGGTACGCCCCAAGCCGGGGCAATCGTCAGTGCCGGTGGCAATGTCAATTTGATAATGGACACTTTCAAGGATAATACCGCGCAGACCAGTCCCGCCGCCCTACTCCAGACCGGCACGGGAAATATAACCATCCTCAACAGTATTGTCTCTAACGCCACCGCGGTTGCCGGTATACCTAACTGCGCCGGTACAATTACCGCTAACGGCAATAATCTGGAATATACCGCTACTACAGCTGTTCCAGTGGTGGTTCTGGCTAATAGTTGTGGTTTTAGTTTGAGTGGCGACCCGCTATTTGTCAATAGCTCCCCCGCCTTTGTTCCGGCGGTCAATAAAGGTGGCCCGACTCCTACTTTGGAAATCGGGGCTACCAGCCCGGCCCTCAACGCGGCTAGTGCCTGTTCGTCGGCAACCGACCAACGCTATGGCGCTCGACCCGCCACTGGCAGCCCGCTTTGTGACCTGGGGGCATTTGAGCGCGGGGCAACTCCCCCAACCGACACCAATATCAGCATAACCAAATCTTTTGCCCCGCTTAAAGTAGGGGTCAATGCTTTAAGCGTTGCCACTATCAAGATTACCAACAATAATGCTCAGGATATTACCCCGGCAGGGTTTACCGATACCATGCCTACCGGTCTGGTGATTGCCAGCCCTTCCGGTTTTTCAACCAGTGGTTGTTCGGCTACCCCAGTGATAGCGGGCGATAATAGTGCTATCGGGGTATCCATTTCATCCATTGCCGGAGGTGGCGGAGTCTGTACTATTAACTTTAACGTGAAGAGTGCAACCGCCGGGTTGTACACCAATAGTATTACCCAGTTTTTTGGAGCGCAAATCGGCACTTTCGCTTTCGCCAGCAACATTCAGGGTCAATTAACGGTCTATAAAAATCCAACCCTGACCAAAATCTTTACCCCTGGGATTATCCCAGTAGGTGGTGCTTCCAAGCTACAATTGACGATTGGCAATCCTAACGGTACAACTACCCTCAACAATATCAGTTTTACTGACACCCTCCCGGCGGCGATAACGGTAGTCGGAACTAGCCCGGATACAAATACTTGTAATATCAGCTCCTCAGTGACTTTCCCTGCCGGTTCAATTGTAGTTTCAGGGGTGAATTTAAGTAGTAGTACCAGTTGTGTAATCACTGTGAATGTCACCAGTTTGGTGGTCAATGAATCACCCGGTCATCTCAATGAAGTAACCTCGATTTCTTCGACGGAAACCCAGACCGCTACGATAAGCGCCCAGGCTTATCTGAAGGTGACGAACTGCCCTGCGCCCCTGGTTGTTTCGGATAATGCGGATACTAATACTTGCGGCACTTTGCGGTTTGCCCTAAACCTTGCTGGGTTGAGGGATGAAATTACTTTCACGCTCGATACCGGAGGGGTTGGAAGGGTTATCAACGTCCAAACTCCTTTGCCCGAAGTCAAAAACGGGGTACGAATACTTGGAGTTTCGGATACAGGCCCGTCCTGTTCCACCAGCGAATTCGCCAAAATCCCAACTATTCAACCTATAATCGGCTCAACTGCTACTGTTGGGTTGGTACTGAAAGGTAATAACACCTTGCGCGGCCTCAAAGTTGTTGGGTTTAGCGGCCCGCAAATTAGGGCAGATGCGAAGGCATTGGATAATACCGGCGGTAATACCATTACCTGTACGGTTGCCAAAAAAGCCCCTTAGTTTGGCTAGAGAAGCTCATAAAAAGGCCATCCACAGCGGATGGCTTTTTTATTTCTGGAGGAGCTTTAGGTCAGCGTGACTAAAAAGCTATTTATGCATTCTAACCAATGAGGCCACAAAACCAAATTTGCTACTAGCTTTGTTGAAATATATATGATATATTTTTGGGTAATAATATATATACATAAGCTAACATAGCCATCTCCTCATAGTTGCAAAAAGGGAGCAAGACTATGGCCCAGGCCGCAGTAAACAGTAACGAGAAAAGCAAGCCAAAAGAGGCGGGTCAGACCCAAACTGGCCCGGAGCAGGTTTCGACGGAAAGCTCTGGGGAAAGTTCCGGCCTGGAAATCGGGGCTGGAGCCAAGTTACCCTCGATTCAGCGTACTCTGAATACTCTCCAAAATGCCCCGACTGAAAAAAGTCGTCAGGCTATTTTTCGCTCACTCCAACGCCAGTATGGAAATGGGTATGCCGCTCAGGTAGCTGGACAATTTAGCGCCGCCCGCCATGCCGCCAATGCTGGCCCGACCTTTGCCGCCGATGGTGGCGGCGAAATAGCTGCGCCCGAAAATACCGAAGCCGTAGCCCGCGTTATCCAGCGCGAACCGGTGGTTTGTCCCCCGCCGCCCCTTGAGAAACCCTCGATTCCCGCCCAGCAAGATGCTGGTTTTAATAGCGTCAAGAATAAAACCAAGCAGGTAGCGGGTCAAGAAAAGCAACATCCGCCCGCCAAGTCTAAGGCCGAGGAAGCCCAGGCCGCCGCCGCCGGGCCAGCCAACGAAGTCGCAAGTCAGGCCGCCGCTGCCCAGGTAGATACTATGAGTCAGCAGAAGCCCGGCACTTTCGACAAAGAAGCTTTTGTCCAGGCGGTCAAAAAAGCGGTGGAAGACCAAGCTCCCAAAAATCTGGATGAGGCGGATAAATTTAAGGATTCGGGTAAGGCCGGGGCAATCAAGGGTCAGGTTTCCGGCATCGTCACCAAGAATAAAGATGGTTCGCAGCGCGATATAAAGCAGGCGACCCAGGCCGCCCCTGATACCAGTAAAGCGACTCCCAAGCCGGTCACGCCCATGAAGCCAGAAGAAAGCGGCCCGCCGCCTGGCCCGATTGCCGTCGAGAACGCCGTGCCAAAGCCCAAATCGCCGGAGGAAACCAACCTGGCGGGAAACGCTTGCGAGACCGATAGCAAGATGAAAGATGCTCACGTCACCGAGGAGCAACTCAAGAAATCCAACGAGCCGGAATTTAACAAGGCCCTTGAGACCAAAAACCAGGCTGCCGACCACGCCAAAGCCGCCCCTCAGCAGTTCAAGGCCGAGGAGCAGAAGGTTTTAGGCCAGGCCAAGACCGAAGCTTCCGCCACTGCCGGTAAGGGGCTAAACCAGATGCACGCGGCCAAAGGTGGCAAACTGAACCAGCTTTCGGGCGATAAAGACCAGGCCAAAGCCAAAGACGAGCAAAAGCGCAAAGAAATTTCCGATAAGCTGGAAGGCTTCTATAAAGAGTCCAAGACTAAGGTTGATGAAATTCTCAAGGGCCTGGATAAAAAAGTAGACACCACTTTTGAGGAAGGTGAAAGAACCGCTCGTCAGGCGATGGAGAATTATATCAAAGTTGAAACCGACAAATACAAAGATAAACATTATTCTGGCCCGTCCGGTTGGGCGCAATGGACAATAGACCTTTTTAGTAGCCCGCCCGAATTGAATCGGATCGTAGACCGGGGGCGCAACACCTATATTACCGAGATGGATAAAGTCATCCGGCAGGTAGCGGATGTAGTCGGTGGGGAATTGCAACGGGCCAAAGATACTATCGCTCAGGGTCGCGCCAAAATTAAGGCCGAAGTAGATAAGCTTGGCCCGGACCTGAAAAAATTTGGCAACGAAGCCGCCCAGAATATTCAGGGTAAATTCGACCAGCTTGAGCAAGAAGTCAACGACAAGCAATCCGAGCTAGTAGATACCCTGGCCTCGAAATATAACGAGTCGCTCAGTGCGGTAGATGACCGGCTCAAAGAGATGAAAGAGGCCAACAAGGGGCTGTGGGACAAGGCTAAAGATGCCGTCGGCGGAGTAGTCGAAACTATTCTCAAGCTCAAGGATATGCTGTTAGGGGTGCTGGCGAAGGCCGCCGGGGTGATTGACACCATTATCAGCGACCCGATTAAGTTCCTGGGGAATTTGGTCAACGCCGTCAAGCAGGGCTTAAATCAGTTCGTGGGCAATATTATGACCCACCTCAAGAAAGGCCTGATGGGTTGGCTCTTTGGGCAATTAGCCGAAACCGGCATCGAACTGCCCAAAACCTTTGACCTCAAGGGTATTCTGCAACTGGTCTTGTCCATCATGGGTCTGACTTACGCCAATATCCGGGCGCGGGCGGTTGGGCTGATGGGTGAAGCTCTGGTCTCCAAAATGGAGGGGGCGGTTGAGGTCTTCAAGATTTTGGTCTCGGAAGGGCCAGCCGGTCTCTTCAAGTTCATCATGGACAAGCTGGGTGAACTCAAAGAAGCCGCCATGCAGAAAATCAAGGACTTTATCGCTGAAAAAGTCATCATGGCGGGGGTACAGTGGTTAATCGGCTTGCTCAACCCCGCCGGGGCGTTCATCAAGGCGGCCCAGGCGATTATCAGCATCGTTTCGTTCTTCATCGAGCGAGGTCAGCAAATTATGGAGTTCGTCAACTCCATCCTGGACTCGGTCTCCGACATCGCAGCGGGCGCATTAGGCAATGCCGCCGCCAAAGTCGAGCAGACCCTGGGTCGGGTTATCCCGCTCGCTATCAGCTTCCTGGCTAACTTGCTGGGTCTGGGTGGTATCGCCCAAAAGGTGCAGAAAATCATTGGGGCAATCCAAAAGCCGGTCAACAAGCTGATTGACGGGGTCATCAAAGGCGCGATGAAAGTCGGCAAAAAGCTGTTTGGCAAGACCATCGGCAAGGTCAAGAAGGGTGTCGCCTACGTCAAGGACAAAGCCAAACAAGGGGTCGCCTACGTCAAAGGCAAGGCTACGGCCCTGAAAGACAAGGTCACGGGCAAATCCCGCTCGGATGAGCAAAAAACTCAAGACCTGACGCAAGGTACCGCTGCAGCAGTTGCGGCTGTAAATAAATATGGTGGGAAGCGAGTTGGTGAGAAAATTCTCAAGCCTCTTATCGCGCCGATAAAACTTCGCTACCGACTATCACAACTTGTGCCAGTTAAACAAGGCGATAAATGGGCAGTTCATAGTGAAATTCGGCGAATAGTTACCGCAACTAATGCTTTAGCCACCTCAGCTTCGCTTTATCCAAATGGAGATGACCCTTCTACCCGCACTATCACCCAGCTATGGAAAGATTGCTCGGCCAAGACTTCCCTTATAGGTGAAAGTCCGGCTGACAAGCCTGAAAGAATTAAGTTGGCCAAAGAAACCTTAAAGAAAAAAATCGGTTCAGCCCATGCGGCACGAGTTGATGCTATTCTTAAAGAGAACGAAGGTCAATCCCCGCGAGCATTTAGTAGTGTGGTGGCGGAAGATGGATTAGGTCTTGGTGGACATACTACTGACAGACATGTATTTGGCATGGGTACTGTATCTAACGTAGAGAAGTTAGCGATTCGCGTTTGCCGACACAAGCCCGCCTTCTGTCCCGGAAAAGCCGGTGCTTTCTCATCTCTGGGCGATGCTAATACTTCGGTAGCAAATGCTATAAACAAGGAGCTAAAGTCTAACTGGGAAGATATCCGACAAAAGATAGCTCTAGGTCAGAAAGTGGATTTATTTGGTTCATTAACTTCTAAAGGGACGGCGCTAGTAGGTAGCAAGGTTAATGCAGTAGATATGCCCACTTACATTCCATTAGGAACTGCCAATCGGCCTTTGTACCCAGGTGATCCAAAAATGCCAAATCCTAGTAATCCGACTCCTTTGACCAATTATGAAGATTGTACTAAAGTCTATATAAGAATTGTAGCTAACCCATCTGCTCCTGGTGGATGGTATGTCAACTCGGCTTGGCCGGAATAAACAAGAGCTAGAATAAGGAAACTCGGATGGCTAATTTAAATTATCTAGGTGATGAGAATATTCTGGAACAAATTGAAGAAACCTCAAATCGAAGGCGTAATGCTCCGCTAGAATTTTTCTGTGAATTTTTGGACGAGATTTGGAAAGATAATACTGAAGAAGAAGCCTTACAGCAATGGAAAGCGAAAGTGGAGTATTTTCCCTGGTATGCCGATGATGCGCTTTTTTGCTTGGACGCAATTATCCAGAACCCGCCTGCCAATTTAATCGAATTGATGCAAGAACATGGCTGGCTTATGCTATATCACGAGCCTGATGAAGCAGGTGAAGAGCTACCCTATACCTTTGAAGAGTATTTGGATTGGCTCAAAAAAATGCGCTCTGAATACGCTCTGATATACGATAATGCGTCTATTAACGAAGAAACCAAATCGGCTGAAGATTAAGAGAACGAGCAACTGTGGACGAACAACAACAAAAATATCTTGATTTCGAGGTGCGATTGGAGCCGGATTTGGGGGGCTATCGCACTCAGGTGACGGACTCTCCGGCGGGCCGGGCTTCGACCAGCTTTAGTCTACCCTTCTCGGACTGGGAGTTGGAAGAATTTCTGGCGCGAATGGGCCAGGTTTCGACCGAGGCAGATGTCAACCAAACGCTTGGGCAGGAGCTACAATCTTTCGGCTGGAAGCTCTTTAATAGCGCCTTTGGGCGGGAAGTTGCCAACTGTCTGCGCCAAAGCATGGTCGAAGCTGACCGACAAGATGCCGGGTTGCGAATCCGGCTCAACCTCAGCAACACCCCCGAACTGGCGGTTCTACCCTGGGAATACCTCTATTACCCCGACCTGAATTCCTTTTTGGCGCTCTACAAAAGCACTATTTTCGAGCGGCGGCTGGAAATCCCGGTGCGGGTGCGGCCTTTTGCCACCGGGCTACCGTTGCGAGCGCTGGTGGTTATCGCCAGCCCACGCGGGTATTACGGGCAGTTTGACCCGGAACAAGAATGGGCCGACTTGCAACAAGCCACCCAGGAACTCAGTCAATATGGCTTGCTGGTGCTGGAACGACTGGAGTCGCCGACCCTGGCGGCTTTGCAACACCAACTGCAAATCGGGCAGTACCACTTTTTCCACTTTATCGGGCATGGCGATACCGAGTGGCAGTACGGAACTGGTCGGGTCGAGTTGGAAGATGGTATGGTCGGCGGCGAATTGTTGGGCCGCATTCTGAGCGGTCATCCTTCCTTGCGCGTGGCTTTACTCAGTCGGGGCGGGGAAAATCCGCCGTCGCGGGCCGACTCGCTTTCCGGTTGCGCCCTGGGTCTGATGCAGGCGGGGGTGCCAACCGTCGCGGCTATGCAATTCAAGCCGGTGGTAGAAGCCGAGCGAGTTCTGCTGGCTAATTACTATGCCGGGCTGGTAGGGTTTGGGTATGGGGTAGATACCGCTTTGAACGAAGCCCGCAAAACCGTCTTTGCTGAAAATTTCCAGCAGGAATGGGCCGCGCCCGCATTTTATCTGGGTGCGCCAGAGGGGATATTGTTCGAGTTCGATGCCGAGGGCCAGGCCCGCCAGCGCCGCTATCAGGCGACGGTTCTCTATCGGCGAGCCATCGAAGCGATGAAGGCCGAGGATTGGGAAGCGGCGATTGTCCACATGGAGCGGGTCTTGCAGCTTTATCCCAGTCATCCCGAAGTGGAAAAGCTGCTGGTTTATGCCCGCCAACGCCAGGGTTGGAACACTCTTTATAACGAAGGGTTGGAACATTACGAGGCTGGTCGTTGGCGCAATGCCCAGACGATTTTTTTGCAGTTGCAAAAAGAAACCCCTAATTATCGGCGAGTGTCGCAACTTCTGGCAGAGATTAACGGCAAGATGGCCCAATCGGGCCAGCAGCAAATTAATGAATATTACCGTGAAGCCGATAACGCGATGGCTCTGGCAGAATGGGAAATTGCCCAGGCCCGCTATCAAGCCGTTTTGGAGCTTGACCCCACCCAGGAGGATGCCCGCCACCGTTTAGAGCAGCTTTTGGATTGGGAAAAACGCTATAAACTGGGGGTAACGCAGCAAGAGACCGGGCAGTGGAAAGAGGCCTTGCAATGGTATAGCCCGATTTTCGAGGATGCACCCGATTATAAGGATGTTTCGGAGCGGATTGCCTTTATTCGCGGTCTGTTCGAGAGCAATACCATCCGCTCGATAGTTCCGCAAGATTGGCAGTCGGGGGCGGCAGGTTCATCGCCCGTCGAAATCAATACCCAGCGCCGCGAACAACTCCGCCAGCAACAAGAATGGGCCGCCCTCTATAACGAAGGTCAGGAGAACTATGCTTCCGGGCGCTGGGACGAAGCTTTGTTGCGGTTTCAGCAATTGCAGCAAAATCCAGGCGCGTACCGCGACGTAGACCGCCTGATAAACGAAATTGAGGCGATTGCAAAAGCCCAAAAAATCGCCCCTAGCGTTCCAGCCAAACCGGTCCAATCCGCCGAGGACTATCTGGAAGTGGTCGCGGCCCGCCCCCACCGCAAAGACCGGGTTAAGGCCATGATTTTTGCGCTTACGGCGGTTTGGTCGCTTGTGCCATTAGGTTTTGTAATAATAATCCTCATTCGGGTATTGCTAAAGCTTCCAGCCTTCCCTTGATAGATCTAAAATCTAAAATCGGGATAATCAGACCGCTCTACCAGTAATTTTTCAGGATGAAGTAGCGTTATAATAAGCAAGAGTTTTGTTACTTATTGCCAATTTCGTGACCCTGAAAAGAGGTTTGTCATGTCTCGATCTATTAAAAGAAGCTCGCGCCGTCAGAGTATTGCCAGCACCTTGTTTTTATTGCCCCTCGTCGCCTGGCTGGTGGCCTGCCAGGAAGAATTACCGCCCGCCTCGGTTGTACCGCCGCCATTCGCCCCGGCGACTAGCGGCCCGCAAAGTAATCTGGAAACCCCCGCCGAAAAAAAGCCTGACCCGACTATCATCAACATCGTGGCTTCATCAACTCCGGCCTTATCTCAACCCACCAATTCGCCGGTGGTGACTACCAATCAGCCGGAAAAATCGGTAGCGCCGTCGCCTGTTTTACCGACCAGGGCGGCCTCGCTTGGTCAGCCTCCAGCGATTGACCCTTACATGGTAGCTGGGACTATCAGCGCCTATAATCAACCGGAGAGCTTGATTAATCTGAAAACTCTCGATGGTAAAGTGATTAATGTGAAATTAACCGATAAAACGGTGATTGTGCGGCAGGGGCAAATGGTCAAAATCTCTGAAGTTACGGTTGGCGAGCAACTGACTGCCAGTGGACAGACGAACGCTCAGGGCGATTTTGAGGCTGTAACCCTAAATCTCGGTATCCTGAAATTTCCCCGACCAGTCGGCAACCCCGGTTTTCCCAATGAGAAAGGCTAATCAAATATAAGAGTGGCCCTGATTTGAGCAAAAAAGCCGCTCTACTCGCGAGTAGAGCGGCTTTTTGTTACTTATTTTACCTCAGCCTCAGACAATCAATCTGCTTTAGGCTGATTAGCTGAAACTGGCAAGCGGTTAGGGTACTACTACAGTTTCAGACTCAAGGCTGCCACCATCGCGGTAAAGTAGTAACAGGCCGTTACTGCTCGAAGTCGCGCTAGTACCAGAAGTCTTGATTTGCACCTGAGCGCCATTGACCGTGACGGTCATCGAGAGACCATCGGCGGACAGCACGCCCGGCTGCGTCCAGGGCAGGTTAGCCACCTTGAAGCGTGGAGAACCAATAGTATAGGTGCTGTAAGCCCCAAATACCGGCCCAAGAATGGTGTCCTTGAGATTCCCGGTATTATAGTTGTCGTAGGCCAGCAAATAAGCGCCGAACTTACCGCCGGGGGCTAACCCCACCGCCGCCGATGGGACGGTGAAGATGAGATTACCAGAGTTGTAAGTAACATCGCTAAAACCCGCCGAGGTTGCAGCTCCATTACTGAGTTTTATGACCGTGACACAGTTACGTCCGTCTGCCCCAAAGCCACCACACTCCGCGTTGTAAATCACGTAATCTTCGACCCCATCATTGTTGCTATCAATGTAGATGTCGTACTCCGCCGGGTAGTTTGGAGTAGCTTGTTTGGTGAAGGTATTAATAGCAAACTGCAAAGTTGCCCCACCGTCTTTATCACGTACCCCAAAGGATTTGAGGTCAATGAACGAGTCATTCGAGCCAGGCGTACCAGGTTGACCTGCGGTTGGGGCGGGTTTTTGCGGGCTGGTACCCAGGGTATTAAAGATTTCTACCCGACCAGGATTGACCGCCAGATTGTTCGACAGTTGGAGAACGGTGGTCGGGCCATTGTCCCAACCCTGATAAGTTCCGTTCACCTTGACATCCGACACCTTGCGGGGCAGGACGTGCCAGGGCAGGGTAGCTTTGTTGCCCTGTCCGGTGACTGAAACATAGCCATCGTATTCCAGCTCATTGATGCTAATGCCTTTGTTGCCGTCTACCCCGGCATTCAGATTCCAGGTGCGGAGTTTCTGGCCTTCAATCTGCAATTGCAGTTGAACATCCCGGCAAGAATTGGCATTAACCCACTCGTTGCGCGGGAAGCCGCTCTGGAAGTAAACCGCGCCGTTTAGCTTATCATCGTTGTAGCGGAAATCGGCGTTGATAACGTACAGCCCGGAAGTACTCTTGAGGTTGCAAATACGGATGGTCTTGTACAGTACCACCACTGTATTATTGATAATGGGATTGCCAAAGGACAGCGAGGCCGCATTATCCGAAGGCACTGTTACCAGCAGGTCAGTTGTAACCGCCCGGTTGACCCGGACTTCCCCAGCCCCGATTGAGGTAATCGGACTCAGGTACTTATTGGCCTGTAGGTCATAAGTCATAGTATTGGTTTCGGCGGTATTCATCAGGAAAGCCCGAATTTCGAGGGGAGTCTTGGTCGGATACTTCTGCTTGACCAACAACGCCGCCCCGGAAACCATCGGAGCTGCCCCGGAAGTTCCACCAAAAGCCGTCGTGCCAGTGCCAGTACCAACTTCGGCTGAAATCGAGCCACCCGGAGCGCCAATGTCAGGCTTGATCAAAGTGCCGTCAATCGTCGGGCCGCGAGACGAGCTCGAAACCATTGTCCCGGTGGCGTTAATCGCGTCCGCCGGATTAATCGAAGCTGTTACTGAACCACCGGCAGCCAGGATACTGGTAATTTTAGCGCCTTCGGTGTCTACGACGGTAAAGGTCGGTTTGAAGGGAGTACCCCCGCCAAAGCCCAGGGTCGGCGGTGCGCCATAGGTGTTATTGACAATAATAATTGCCAACGCCCCGGCTACTGCGCCGTTTGAGCCTTTAATACTGCCGTTGCAGCTACCGCGATTGACAATCAGGATTTTGCCAGCCAGTGAACCAGCAGTAAAAGCGGCACAACCGTTCAGGTTGCCGCCCGCGCCGTTCCCATACTGCACTGGGGCTGGCCCAATCAACGCCGCCGGAGCGGGCGACCAGGGCTGCAAAACGCTGTACTTGATCGGCCCGGCAATGCTGGCGGGCGTAACTACATTAATCGGAAAGAGCCGGTCAGTCGGCATGGCGGTTTGAGCCACGCTGATAACCCCATAGCCAATCGAAGGGCTACCAACCTTGTAAGGCCGGTCCGAACCGTTGCCCGCCGAGGCCACTACTACCACCCCGGCCAGATAAGCATTATTCAGGGCTTCGGTCAGGTCATCTACAACTTGACCATAATCTGAACCGAGCGAGAGGTTCATTACGTCTACTTTGTCATTGGTTGCCGGGTTGCCATCCGGGTTGAGGGCGTAGTTTACCCCATTAAGCAAGGCCACCCCACTGCAAGAACTTGCAACCGCGCTACAAACCTTAACCGCCAGAATTTTGGCATCAGGGGCAACCCCCTTTTTACCAGCGATAATATCGGATACGTGAGTGCCGTGACCTTCAAAGTCAATCGGGTCATTATCAATCACTAACGGGCCGGAAGGCCAACTCTCACCTACGAAATCGCGACCCTCATAGACTTTAGCAGTCGGGAACAGACCATCGCGGGTGGTATTCTTAGGGTCGCTAGGGCTGAGTCCGTAAGCAGCTTGATATGCCGCTATCGTTCCGGCTCCGCCTAACGCAAAGTGAGTGTAATCTACGCCGGAGTCCAAAACGGCTACTTTCAAGCCCGCCCCGGTGTAACCCAGGTTCTGGGCTGCCGTACCGCCGATATAGGGTACGCTATCGGATAGGTCGAGGCTGTAGTTGCCAAGTTTATTGATGGATTTGATGTTGACTTCTTGGGCCATTGCCGGGACATTGGCGGCATCCACCTCAATCATTACAGCATTGAGGGCATAATCAATCCGAGACAATTCCTTAGCCCCGTATTTGGAAGTCAAACTACTCATCAGTTGGTCTTGCGCCGCTTTAATCTGGGCGGCGGCTTGTACCTTGTCTCCCGTGACTAACGCCAGCGGTTGAGCTTTAAGCTGGACTACGGCCTGTACTACACCGGTAGCATATGCTAAGGTACTGCCGACTTTAGCCGAAGCGCGTTCGGTGGGAACAGAAGCGGCTAGAGCTTCCGACTCCGTCCCAAAAACGCAAAACAGGCTCATCAGCATTATGGCAACTACCATAAAGCTAAAGCGCTTGTAATTTTTGGTTATCCTCACAACATTTCTCCTTCGAGCGGGATTATACTCCGCTCCCCAAACATTAAGCCTTTGTCAAAGTATCTTGGTTCAATATATCCGAGTTGCAAGGCCGTAAATCAGGCAAATCAAAACAAGCCTGGTCGCATCCAGGCCGCATCAGGCTCTTAACCACAATGGTCAAATTGAATAAGCCGACGCTGGCCTACTCCAACCCCATAGAAGCGGTTGAGTACTAAATTATAAAATGTAACTGTTTTGATGCTGTGAAGCTTGAACCGAGCAAAAGGTTAGTGCGATGTAAGCTAAAACGTTATTACAAGTCTAATAAAACGGCGTAAGCATTACCCGAAACTCGAAGCCCATCGGATATACTGTCAGATTGTAGTCATCATATCAAAAAATATTTATTTGTCAAATCATTTTGTCTGATGCAAACCGAATTTCTCGTCTTGCACATCCTCAAAATGAACGTATTTTAACGACTGCTATTAGGTAGTAACAATAAATTCATCTTCGATGGGGGTCGGGAGTCAGGGGTCGGGGGAATACAGGACTGAGGACTGAGGACTGCAAGACGGAAGAAAGTGGATTGATAGCTGGCATTTTAACTCAAAACTCAAAACTCAAAACTCAAAACTCAAAACTCAAAACTCAAAACTCAAAACTTTCTTACTGACTCCCGTCTCCCGTCCCCCGTCCATATTCCCACCACGTTAGCCGCCAGTCGGAGTTTTCAAAGACGCGAGTGGGGGTGTAGTGCTGGCGCAAATAGCTCTCGAACCAGGGGAGAACCGAGGTAAGGTTATAAGGCTTGTATTCTACGAACCAGCCGCTCAGTCGAGTGCGCTGGGCGAAACGCTGCAACAAGAGTTGCGCTCGTTCAGGCGGGAAAGTGATAAATAACTCATAGGGGTAATTGGTCAACCAGGCCCGCACCGTATAGCGCGTGCCACCTTCGGGCAAGGGCCAGGCCGGGAATATAATCACTTCCGGGCTGAAATGGGGGGCGTTTATTGGGTCATCGCTTTTTACTCCGGCCTGGGCCATAAGCTGTTGCAACGAGCTATCCATCACCGGCAGCAATCTCTCGATTTGGGTCGCATTGGCAGGGGCGGAAAAAAGCGCCCGGCTGACCGCGCTCTGATTGCCAAAGGCTAGGGTCAGGCTCACGATTAGGAGTGGGACCGCCGCCCAGCGCCAAAGCCATACCCAGCGAGTAATACGACTATCGGTCTTCTCGCTCACTAGCCACTGAGCCGGGAGCAGGACGGCGAGCCACAAGAAGGGCAGCAAGTTGGTCACGTTGTTAGCGGCACTACGACCCACGAAATAACTGGCAGTAACCCATAGCGCCGCCCACCCGCCCCATAACAGGCTTAGGGCTGGCTCGTGCAGGCCGCGCCGCAAGCCGTAATAGAGGCTGGTTGAAGCAATTGCAAAGGCCAGAAAAAGCCCCCAGACCGGTCCGGTCAGCTCAATCGGCGTAACCCAAAAGCTGGTTTGAAAATACGCCCCATATTCAAAGTAAGTCCACCAATCCGGCCCATGCCCCAAACTCAGACTATATATCAAGCTGATAAGACCCACCGCACCCACTATTAGAGCCACGGGCAAGAGTAGCCACAGGGCCGCCCTCCCCAAACTTTGCTGCTTTTTTGGCCTGTAGGCTGACCGCCAGAGCATCAGGGCATAAGCCGGAAGCCAAATAGCACTGGCATATATCGCGCACTCCTCGGCCCACAAAACTGCCACCAGCCAGACCAGATTGCCTGTCCACCAGACCCGGCGGCCCGGTTTGCGCCCTTCCCGCCAAATAATAGCCAACAGCGCGTAACACCAGAAGAAGCGATAAGGCCCAGAGCTGGGGTACAAGCTCGGCCCGGCTAAATTCTGGGCTTGGCCCGCTAGTAAAAAGACGGTTGCCAGCGTCCCACTCAGGGCCAACAACCAGCCCAAGCCGTCGGCCCGTAGTGGTCGCAACAATAAATAGACCAAACCCCCCGACATAAAAAGAAACAGAGCGTTCAGCCAGAAGAAAGTTTGCCAGACTGTGCCAAGCGGCAGGGCCGCAATCGTCAGCACGCTCAAAAAGCCGTAGGGCGAGGGAGTGTCCCACAATATCGCCCCGCCTTGCCGGACTAATTCGGCTGGGCCGACGTAGGTGCTCCAATGGAATTCAGCGGCAGTTCCGGGCTCAAACAGCCCCACCGTCCGCATACTGGCCCAGCCAAAGATTATTATCGCTAAGGTGTGACCTAGCCCGCGCCAGGGTAATTTTGACAGCCTTTGGGGGATTGTGAGCGTGAGCGGATAAAAAAGCCAGCCCAGGGTCAGCAATCCGCTCAGAATAAAAATAGCGAGAGTATAAGGCGAAGATAGTAGGAATTGCCCGAAAGGTTGCCACCATACCAGGGTGCTTGCCGCAGTCCAGGCTAACGCCGCCGCCAGAAATCCGGCTAACCCCTGGGCTACTGTGAACGGCTTTTTCCAGCGCCAGCTCACTAGCCCGATTATGCCAGTTTGAATGAGCGCCAAAGCTAAGGCGTAGTAACTAGCCTGTTTGAAAATAAAGAGGGTCGTCAGCCCTACCAGAAAAGCGGTCAGCCCTAGTTTGAGCCAGCGCAAAGGCCCTGCCAGATTTTGGCCCAGGCTGGTCGGGGCGAGCAGGGCTAGTCCTAAAAGCAGGGCTGGAAAGAGCGTCCCCAGCGTCAGATATTGGGTCCAGTCGTAGGTTTCGCCCTGTAAATTGAGGGTTTGGCCTACGATAAACAGTAGTAGCAAGGCCAGCCCACCAACCCAGCCCGGTTCGAGCGGCCCACCGAGCCACCTGCCCGTCCTATCAACCCGCCCGGTCACAGCCTGACAAATCGGCGATGTTTTTTGGCGGATAGAGATTGGCAGCGATTGGTAAGCGTAGTGGTAAAGGCTATCGCTTTTTGGGCTACCGAGCGGCAAAAGCAGGGCCGCAAAGCCAAAAAAAAGGGCTAAATAACCAGTCCCAGCTAACCACAACGGATATAACAGCCGGTCAAGCGGCCCGATTTGACCTAGTAAATACAGCCCCGCCAGCGTTGCTAAAGCCGCTATCCCACATGCGATAATTGCGACATATCCCCATACGCGGTTTTTGGTACGGGTGGCAATTGCCAATCCTAGAATAGCTGCTAGAGCCAGGCCGGGCAGCATGCCCCATAACCAAAACCGTTGCCCGACCCCGGCCCACGCCTCGCTCTTATCCAGCTCGATATTTTTGACCATCAATCCCAGGGTGCGCGCATCACCCGCCGGACGAAAAGGCCGGGCTACCAGTTCAATTCGCAGAGATCGGGCCGCCACTGGATTATTGATTTTGAGGCTGAACCGCTGAAAATCAAGCCGTCGCGGGTCAGGTTGAAATTGGGCGGCGGTTTGTCCGTTTACCAGAACCTCAAGCGGGGCATCCGGCCCGCCCGCGACGGCGGCACTCCGCATCTCAAAATTTATGGTTACAGTTTTGTTTATCGCTAAATCAAATTCGAGGGTCGCCCGCTCAGTCGTCCAGACGAAGCTTTGTCTATCGCGGTCTTGTTCCGGTTTGTTAAAGCCCCTGGCAGCGGTGAGTTCAGGAATGGGGTTGGTTTGCCCCGGCAGAAAACTCGTTTGCAATTGGGGTGGGTTTAGCCAGATAGCGACCCACACCAGCCCCGCCAACAGCCCAAATCCGCCCCAAACCAGCCATTTTAATCCAGCCGCGAATTTACCTGGCGGGACACTCTGACTTGGAATAGCTGGCGAATTTTGTTCAGTTTGGTTATTGTTGAGCAGTTGCATACTAGAGTGGCTAAAGTTTTATATTTTCATTATCGGGCGGCGGTTCAATCCCTAAAAATTCATGATATATTCTATCCCGATATTCTTTGCCTATCTCGTTGACCGCACTAATAAAGGCCAAATACGTTCCAGGTCCCCCAATTTTATCCCAAAATTCATCACCGATAAGTACAACCTCATCGTGTTTCATATCGAACCACCTCGCCGGAAAACTCCAGCCGTAATTTTCTCGATTGCCGTAAGGATTATAAGGCAAAGCGTAATAAGCGCCATCTATTTGCGGGGGACTCATGCTATACAATTTCAAGATTTTTTCTTTGCTAACTTTGGTCTGGTCACTGTTTGGCAATGGAGCTTTGACTTCAAAAGCATATCTTTTGTTGTTCTGAATATCTTCGGCATAAATATCGCACATAACTTGGGCTGGAATATCTTCTCCGTCTCCCGATAAAATATAATTTAACTCAGTTTTCCAATCGGGTTTGATACGTGGTTGACCTTTCGTTTCGGGATGTTCCAATTGTGCTAAAACTTCTTGAATTCTACGAAGCCGCTCGGCCTTGATATTACCGTGAATTATTCGTCCCATTTCACCATGACCCAAATCTTGATTGGCGGCTACCAATGCTAGTTTTTCCCAAACATTACCAAAGGGAGTGACAAATCTTCGCTCAAAGTGTGACCCCTTAAAAATCTCATCTGGAACTAAGGCGGCATAAAGCGGTTTTTTAGCCCGATGGTCTTCTTTAATAAACGGGTCACGTACCAGCACATTTTCCATAACCCGGTCCATCATCTGTTGAATTACCGACTGTATGGCAGTTTTTATCGCTTCTGGTTCACGCATCAGAGTTTTCTCCAGATAAAGATGGACTCATAAAACTCGCTTGAGCGCCGCCCAGTCCTACGGTTGACATGCCGTTGTAAAATTGCCTCGACTTCCACTCCCAAAAGACCGGCGATACCGGGATACAAATTCGCTCTGTCGCCCGCGATGACAATCAAGCGCCCCTTAGAAGGCATCACCTCTAGCGCCCGACTAAACACCTCGGCGATGTCGGCTTGATATTTCTGTTTGGCTTTTTGGCTAGAGCCGTTGAGGGCTGCCCCAATTTCTAAAGCTCGTTTGTCTTCCAGGCCCAGCAAATGATAAGCGTAGGCGTGTTGTTCGTGATAATCTATCAACCCGACATAGGGCGGACTGGTGATTACCCCATCTATCGGCGGAAGCTTGATATTTCGGCTGTCGGTATGGAGAACCGTAACTTTAGCGTCGGTACTCTTGGTCATAAAATCGGTGACGCGCTCGATGGTATCCACGCTATAGCGTTTTAGAAACTTAAACGCATCGGTGGTGGGGTAGCAATTTCGGGAATGTTTATAGCACCAGTAGGGTTCAATTTGGGGGTGTTTGGGGAAATCCAGGTCAAAATGGGTCGTCATTCGAGCCGAGCGAGCCGAGCGACTGAGAATGATTTTGAGTAAATCCTTATAGACGTAACCTTCACTTTCAATCAACTGGCGGTAGGTCAGCAACTCTTTCCGGGCGGGCGGAGCAAACCAGTTATTAAGATATTCGCTACCGCTCTCTGATAAAAGGGCTTGACCAGGTTCATCCCCCCACAAACTGAGTTGCTGCGAACTGGTTTGGGTTAGGCGGCGGGTTTTTTCCAGAATGTCCAAAACCTCTTTTTTTAAAGCTGGCAAATTATAGTGGGCAGTTTTAGCTTGACATAACAATACGTTAAAAGCTGAAATATCGCAGCCGATTGAATTTAGACCCAACTCATTGGCTTGTACCAAGGTCGTCCCCGACCCACAAAACGGATCAAGAATACTCTGACCTGCTGCAAAATATTTTCGCAAAAAGATTTCGACGATTTGAGGAATAAACTTGCCCAAATAAGGATGCAGCCGATGGACGTGTTTAGTCCGCTCATTCTCTGGCAAATCTTTCTCGCGCCAGTTCAAATTAAGGCTTTCCAAAGGTGTAGCCGCGGTAATTTCACTCGCAATCGTCGGTATTTCCGAGGTGGCGTATATTTCCACCCGGTTTTCTTCGTTAGTTAGCACCTGTAATCTCCCTACCCGGTTTAACTGATGCCTTACTTTCCCTTATCCCAAAGGCATAGAATAATACAGACCTAATATCGTCAAGTTGTTTTGCAGCCATTCAACGGTGCGGCGGAAGCCTTCTTCCAGTCCAAAGCTGGGCTGCCATCCTAAAGCGGTCTGCAATTTATGGCTATCAGCGACCCAGGTGGCGGTATCCCAACCGCGGGGCGGCATCGAACCCCACTGCGGGTCAAACTCTATCCCTAACACTTTGCCCGCGACGGCGGTGATTTCCCGCAACGAAGTCTGCACTCCCGTCCCGACATTATACACTGCCCCAGCTTCTTGAGCAGAGTTTGAGGCTGCTAGTAGAAAGGCATTTTCCACATCTTCAATATAGATATAATCGCGGGCAATGTCAGGATTGACCAACGGCGGCCATTCGCCATGTAGACCACGTAATATCAAGGCCGGTATCAACCGGGTCGGTTCTTCATACGGGCCGTAGACCGAATAGAGCCGCAAGGTGGTAATATTCAGCCCCTGGCTCTGGGCGGTATAGCGGCAATAATGGGTGGCGGCAGCCTTCGTCCAGGCGTAATGCGAATTGGGGTCGAGCCATTCAGTTTCGGTGGGAGGGTAGTCTTTGTAGCCATACTCGCTGGACGAGCCGGTATTGATAAAGGCTTCAAAGCCGGACTTGAGGCTGGCTCCCAGCAAATTAATTGTCCCGGTGATATTGGTCTGAACTATTCGGCTCAAGTCGGTTTGAGTGGAATATGCCCCATAGACCGCCAGATGAAAAATCCAGTCAGGCCGGGCGGTTTTGATTACCCGTTCCAGCCCGGCGGGGTCGTCCAGGCTGACTTCGTGTAACTCAATTTCGGGCAAGATAGCGGCGATGCGCCAGGGATTATAGCCGGGCCGCACCAGCAGATGCACTTCGTGGCCTTCGCGCAAGAGCCGCCGCGCCAGATTCGCGCCCACAAAGCCAGTCGCCCCGGTGATGAGCGCACGTTTCATGAGGTTTCCCTAGTCGCCGTCAAGGGCCATAAATTGTTCGGTGGTGTAGAGCCGCCCGGTATCAATTGCGCGTAAGGCCATTTTTACTGCTCCTGTCTGGTTTAATGCTTCCGGTTTGGCTATTTTACGGTTTTTGGGCAATTAAGTAAAGATTACCGAGCGGTACAATTAGCGGAATTTTGCCGAGGGGAGTGCGTTCAGTCAAGGCTAACGTGGCCTTTTTGAGCGGGCCGGGTAGAGGTAACATGCGGGTGAGATAGTTCAGGGTGTAGCGGTTGAAGACGATACCACGCTTTCTGACCGCAAAGCCTTGCGCCTCGCACAGGCGGGCCAGGGTTGCTGGACTGTAGAGGTAAGTATGTTCTATGTCAATAATTGGTGAGGCTTCCCGCAACATTCGGGCTGAAACCGCCCCAACGTTGTGGTTCAGAACTAACAGCATCCCGCCTGGCTTTAGCACTTTATAAGCTTCTGCTAACAAGCTCGCCGGGTCGGAAATATGGTCGAGGGTTTGGAACAAGCAGGTGACATCAAATTGTTCCGGCTCGAACACGCCGGGCCGCATCATGTCGCACATGATTTTTTCTCGGACGGCGGGCGCGGCCTGGGCGATGGCGGCGGCACTCGGCTCGACCCCGCGCACATCTTGAAAACCCTGGCGCAAGGCTTCTTCCAATACAAAACCATTACCGCACCCAATTTCCAAAAGCGAGCCTTTGCGCCCGCCAACTGCCGCCAACTTTGCCAGATACTTGCCATAGGTCAGTTGAATCAAACTGACTTCCGCCCCGTAATCGAAGCTGCTGCGGGCATAGAGCCGGGCCAGAGTTTCGCTATCGGCTACCGGGTCGGAGCGGACTAGCCCACATTTCTGGCACTTCACCATGCGGTAATGCACCCGGTCAGGTAGCCGCCGGGCCGAAAAGACGCTGGTACTAAAAGCCGCCAAATCGAAATTAGCCGGATAAAGTTCGGTAGCCGCCCCTTCAGTCAGGCAGATAGCGCAACGTGTAGCTTGCAAAGAAACATTTAGGGCATCAGTAACGGACACTTAGCTCTCCTGTAAATCTAAAATCTAGGTCTAAATAAAAGTAGCAGTATGTCCGGCGGTTGCCGTTCAATCGTAAATCGCAAATCCCCTCAGTCTTCCGCCTTGAGCATTTCTCCCGCCCCCTGACCACCGCCCCTCGCCCGCGGGTAATTCAAAGTACTTTCGACGATATAGGCCGGGCGGCGCTTGACTTCATCATAGATGTGCATCAGGTAGCTGCCCAGAATGCCTAACGCCAAGAGCTGAATGCCCCCCATGAATAGGATTAAAACAATCAGAGTGGTCAGACCACGCGGAGTCAGGCTAGGCTTGAGCAGCCGCAAGGTAATCTGGTAGAGCGCCGCCACAAACGAAAGCGCAAAGGTGAAGAACGAGAGAAAGATAATCAGGTCAATCGGCAGATATGAGAACGAAAAGATGCCTTTTCTGGCCCATCCCAAATTGCGCCAAAGATTATTGGTGGTGCGCCCGAACATGCGCTCCGGGCGAATATACTCCACCCCGGTCTGCTTGAAACCGACCCAGGCCCGCAATCCCCGCAAAAAGCGATTATTTTCCGGCAGAATATTCAGCGCATCAACCACCTTGCGGTCCAGTAGCGAAAAATCTCCGGCATCCAGCGGAATCGGCACATACGAAGCCGCCCGGAACACCCGGTAAAACCCCTTGTAGGCCAGTTTCAGAAAAGCCGTCGCATCGCGCTTGACCCGCACCCCGTAAACTACCGCGTAGCCCTGTTGCCATTTCTGGTAGAACTGCTCGATAAGCTCCGGCGGGTCCTGCAAGTCGCCGTCCAGCAAAATCACTGCATCGCCGGTGGCAATCTTCATGCCACTGGTAAAGGCGCTCTGTGAACCAAAGTTGCGGGAATGGTTAATCACGATTACTTTAGGGTCGCGGCTTGCCAGCGCCGCCAGCACTTCGGCGGCGTTGTCGGGGCTTTTGTCGTTCACGAAAATAATTTCGTAGTCCACCCCCAGCTTTTGAAAGACCGTCGTGAGGCGCTGGTGCATCACCGGCACGGCCTCGGCATCGCGGTAGCAGGCGATTATAGCTGATAATTTTGTATTTTTATACGCTTCCACAAACTCTGTCCTTAAATCTGGGCCTCAACTAATACCACCGGAAGCCGGTAGCCTTCCAGTTCCTGCAAAGCGGTATCTACTAACGATTGGCTATCCAGGCCATTGGCTTTGTATAGATAGCTCTGGCTGCCCGAAATCCCGTCCGACATTTGCCGAACCCCGCAGCGCACTACCCGACATCCCAGCCCGTGTTCGGCGACCACTTCTGACACTAATGAGCCTATTCCGCCCGGAATGTAGTGGGCTTCAACCGTTATCGCCAGCCGAAAGCGGCCCAAATACTCTATCAAGTCGGCGATAGGCGGTGGGCTGACACTGGCAATGACTAAAATTGTACTGCTGACTCCCTGAGCCGAAAGCAGGGTGGCGGCTTGGGCTACCTCGGCGGCAATTGCTCCCATCGTCACAAATAATATATCGCTGCCGTTGCCGATGGCCTGCACCCGGCCTAAATCGAAGCGCCCGTTTAGCCCTGGCATAGTAATTTTATCATCCTTGCCAATCCGATAAAAAGTCGGGCCGGGCAAATCCCAGGTCGCCTTAAAAGCACTTCGGGTCTGCTCACTATCCGCCGGAGCGATGACCCGCAAGCCGGGCTGCACCCGCATTACCGCGATGTCTTCCAAACCATGATGGGTGATGCCAGCACTACCGTACTCGTAGCCGCCGCCCACCCCCACGATTCGCACCGGCAAACGGTGTAATATTGGCCCGTTGCGGATAAATTCATAGGGTCGCAGGGCCGCAAAAGTGATGATAGAATAGACATAGGGGATAAAGCCCGCCTCCGCCAGCCCCGTTGCCAACCCGACCATATTTTGTTCAGCTACCCCCACATTGAAAAAACGGTCAGGGAAGCGCTCGGCGAATGGCTCTAGCGCCATAAACCCCAGGTCGCCGGTCAGCAACATAATCCGAGGGTCTTGTTCGGCAAGTTCTACCAGGGTTTTGACAAAAGCAGTTCTCATCTAATAATCAGGTTTCCCCTCATGCACAATTAAAAAGAAAACAGAAATAGAGACAAAACAAATAGAGCAGGGCAAAATCCCATGAGGGTAACTATAGGTCAGTTGAATGGGCTTGTCAAACGGCTATTCCGCCGCGACCTCGGCCATGGCCTGGGCGTAGTCCTGTTCGGAGAGGGGAAGATAGTGCCATTTGATACCACGCATGAAAGAAACCCCGTTGCCAAAAATAGTCCGGGCAATTAGCACTGTCGGTGGGCCGGGATTGGTGGTATCAAGCTTATTCAGGGTGTCAGAAATCAGACGCGGGTCGTGACCATCTATTTCGATAGTGTTCCACCCAAACGCCCGCCACTTGAGGGCCATCGGCGACATGTCCAGGACTTGCGAGGTAAACCCCAGGGCTTGCTGTCCGTTCAGGTCTACCAGGGCGATGAGATTGGCAAGCTGATGATGGGCCGCGAATTGCACCGCTTCCCAGAGCGCCCCTTCGTTGCATTCGGCATCACTGACCAGCACAAAAGCTCGGCGGGCCGATTTTTGCAATCGAGCGGCGAGGGCTGCCCCCGCTCCCAGCGAAAGTCCCTGTCCCAGCGAACCAGTCGAGAAATCTACCCCGTTCAGAGCGTGTTCGGGGTGAACTCCCAAAAGCGAACCTTCGCCACAGTAGGTGTCCAGTTCGGCCTGAGTAATCCAGCCCTTGAGATACAAGGCCGCATATAGGGCCAGGGCTGCATGCCCTTTGGAGAGGATAAAGCGGTCACGCTCGCTATCGTCCAAGGTGGGAAGATTTAAGACCTCCCCATAAAGCGCGGCAATCAAATCGGCAATCGAAAGGGCCGACCCGATATGACCTACTCCGGCCCGTCGCGATTGTTCCAGAATTATCCGTCGGATGTCTTTGGCTAAAATCTTCGTAACTCCTTTTGGAGGTCGGGGGTCAGGAGACAGGGATTTACGATTAGGAAACTCAGTCCTCAGTCTTGCGTCTTCCGCATTTCCCCCGACCCCTGCCTCCCGACCCCCGCTAGAATTTCTCCGGGTATATATCGCGCAGGCAGGGATTACTCTGGTCGCGCTGACTGATGAGTGGGGTCAGGTTGGGCCAGGGAATAGCAATATCGGGGTCGTCCCAGGCTATCGCAAAGGTGTCGCTGCCATCGTAAGTCTTGTTCACCAGATAGATATAATCAATTTCGGTCAGGGCATAGATTGAATTGGCGACCCCTTCCGGCAGAAACAAAACCAGACCATTTTCTTCGCTGAGTTCAAAGGCCTCATAGCGTCCGAAAGTCGGCGAATCGGGCCGAATATCCACGATGGCGCTAAAAGCCCGACCTCGCGCCACCCAAACGATTTTATCCCAACGCTCGGCGTGTAAGCCCCGCAAGACTCCCTGCACCGAACGAGAGTGATTAGTTTGCTTTACTTCAAAGGGTTTGCCGATGAAAGGAGCTAATTCCTCTGGGCGCACGACCTCATGAAAAAAGCCTCGCTCGTCGTGACGGAGCGGGCGCTCAATTCGCAATAATCCAGGCAAGCTGGTTTCGGAAACAATATTTGTTGTCATAGCGCTGCTATTTTAATCTGGTTTGAGGATATTGGCAAGTGGTAGACTTTTAGAAATTTGCAGATAAAGCCAACCGCCCGCTCTATCTGAAGCGGGCGGTTACTTGGACGATAGTTACCTTAATAACTAACCACCGGCATTTGATGAAGATACTTATCATCGTTAAGCACCTTGAGCATAAAGTCGGCTATATCCGCCCGCGAAGCTTGCATTCCGCTATCTTTGCCAACCGAGCCTACCCGATATTTGCCGGTGTGCGGGCCTTCAGTCAGGCGCGGGCCGCGCACAATCACCCAATCTACTTTGGAAGCTTTGATAAGTTCGGTGTGCTTGAGGGCATCCTGGTAGGCCGCTTTTAAGCTCGCTGAAGGCGCATATTTGAAGATAGCCCGGATGAGTTTGTCAGAAAATTTGGGTTGGTCGCCTGGATCAGGGACACCTGCACCGGTAAGACTGACTAATCGGTTATGTGGTGGTGCTGCATCGCGGCTAGAATATTGCGAGTGGCTACCGTCATTATATCGGGGGTCGAACTCTTTGTATGACCCAACACGGTCAAAACCGCTTCGCTTCCAGTAATAGTTGTCTCGACGGCGGTTGGGTCGGTAGCATCCCCCTGGATTACGGTAAGATGATCGTGCGTTATATTCAATTTGGATGGGTTTCGTACCAGGGTTTTAACCTCATGCCCTTGCTGGAGAGCCTGTTCCAACAAGGGAAGACCAGTTCGCCCGCTTGCTCCGAAAATTGCCAGCTTCATAAAATGTCAACTCCTTATTCTTGATACTCCCTAGCTTTCGGAATATCTGGCTTTAAGTTATAATTTTGCCATTGGCAAAGTTAAGTTTATAGTAGCGATATTTTTTGTAAAGTAGTTACCGCAAAGTGCATTAGTTACCAAAGTAAACTATAGCAGAAAGTTTGTAAAGGAATACTAGACGTAGTTGCTTTAATGGACGTTTACAAAGATATATAGGATGTAAGATAAGAGGTGTCTATGATTCAGGATGGTAGCGCCGCCGAAGTCGGTTTAGTCAAATCGGGGAAGCCCGCTTACGAAAAATATGACCTGATAATTGTCGGAGCGGGGATTGTTGGACTGGCGACGGCCCGCGAGTTTTTAATCCGGCAACCCGGTTTGCGGCTGGCAGTTTTAGAGAAAGAGCCGAAAATCGCTGCCCATCAATCGGGCCATAATAGCGGAGTGATTCATACTGGTATCTACTATACTCCCGGTTCGCTCAAGGCCAAAGCCTGTGTCGCCGGACACCGCGAGATGATTGCCTACGCCGAGGCTAACGGCATTCCATACGAGCTATGTGGCAAAGTTATTGTGGCTCTGGATGAAAACGAACTTCCGCGCTTGATGGATTTGTACCAGCGCGGCAACGCCAACGGTGTAGAGGGGCTGGAACTGATCGGCCCGGAGCGGTTGAAGGAGCTTGAACCTTATGCCATCGGCCTTAAAGCAATTCATTCGCCCAACACCGGGATTATAGATTACATAAAAATTGCCCAATCTTATGCCCGTGAAATCCAGGAGCGTGGTGGCGAAATTATCACCAATTGCCAGGTAACTTCCCTGACCAATCGGGGCGGGCAAAGCGTGCTTGGCACTCGCCTAACCGGGCCGACCACCACGATTGAGTCGGAGCTAGTGGCCCGCTTTGTGATTACCTGCGGCGGCCTCTATTCCGACAAATTGAGCCGGATGAGCGGGGATGCTTCCAAAAGCGGGGTGCAAATCGTGCCTTTCCGCGGCGATTATTATGTATTGCGCCCCGAAAAACGCCACATGGTGCGCTCGATGATTTACCCTGTGCCTGACCCGCAATTTCCTTTTCTGGGAGTGCATTTCACCAAGCGGATGAATGGTGAAATCTGGGCCGGGCCAAACGCGGTGTTAGCTTTCGCTCGTGAAGGCTATACTCGCTGGAAAGTCCAGCCGGGCGAGTTGCTGGAAGTGGCCCGCTTCGGCGGCTTCTGGAAGCTGGCGGCAAAATATTGGAAGACTGGCTCCGGCGAAATGTACCGTGACTATGTGAAAAAGGCTTATGTCAAGGCCCTAGTGCGCTATATGCCCGAAATTACGGATGATGACCTGCTTATTGGCCCGTCTGGGGTGCGGGCGCAAGCTCTTTCGCCGGATGGCAAGCTGGTAGATGATTTTTTGATTCATCATGGCGAAGGGGTGGCCCACGTCCAGAACGCCCCTTCCCCGGCGGCGACTTCCTCGCTGGTCATCGCCCGCATGATTGCAGATGAGGCCGAAAAGAAATTTACGGTTGAAGTAGTGCAAAAACAGTATTAAAATGTTAGCCAAAAGAAAGGAGCGGAATAGAACATGCAAATGAAGCACCGTAACCCGATCAACAAAGTCTTTTTTTTGGCTGGAAAACTTGTTTTACTAATTATTCTTGCTCTGGTTGCAATCCTGGCGGCTCAGGCTACTTACTTCAAGCCTGGCTTAGGCTCTTGCGCCGGGCGCAATTATGGCAATATTTCTGGCGGCTTTGTTCGCGGCAGGCTGGCATCTCGCTGCCAATCATGTTCTCCGTCTGGAATTGCGCCCCTTGTCAGATGCTAACCGCTTACCGAGCCAACCAACTAATGAAAGTACCGCCTAGCTTTCGGGTTTATTCCGGCGGGTTGGAAACCAGGGCGGCATAAAAATCCTGCTGCCGGAAATAATGACCGAGGATAAAATGCTCGTTGGTATCGTGCTGGCGGTTGTCGGAATTGGCGGCGGGTAGCCAGTACGAGGCCATCTTTAGTTTATCGGTAAATACATCGTTGGGCAGCGTCCCGCCCAGCAAGGGCAATAATTGAATATCATCACCCCAGAATTGCTCGACATTGCGCCGTAGCCAAGCGAACCCTTCCCGGTCAGGGGCGGTAAAAGAGGCCTCGCACCCGCCCGAACTCATTTCCAGGCTAAAATTCACCTCGGCTTGCTTCTGATTTGCGCTTTTAACCAAAGCTTGCAATGTGTCAAAAGCTATCTGCCGGGTCAAGCCGGGTATCAATCGCACATCTATCGTGGCTTCGGCCCAACCGGGGATAATGGTGCGCGACTGCCCGGCGGTCGCGCCTTCCGTCAGCAGCGAATTGATGTTAAAGGTGGGCGCTAGAAATGGCTCATAGCGCGGGCGTTCCGGGTCATTTTTAAAATAGCGGTCAATCGTCTGGCGAAAAGGCTGTCCCAAATCCTGCCCGACCAGCTTTATTGCCGCGCTCATCTGTTCCAGCAACCGGGCCAATGGCAAAACCGGATTAGGGGTAATATTGCCATAATTGCCACTGTGCAACATTCGCCCGGTCCCGTTAGAACAGCGTACCTTGACCAGCATAATCCCCCGCACTCCCAGCAAGATGGTCGGGCGGTTATCACTCTTTGGGCCGTCGCTACCGACCATAAAATCGGCCTTTAGCCTCGCTCGATGGGTTTCGACTATACTGGCAAGATTGGGGCTGCCGACCTCTTCTTCCCCGTCCAGAATGATTTTGACAGTCCAGGCCAACTGCCCGGCACGTTTCGCTCGCAGCACTCCCAGAATATTGGCAAGGTGTTGGCCCTTGTTGTCCGCCGAACCTCGCGCCACCAACTTCAGCTCATCTAGTTTGTCAGTCGGAACTATGGTCAGGACTTCATTGGCATTATGGGCGGTTGGGTAGTTCTCCAAAAAATAAGTCGGCTGAAAAGGTGGGCAAAGCTCGCCCTGCCAGAGCCATTGGGCCGGGTCGCCGGTCGGTTGGACATCCCAATGTCCATAGAGTAGCAAAGTCGGGGCATTGGGCTGGTCAGAGGGGACACTTGCAAACAAGGCCGGGTTGCGGATTGAGTCTGCTACCGCTTTTTCGGGCCACAACAATTCAAACTCCAGCCCTAATCTATGCCAAAAGTCCACAACGGCCTTTACCGTATCCTCGTCTATCTCCCCGGAAATCGTCGGAATGCGGATATATTCATCCAGCAATCTAAGGCTCGCGGCTTTTTCACTCATAGCGAACTACTCCTCGAAAATTCATTTTAACAAGGATGTACAGGAGATACAGGATATATAAAATCCTGAACATCTGAAATCAAGGTGAGGACTGACTACTAAGAAAATCTGGTTAGTGGCTGGCATTCTAATTCAAAACTCAAAACTATTTCCCTATCATCCCGGTTTGCGTAATCGGACGGTATAGGGTGGAAGGGTCGCAACGACCTGAAAGCGGCTGGTATGCTGGCTTTCGGGTAAATCGCGCTCATCTTGATACATCAGACAATCGTTACCGATGCCGTTATCTTCCTGAAATCGTTGGACTTCTTGGACAAAGCAAGCCTGATTGAAAATGCAATTATCACACTTCTGGTAAAGTTTGCGCTCGGCGTTGGTCTCATAACCCATTGTTTTTGCCTTCTGTTTTAGCGGGGAATAAGTCAAATCTGGCCTCATTATAGCATACTGAGGGATAGGAGTCAGGGGTCGGAAATTTACGAACTCAGTTCTCAGTCCTCAGTCCTGAATTTCCCCCGCCCCCCCGACCCCCGTCCCCCAATTTATCCCAACTCCGCCAACCGCTCTTCCAGGCGGGCGAG
>JBBRSG010000053.1:0-39723 GCA_038245615.1 Chloroflexia bacterium | reverse complement strand
AAGAAAGGCCATTTATTTTGGCCGGGCGCTACCAGACGTTGTTCGGCTGGCCCATCGTTGCCCTGGATTACAATTACCCGGCTAAAAGGGTCGGGCTTGAGGTCAGGCGGTACTTGCGAGGCATCCAAAGGTTGGGCCGTCACCGTCACCGGATGTCCGACTCCCAGGCGTGAAGCAAAAGCCGAAAGATTCAGGGTGGCTTCACTGGTGGCCCGGTCCGGGTTAGGTGAGTAGTAAATCCGTAGTTCGCGCAAATCGGCGGGCCAGAATTCCGCCAAAGTAGTAGGTGGTCGCAGCGTTCCTTCAAAATTAATTGCCATATCCGAAAGTTCGACCCATTGCACCAGGTTGGCAGCACAACGATCCTGTCCCGGATTGATAACCGCCCGGATAGTAAGATTCATTCGACCCCGCTGGACGATAGCCTGGGTTAGCGGAACAAGTAGTTTTTTCTGGGTAAGAGGAAGTTGTAAGCTGGCAAGGGTAGTGCCTTCATTCTCGAAGACCAATAGGCCGGAACTGATACCAGGTACCGTATAAATCTGGGTCTCGAAAGTGGCCGGTTTATAACCATCGGGTACCGGAATAGTATAGGTGCGTTCGGCAATCGCCCCGCTCAAGCGGACGGTTGATTGCTGACCCAGTTCGGTCAAGCGCAATACATAGGCGACATCCTGGGCTGCTACTAACCGAGTAGAGGTCAGTAGAGCAAAAACGGATAATACGAAGAGCAACCCGCCCCCGGCTGCATTTAATCTAAACCCTGAGTTCAAACACTTACCTTTAACCCCTACTAAAAATCCGGCGCGATGGTCGTTCAGGTAGTTTAATGGCAACTGCCCATCTTGGGGAAATAGTAGCTTGAAATAAAATGAAGTGCCGCGACGTACCCGATTGACCCTCAATTTAGCCCGATTGACCTCTGAAATATCCGAAAGCTTACTTCAAAATGCGGCAGTGCATTCGTACATTAAAACATTTTTATCAAAACTGACCCAGACTGAGGCTTACCGTGCCTCAATCATTTCTATTTTTTAATATTAGATGATAATTCTAGTTCTGTCAACAGCGCAAAGTGGAAAGTAATACAAACTTCATAATCATAGTTATTTTGAATAAAATTCAATTAGACAGAGGCCGAATCATCAACATCCGCTCGGTATCACGCGCCACCAGACCTAACTCGGAACTAAAAGACAGAACAGCTCGATGATGCGCCCGACTCCCGACCATCAACCCTAGTTGACCATAGCTCTGAGCCTGACGCAGCAAAGTCTCGAACAGAGCGCGTTCATCGCCCGTTCCCCACAAATTTGGGTCAATATAGAGCCGCCAACGCCCCCGCCCATCCCAATCGAAAAAATCGGCGTGTCCGGCGGGACTGGTCGCCGTCCCCCAATATAACGCGAAGCTAAAGCCTTTGCCGCGCTGGGGTAATTCGGGGCGATAGTGGGTTTTCCAGACCGAGGCGATAGACGACTCCGCGGCCTCGATTTCCATTTCAAAAAAGCGGTCTAAATTACGGCGGGCGGCCCGACCATGCAAATTTACCAGCCGCACCGCCTCTCTTTCAGCAGTCGAGCGGGGGGCTGATTCACTCCACCAGGGCCGCGAGAGAAAAAAGAAGGTATGATGTTGTTCCAGATAGCCACTTTTGCGATAGAGATTCGCAGCCCGCTCATTAGCCAATGTCACCGCCAAGGTTAGATAGGCCTTGCGACGGTGGCGGGCCTGTTGCTCGGCAAAACTCAGCAATTCGTGACTCAGGCCGCGCCCTTGAAAAGAGCGATTGACCTCGATGTCATTGATATGGGTGACTATCCGGCGATGCTGCAAAAATAGCTGTCCTGCCAGCTCGCCACTATTCAGCCACAGACCATAGCCCTTGTTCCCCAGCCAGAAATAGAGCGGCATGCCAATCCAACGCATAAATGGTCGCCGAAATCGGCCCTTTAACACCTGGTCAAAGTTGGGGTCTACCCCCGGATAGTTGCGGTACATGTGGCTGACCGCCGCCCAATGTTCAGTTCCCTGTAGTCGCCGGATAGTAAACTGGGCCGGGTCGGGAGAGTTATTATTTTCGGTTGTGAGCTTGCGAAGGGCCATTTGACCTCGCCTTGAGGCTATTTATTCAAATAACGATTTTACCGCTAACTTGAAACCAGGGATGACATCTTCGCCATCCAATTCACCATTCAGGCTAACGATTTGGGGGATGTAGCCCGTCGCCAGCCGATAGACCTCGACCAATTGCCGGACCGGGTAAATCACCCATACCATCCTGACCCCCGATTCTTGATATTGAAGGACTTTATGCTCCAGCTCAAAAATCACATCGCTTTCGGATACAATCTCGACTGCCAAATCGGGCGCGAAATCGGCTTTGATGCGTAAATCCGCTGGAAGCCGGGAAGCCGCGACGAAAGCCACATCGGGCTGTCGATTCCGGGGGGTGCCTATCATTCTGAAACTGGTCTGCCCATCGAACACCAGGCCCAGTTTATTTTGCAATACGTAGCCCAAAAGGTAACTACCAAGTTTCATTCCCATTATGCCGTGTTCAAGGCTTGCCATCTTTTCCGGTTCCTCGCCTTCTACCAGTGGCTCTGGTAATTCCATTACATCCAGTTGGATCGTCATAGTGGCCTCCCAATTTTCTTTTAATACAGCACCCTATGCATTGGTAGGGGCAATCCCTTGTGGTTGCCCTGCGGCCCACAGGCCGCTAATCATGAACATTTAGCCATCGTTAGCTCTTTAGCGTATAGCAAGCGAGTAATCTAATAAGGTAACAGGTGGTTTCTGTTCGTTGGGTAGCCGCCTTTGGCGGCAGGGCAACCACAAGGGATTGCCCCTACCAATTTAATTCCCTGGCAACATTATAGCACTTGCGCTCCGAAATTAAAAAGCAGCGCAGGCTTTGTAGCCCACGCTGCTGCATCCGTAGAGGTGTACAGTTGTACACTTCTTTCCAATCCAATCAGGAATTAGCCGATATAAAGCTCGACGACATTCCACATATTGGTATCAGTGGTCGGGTTCGGCTTGGCATTCTTCACCTTGTTAGAAATCACTAGATTGGTGACACGGGTGTAGAGCGAAGCTTCATAGAGTTCGTCGTAGTAAATCTTCTGGATTTGATTCCAGATTTGTTTACGCTTGCCCTGGTCAATTGTAACCCGCTGCTGGTCAAGCAACGTGTCCAGGTTCTTGTCGTTAATCCGGGCATAGTTGCTACCGTTGCCTTTGTTGGCATCAGTCGGAATCTGGGACGAGTGGACGTTGGAATAGGCACTGTCCGGGTCTACCGGGGTAGTCTGAGCGAACATACCTACATCAAACTTGCCACGCGCCAGGATTCCATCAGCCGCCCACGGGCCAAAGAACGCGGTGGAGGCGTAAGGAGCAAACTTGGCATCTACCCCCAGGGCCTTCCAGTAGGTCAGCATAACTTCGGCAGTGGCCTTGCGAACTGGGGCAGTGGTGCTGGACAGGGTAAAGGACAACTTCTTGCCGTCCTTAGCCCGAATACCGTCCGCACCAGCCTTCCAGCCAGCATCGTCCAGCAATTTCTTCGCACCTTCCAGGTCGAATTTAGGAGTCGGCAGGCTCTTATCAGCAAACGGGCTGCTGGCAGGAACGTTTACCGGCAACTTTTCGGTCTTGGGAGTGCGGAATTGCTTGATCAGGGCATCGCGGTCAATCGACATGCTGAGGGCCTTGCGAACCGCCTTATCCGCCATAATCGGGTTGGTCAGGTTGAACTCCAGGAATTCATAGGTGAAAGCCGGGACGATATAAGCGGTAGTGTTCGGCACTTTGGCGGCAGCCTCCCAGAGGTTGTCGTCAATGTTGTCGAGCAAATCCAGGTCGCCCTTCGCTATAGCTACCAAACCAGCATTGGCATCGGCACTGTTGCGGAAAACCACCTTGTCCAGATAAGCATTAAAACCGTAGACCGGGCTAAAGTTGTCGTTGCGAGCCAACACAATCCGGTCGTCAGCCTTGAATTCTTCGACCTTCATCGGGCCGCTGGTTACTTTAGGCAGAGTAGCAGCTTCGGCTTTGTCGGCATCCTTGAAAGGAATCTTGCTCCAGACCGCTTCCGGCAATGGTAGATAACCGTTCAGGAAGTTCAGGTAAGGGCCGAAAACCTCTGACCACTTCAGAACAACGGTGGTGTCATCCGGGGTCTCAATCGCTGAAATCTTCTTCCAGGATTCGGTTTCGGCTACCAGACTACTGTTGTCAGGGTTCAAAACCCATTTCCAGGTAAAAGCGAAATCCTTGCTGGTCAAAGCCGAGCCATCACTCCACTTGAGGCCGGGTTTCAGCTTCATGGTGATGTCCATCGTTTTGCCATCGGCGCTCACTTTGACCCCGCCATTTTCGAGGGTCGGAACCTGGGTCAACAACACTGGGTAATATTTGGCATTGTTGCTGGTGCCTACCGCCGCCGCATAAACCTGGGTCCAGACCGTGCTGGCAACCGATTCACTGACGTAGTAAGGCTGCAAGTTCGAGGGGAACTGGCCGCTAAAGCTGATAACCAGTTGACCACCCTTCTTGCCGCTAGTTCCATCAAACTTTACAGCTTCAATAACGCTGTCGCCACCCGCAGCAGCGGCAGTCGTTGCGGCGGCGGCAGTCGTTGCGGCCGCAGTTGTCGCAGCCGCTGTAGTCGCGGCGGCGGTAGTGGCCGCAGCCGTCGTTGCAGCCGCAGTCGTTGCGGCGGCAGTCGTCGCAGCCGCAGTCGTTGCAGCGGCGGCAGTCGTCGCGGCGGCGGTGGTTGCAGCGGCCGTCGTTGCGGCGGCGGTGGTTGCAACGGGGGCGGTCGTCGCGGTGGGATCACCGCAAGCCGCCATCAGAGCTGCAACCATCAGGCCCAAAACCAAAAGGTGCAAAGCACGTTTCTTAGACATCGTGTCTCCTCCTGAAATTCAGGTTTTTGTGTGGTTAAACTTCCATCAAATCAAACAAAGCTATCCGCCAAAAAGCAGCCTAAAAGCCCAGGCCAGCCCCTGTCGGGTCAAAGTCAATCGTAGGAGAGGATTAAACAATTTGCAATCTTTGTCACCCGGCGAGTATCGTTCACTCGCTACCGTAATTGCAGCATAGCGCATACCTAGAATAATAACAAAAAATTTACTACAATGCAAGCGTTACAATAGCGAATCAGAGTTTACCAAGCTTAGGTAATGGTTTAAACCACAATCTTGAAGCCGAAACCGCCACCTCAAAAATAAGCTTCCAGCTTCAGCGACGAAGGCATGTATATAAGCGTTAAAGAAGATTAGCGATGGCTATTCCCTAAATAATAACAGGATGATATAATAACCTCACACTTCGATATATCACTTCGCTTTTAAACGGGTCTCCTACTTACGCTGGGTTTCTTAATTTCACGGGTCTCCTCAATTTAATATCGGGACACTTCCATTTTGCGTTAAAAGCAAATATATTTCAGGCTTAGTCGGGCCAGTCAGCATCATAATTAGCCTAATTGTTGGGGAAGAATAAGGGAGGATTCACAATGAGTCTGGAAACCAGGGCCGCAACCGAGGCCTATTATTATTTGATTATTGACGACAGCGAAATTATTCGCGTCCAGCTTTCGCGCTCAATTGCCGCCGCCTGCGCCGAAGTCGAAGCCAACTATCATTATTATCAGGTCAATCGCAACGGGCAACTCACTGAGCAAATTATCCCGGCGGCAAATATCACCGAGACTACCCTCACTTATCATGTCTATACCGCCCCAACCTGCAAGCTGGCCTTAAAAGTGCTGGAATTGCCCAATATGGCGGAAATAACCCTCCTCAGCGATATGTCTATACCGGGCGATACCGAAATAGGTTTGTTGGGCCTATTGGAAGCTCTCGCCCGTCGGCAGTTGCCAGTCAACTTGATTTTCATTTCCAGCGAATATCAAAACCGGGTTCGGGTCGAGCCACTGCTGCAAAAAGGTAAAGCCTATTTTATTGAAAAAGGCACTCCTACCTGGGATAGTCTGGCCCAGGCGCTCGTGCGCCAAGCTACCAACTTTAAGTATCAACGGCTGGCTTTTAATGACTTTAGTACCGCCGCCCGGCCTACCACCAACCCGGCTTCGGCTGAAAAAATAATTCGCCCCGCCGTCGTCGTCCAGCCTCCCCGCGTAGCATCTGAGCCGCCCGCCGAACCTGTTCCGGTAGCCTCGGCTTTAATCGAGCAACCCGCCGAACCCATTGCCAACGGCTTTAGCCGGGCCGGATTATTTGAAGCCCTGAAAAATACCGTGCGCGACTTACCCGGTAAGGCCGGGGCGATGGGCGCTTCGGGCGTTTCCAGAGCGCGAGAGTTACCGCAGCTCCTCAAAAATTTGCCGCAGAATTTGCCACTCCCGCGCCGTAAAGATAATCCTGAAAATCTGCCCAAAGACCGGGATACCAATTTCTAAAACGTAATCGTTCTCAGTTCGCAAACCCTTTACAGACTTTGTGAAATAGTTTATTATGTGTTCAAGAACGCTTGATAAAATCATGGCAAGTATCTAGCTTCAGTTTTCCCACCACTAAAATCACCGATTTTACTCGGCTTTTTTAGCTATAAGTTGCTGTCCCGCCGACTTTTATTTTAATGGTAGGTGTGTCTCAGCCAACGTAAACCAATGACGGTTTCGAGTAATGTTAGAAAATGAGTAATGATAACGCGCTCACTGTTGAGACAGTCACAGAAGCCATAACCGCTCAGAACTATATTGCCGGGGTCGGCCTAGCCACCAGCGTTTTCCTATCCTTAAAGATGGGCAAGGCTCTATTTTTGGAAGGTGAACCGGGGGTCGGTAAAACCGAACTGGCTAAAGTCCTAAGCCGATGGCTACAAGTTCCACTTATCCGACTGCAATGTTACGAAGGGTTGGATATAAATCAGGCGGTCTACGAATGGAATTATCCCCGCCAACTGCTCGAAATCCAGTCCCGCCAGCACCCAACCGAGAACTCCGCCCCGGTTGAGGATATATTCAACGAAAAATTCCTGCTAAAACGACCTCTGTTACAGGCAATTGACCAGAGCCATTTGCAAGCCCCGGTCTTGTTGATTGACGAACTGGATCGGGCCGACGAGGAATTTGAGAGTTTTTTGCTGGAATTGCTCTCCGACTTTCAGATTACTATCCCCGAAATGGGAACTTTAAGTGCCAAACACCCGCCGATAACGATTATTACTTCCAACCGCACCCGCGAGATTCACGATGCCCTCAAACGGCGCTGTATCTACTACTGGATTGATTATCCCACGCTGGAAAAAGAAATCGAGATTGTGCGCCTCAAAGTGCCGGGTATTTCGGAGCGATTGGCCCGCCAGGTGGTTGAGTTTGTGCAAGCTCTTCGCCAACAGGAGCTTTACAAAGTGCCGGGTATCGCTGAAACTCTCGATTGGGCCGAAGCTTTGGGCCATCTCAATCAGACCGACCTGACCCCGGCGGTGGTCGAAAATACCCTGGGGATGATTCTCAAATATCAGGATGATGTGAGCAAAGTACGTGGCGAGAACGCCCAGGCGGTGCTTTCGCAGCTTTCGGTTTAGTTGGATAATAGAGATGGAGTTACAGACCGATAACCAAATATTTTTCAGAAATATTTTTCAGTTTACCGCCCGGCTACGTGAGGCAGGTTTGCTGATTTCGCTAGAACAAACCATAGATTTTCAGCGGGCTTTAGAACTGGTCAACCTCGGTGAGCGCGAACAGGTCTATTTTGCGGCGCGGGGGTTTTTGGTCAAACGCAAAGAAGATTTAGCGGTTTTTGACCGAATGTTCAAGCAATTCTGGCGTGCGCCCCAGCCGGAAAGTGGCCTGCGCGGGCAAGCCACCCCGCTCGCCCCGCGCCACAATGCTCCCAGGCATCAGCCGCTGAGTATTGCTACGATTATGGCTCAACGCGCCCGACAGGAAGACCCGGCGGTGGACATTGCCGACAAAGCTGGTAGTTACAGCCCGGACGAAGTATTACAGCGCAAGGATTTTTCCGAAATGTCGCCGGAAGAGTTGGAGGCCATCAAAAAGCTGATTCAGACGATTAGGTGGCGGGTCAGTTTGCGCCAGACCCGGCGGCGAGTGCCAAATCGCAAAGGTAAATACCTGAATTTGCGCCGGATTATGCGAATTTCTGCCAGTTTTGGCGGAATACCAATTCAAATGGCCTGGCAGAGTCGTAAAATAAAGAAACGCCCCCTAGTGATTCTGGCTGACATCAGTGGGTCAATGGAAAAATACTCGCGGCTATTGTTGCAATTTTGCTACAGCGTGGCCCAAAGCCTGAACAAGGTTGAATGCTTTGTTTTTGCGACCCGACTTTCCCGGATTACGCCCCAACTTCGTACCAAAAATATTGACCGGGCGATAGATGAAGCCGCCCGGCAGGTGGTAGATTGGTCGGGCGGAACCCAAATCGGGCAGAGCTTACACAACTTTAATCGCCATTGGAGTCGGCGGCTGTTGCGCCGAGGGGCGGTGGTGCTTATCGTCAGCGATGGCTGGGAACGCGACGAGAGTTCGCCGATTGCTCAGGAAATGCGCTATTTGCAACATCGTTGCCATCGGCTTATCTGGCTGAACCCGCTTTTGGGATATGACAAGTATCAGCCGTTGGTCGGTGGAATGGCGGCAGCTTTGCCCTACATAGACGACTTTTTGCCGATTCACAATTTGCAGAGTTTAGATGCTTTAGGCAAGCGGCTGGCTAATCTTGAACGCCGCCGAACCGTAGCCACAAGTTAAAAAGTAACAAAACCGTCCCTCGCTTTCAGTAAGCAGCGTGAAACCTGCCACTTTCGATTTTCAACTAAATTTTTAAATAAATCAAAGAGGAACAATCGTGAAACTTGATGGAACTTACACTTTTGACGCACCTCGCACGATGGTCTTTGAAATGTTGCAAGACCCCGAAGTTCTGGCAAAAATTATCCCCGGCTGTGAAGAACTAAAGCTGATCGGCGATAATGAATATGAAGCGGTGCTGGATATTAGTGTCGGCCCGGTAAAATCGCAGTTCAAGGGTAAAGTATCGCTGGCGGACTTGAATCCGCCCGAAAGTTACACCATGCACATTGATGGCAAAGGGGCAGCGGGGTTTGTCAAAGGGGTCGGTCACGTCAAGCTGACCGAGCAGGAAACGGCAACCCTGATGAGCTATGAGGGCGATGCCCAGGTCGGCGGGCGCATCGTCAGCGTGGGCCAGCGATTACTGGATAGTGCCGCTAAATCGCTTACCCGCCAAAGCCTCGATAACGTGAACAAATTCATTTTAGCCAGTATCGAAGCCCAGAAAGCCCCGACGACGATTGCCGAAGCCGCCCCGCCGCCAATAGAATTCAAAGCGCCCAGCCAGGTAGAGTTTGCTACCGGGGTCGCTAAAGGCGTAATTGAAGATTTAGTTCCACCCGACCGCCGCCCGCTCCTGATAGCAGGTGGGGTCGGGCTTATGCTGCTCATTGTCTTTCTGCTCATACGCGGTAGAGGGAAGGACTGAGGACTGAGGACTGAGGTTTAAAGATGGAAAGCGGAAGAAAGCACCGCAATCGCATCCCGGCGGGTGGGCTGAGGTAGCCTAAATCGCTACTCAGTCCTCATCGCTCAGTCCTCAGTCCTTCCTTAGCGCCGACCCCCATTAACAAGCAAATAATTATGACAAAGGAGTTATATGATACCAGGCAAATTCGAGTATTTTGCCCCGACCAGCCTCAAGGACGCGGTGAGTCTGCTCAACGAGCATGGTTCGGCGGCCAAGATTCTGGCGGGCGGGCAGAGCCTTATCCCGGCGATGCGCTTTCGGTTGGCTCAACCGGAAGTGCTGATAGACATCAACCGCATCGAGGGGCTGGACTACATCCGGGAAGATAACGGCTATCTGGCGATTGGAGCTATGACCCGCGAGTCATCGCTCGATAAAGCCACTCTAATCCAGCAAAAATATCCCTTGCTGGCGGATACTGCCAGAGTAATCGCTGACCCGTTGGTACGCAATCTGGCGACCTTTGGCGGCAATCTGGCCCACGCTGACCCCGCCAACGACCACCCCGCGACGGCCCTCAGCTATGGCGCAAAGGTCGTGGCGTTTGGGCCAAACGGCGAGCGGGTCATTGCGATTGACGACTTCTTCACCGGCCTGTTTGAGACTAGCATGGCAAAAAATGAGATTCTCAAAGAGATTCAAATCCCCACTCCTCCGGCCAACAGTGGCGGGGCTTATCTGAAAATTGAGCGCAAGGTCGGCGATTATGCGGTAGCGGCAGTGGCGGTGCAATTGACCCTCGACGGCGATACCTGCCAAACCATTCGGATCGGCTTGACCAATGTCGCCGCCGTCCCTATGCGGGCGACCAACGCCGAAGCGACCCTTTTGGGCAAAGCCCTGACTGATGAGAATATCCGGGCGGCAGGCGCGGCGGCAGGCGCGGAATGCGACCCCTCGGCGGACTTGCGCGGTTCGGTTGAGTACAAACGCGATTTAGTAAGAATTGTGACCATTCGCGCTCTGCGTAAAGCCATCAAACGAGCCAAAGGAGAGGAATAGATGAGCCATCAAGTTACCCTGACCATTAACGGCAAACCCGTTACCCGCGAAATCGAGCCGCGCCTGCTGCTGGTGCATTTCATTCGGGAAGACCTCAAGCTGACCGGGACGCATATCGGCTGTGATACCACCAATTGTGGGGCTTGCACCGTTTTGCTGGACGACAAGCCGATTAAAAGCTGTACCATGTTTGCAGTTCAGGCCAACGGGCGCAATGTTCAGACGATTGAGTCAGTTGCCGAAAACGGACTACACCCCATTCAGGAAGGTTTTTGGGAAAAACACGGGCTGCAATGCGGGTACTGCACCCCTGGTATGATTATGACTTCTAAAGCCTTTTTAGCCGAAAACCCCAACCCAACCGAAGATGAAATTCGGTGGGCGATTTCGGGCAACCTGTGTCGTTGCACCGGCTATACCAAGATTATCGAGGCGATTCAGTACGCGGCAGAAAAGCTGCGCCAGGCCAGCGAAAGCGAAGAGAAGGTGACATCATGACCGAAGCCAGAATTACCACTCCGCCCGACATCTGCGGCATGGGCCACCGCATGAAACGCAAGGAAGACCCCCGTTTTATCCAGGGAGCGGGCCGCTATGTAGACGATATTAATTTGCCGGGGATGCTGTACCTCGACATTGTGCGTAGCCCTTACGCCCACGCCAAAATCCTGAAAATTGATGCCAGCGCAGCGCTGGCTCTGCCTGGGGTGCTGGCGGTCATCACCGGCGAGGACTTGAAGAAGGCTGGAAATCTCCACTGGATGCCCACCCTGATGTCGGATACTCAGATGGTGCTGCCGATTGAAAAGGTGGTTTATTACGCCCAGGAAGTCTGCTGCGTGGTCGCTACCGAACGCTATATTGCCGCCGACGCAATCGAACTGGTCGAGGTCGAGTATGAACCTCTTCCGGCGGTAGTTGACCCCTTCGAGGCCCTGAAAGATGAGGTTATTGTCCGCGACGACAAGGAGAAGAAGACCAATCATATCTGGCACTGGGAAGCGGGCGATAAAGAGGCCACTGACAAGGTTTTCGGGGAGGCCGCCCTGATCGTCAAGGAAAAGATGTATATTCCCCGGATTCACGTGGCTTCTATCGAAACCTGCGGAATGGTCGCCGATTGGGACAAAATCAACGAGCATTTAACCATCTATATGACCTCGCAAGCCCCGCACGCCCATCGTACCGTCGTTTCGCTGGTCAGTGGTATCCCGGAGCATAAAATTCGGGTGATTTCGCCCGACATCGGCGGCGGTTTTGGTGGCAAAGTCCCGGTCTACCCCGGCTATGTCTGTACGATTGTTGCCAGTCTGGTGACGGGCAAGCCGGTCAAGTGGATTGAAGACCGCAGCGAAAATCTCCAGGCCGACAGCTTTGCCCGCGACTATCATATTGAGGCCGAACTTGCCGCCGACAGTGACGGCAAAATTACCGGGCTACGGGTCAAAACCCTGGCGGATGATGGCGCGGCGGATGCTGCCGCTAATCCCTCGAAATTCCCCGCCGGGCTATATAGCATCGGGACTGGCTCTTATGATATGAAAGCCGCTCATTTCGAGGTGGACGCGGTCTATACCACCAAGCCGCCGGGCGGGGTAGCCTATCGCTGCTCTTTTCGCGTGACTGAGGCGGTACACATGATTGAGCGCATGGCCGATATTATGGCCCACGAGCGCGGTGAAGACCCGGCGGCCTTCCGCATGAAAAATTTCATCAAAAAAGAGCAGTTTCCCTATCACTCGCCAACTGGTTGGGAATACGACAGTGGCGATTATCATGGGGCGCTGCAACTGGCGATGGACATGATTGGCTACGACGACTTACGCAAGGAGCAGCTCGAAAAGCGGGCGCGGGGCGAACTGATGGGCATCGGGATTTCCAGCTTTACCGAAGTGGTCGGGGCTGGCCCGTCCAAAGACTTCGATATTCTAGGTATCAAGATGTTCGATAGCTGCGAAATACGGATACATCCGACGGGCAGCGCGATTGTCCGCATTGGGGTGCAGACCCAGGGCCAGGGCCACGAAACCACCTTTGCCCAGATTGTCGCCGAGGAATTGGGCCTGCCCGCCAAAAATATTACGGTAGACCATGGCGATACCGACACTTCGCCCTATGGTCTGGGAACTTACGCCAGCCGCTCGACCCCGACGGCAGGCGCGGCGGCGGCGATGGCATCTCGCAAAATTCGGGCCAAAGCCAAGAAAATTGCGGCTCACCTGCTGGAAGTTGGGGAGGATGATTTGGAGTGGGACGTGAACAAATTCACGGTCAAAGGTTCGCCCGAAAAGTCCAAGACGATCCAGGACATCGCGTTTGCGGCCTACACCAATCACCCACAGGGCATGGAAGCCGGATTAGAAGCGGTAAATTATTATGACCCGCCCAACCTGACTTTCCCCTTTGGCAGCTATATCTGCGTGGTGGATATTGACAAGGGCAGTGGCGCGGTCTCAATTCGGCGGTTTGTAGCGGTGGACGACTGCGGCAATATCATCAACCCGATGATTGTGGAAGGCCAGATTCAGGGCGGACTAACCATGGGCCTTGCTCCGGCCCTGTTCGAGGAGATTATCTATGATGAGAACGGTCAGAATCTGACCGGCACGCTTCAGGATTATCTCCTGCCGACTTCAATGGAGACCCCCAAATGGGAGTTGGGCAAGACGATTACGCCGTCCCCCATCACCCAATTGGAGCCAAAGGGGTGGGCGAGTCGCCGACAGTGGGTGCGCCGCCTGCGATTGCTAATGCGGTGGTAGATGCGCTCTGGCATCTGGGAGTACGCAACATTGATATTCCCATCACTCCCCAAAAGCTCTGGAAGGTTCTCCGCGACCACGGTGTAACCTCGGACGAGGAGTAGGCGACGGGGATGGGGGTCAGGGGTCGGGGGAAATAGTTTTGAGTTTTGAGTTTTGAATAAACCTGCCAAGCATAGCCGGATTTACTCAGTCCTCAGTCCTCAGTCCTGAATTTCCCCCATCCCCCGACCCCCGCAAACGGAGAAACAAGATGTCCAGTGATTTTTATGCGAAGGCCCACGAGTTGTTAGATAAAGGGATGCCGTTTGCGACGGCCTTTATTGTGCGGGCCGAAAAACCGACCTCGGCGAAACCGGGGGACAAAGCGATTGTGACGGCGGACGGGGTGATGTATGGCTGGATTGGTGGCAGTTGCGCCCAACCGACCGTCATTCGGGAGGCGCTCAAAGCCCTCTCGCACGGCGAGCCGCGCCTGATTCGGCTGAGTACCAACCCGGAAGCCAACTCTCATCAAGAAGGTCTGGTAGATTTACCCATGACCTGCTTTAGTGGCGGGCTACTGGAAATCTTCATCGAGCCGCAACTCCCCGCCCCGCGCCTGATGGTCATCGGCGGATTGCCGATTGCCCAGGCTTTGACCCGATTGGGCAAAGTCATGAATTATCATGTGATTGCGGTTGACCTTGATGCTCAGGGCGCTGGTTTGCCCGACGCAAACGAGGTCATCACCGACCTGAATCGGATTGCTGACCGGATTACCCCCCTGACTTATGTGGTAGTCGCCAGTCACGGCAATTATGATGAGGCTGCCCTTGAACACGTCCTGCGGGCAAAACCGGCCTATGTAGCGATGGTCGCCAGCCGTACCCGCTCGGCGGCAGTGGTAGAATATCTAACCGCCCAGGGTTTTTCACAGGAAGAATTAGCCCGGCTCAAGTATCCCGCCGGGCTGGACATTCGGGCGCAACAGGGTGACGAAATCGCCTTGAGTATCATGGCGGAAATCGTCCAGAAACGGCGCAGCAGTGGCGCGATTGACGTACAGGCCCTCTTGCCGTCCCAGGCCGCCGAAGAACCTGAACCGGAAGAAGCGATAGACCCAGTGTGCGGGATGACCGTCCAAATCGAAGGGGCGGAGCATGTTTACCATCACGGCGGACAGACCTATTATTTCTGCTGCCCCGGTTGCAAAGGCCGTTTCGCTAAAAATCCGGCTAAATTCCTGGCCCAAATCGCCCCGACTGGCGAAGCGATAGACCCGGTATGTGGCATGACCGTCCAAATCGCCAGCGCCAAATATATGTCCGAATACCAGGGCCAGCCGATTTATTTCTGCGCGGCGGGCTGCAAGCTGACCTTCGACAAAGCCCCGGCGGATTTTATCGCCACCGCTTCGACCTAATCAAAAGCGCCCTATAATTTTTTACACCCCTTGATAAAAAGCGCCTGTGGGTCGCGCCCGTAAGCCATCCGTTTGGCCCAGGTAGTCGGAAAAACCCGGAGGGCGGCAGCATTTAGCATAATTGGAGGCTGCGCCTCGAAACCAGCCGCACGAAGAGCCGGGCGGATTTTGGCAACCGCCTGCTCAAAGCTCAAGCCAGTCGGCAATAAAGCACTTTGGTTGAGCCGGATTTCCAGCCGGGCTGTCGGTTTCGTCACGCGACCTAAGCCTTGTATTACCGCCGAGTCGCAATGCAACAAACCCTCTAACAGGCTACCCCAGGGGAAATTAATCGTTATCAGGTCTGCCATCCTGCTCAATTCTGGCGGTAAAGTTTCGGCGTTAGCAATCAGATAGAGAAGATTGGGTAGCGGACGGCCTGAAATATCACGCAAATTTTCGCGGCAAGCGTCCAGCCCAATCACAAAGCGGCTCGGACAATCCAGCGCGGCGCGATAGCCAAATCGCCCGTCGCCCGTCCCAATATCTATCACTACCTCCCTATAATCACTGACCAACGCCAATAACCCGGCGCGATCAAGTTCGCCGGTAGATTTGCCATATATAAATTCCATAAATCTTGCTCCGTTCTTTCTGTCAGGTTGAATTGAACAAAAAGAACCGAGCAGGCGGCCCACGGGCGCGAAAATACCACCGGACGTAAAAGCGTCAAGTACCATCCAGGTCATCCGGGGTTGGTTTTAGTTGGAAAAACAGGCAGAGGAAAGAAGCTTTGCTAAAGCTGGCGGCATTTCTTAAAAGATATTTAGAGCGAAGGGCTTTGGCCTGGGGGAGAGGTCGGGATGCAAAGAAACAGCAAAATAACCATCCTCTTTCAAAAGAGGCATGGTTCGTCCGATGGTTAAATCGGCGGTTTAGATTTTAGCAAGGAGGCCGGGCCGAATAGCGGCTCATAGCAAAACATCTTTCCAGGCTGGGATTTTCTAACCAGCTACCAATAATAGTAGCACAAAAGATGGTCGAAGGTCAACGGGGGAAACCTAAAATCTGAAATCAAAGATCGAAAATCAGAGGGCAAACTTTTCTCTCTCCCAATTTCAGATTTCAGACTTTAGATTTATATCTCTATCGAATATTTATCGTACACCAAGGCGGTAGCCCCGCAGTGGACTGAAAAAGGCCAGGGCGATGATGAGCAGCCGCAGCCCCAGAGCTATCCCAAAGACCGGCAGTACCCCCCAAACTTCCGCCAGCCACCCTGCCCCGACTGCGCCTAGCGGAATACTGGTGTAGGCCAGCATCCGGGCCGAGCCAATCACCCGACCCAACATATCGGGCGCAACAACGGTTTGGCGGATGACATTGGTATTGATATTGATGTGAATCAAAGCCAGCCCAAAGAAAAAATGGCCCAGACCCAACAACAACCAATTGTCAGTTAGGGTATAGAACAGAAAAGGCAGCACTCCCAAAACCAGTCCGAACAAAACTGCATTTCCATGCCCGGTGCTTTTGACCAGCCGGGAATTATTAATAGCCCCTAAAAATGTGCCAAAAGCCGCCGCTCCCAGCAAAATCCCGATGACCTGGCCCGGCAAATTCAAGACCTCTTTTACATAAAAAATAGCCAGAATCAGCAGACAGGAATTGGTCATATTGCCGATAAAATTGAGAATCGAAATCGAGCGCATGACCTTATCGCGCCAGATAAAAGACAATCCGGCTAACATATCTTCCTGCAATTGCTTCCAGGAAAAGGCCGTAATTTTTTTTGGTGGCGATGGAAAGCGCAAAATAAGCAGCACGATTAGCGAGAATATAAACGATAGCCCGTCCAGTCCCAACACAATCGGCGCACCGACCAGCGCCACCAGCGCCCCCATTATCGGTAGCCCGATAATCGCGGTCAGGCTAAAAACACTTTCCATCGCGGAATTAGCCTGGGTCAAATGCTCTTTGGCAACCACCGCTGGAACGACTGCCGCCAGACCCACATTGAAAAATACATCCAGACTACTCAAAATAAAGGCCAACAGAAAAACCTGCCAGGTCTGCAAAATCCCGGCCCAGGCCAAGAGCGGAAAAGCCAGCAGACAGACCGCCCGCCCGACCTCGATAGTAATCAATAAGCGCCGCCGATTGCGGCGGTCTACCAACCATCCGGCAATAAGTCCAAACAAAATGTAGGGCAAATATTCCAGCGCCCGCGTGAACCCGGCATCCAGGCTAGAGCCACTTAGTTCCAGCACCAACCAGGGCAGGGCCACAAACCAGCATTGGTCGCCCAGAACGGAAATCGCCTGCCCAAAAAGCAACAGCCAGAAATTGCGATTGCTCCACAGGCTATCGCCGGGCGCGATTTTTTCGCTGGCGGATTTGACCGGCAAAGCCGGGCCTGCGCCGTTTCGGTAATGCGAAGCCGGGCCGGGAATGACCGTTTCCAGTTCCAGAGGCGCAATTCCCAGCATCGGATTTGAGCCAACCCCCGAAGATGGCAGCGGCGGCAGAAAAACCATTGAATAATCCGAGGCTGGAGGTGAGTTCGGTTCAGTAGCGACTGCTTTTTGTGATTTTTCGGTCTGGCGCACCCACCAATCCTTTGCCAGGGTAATCGAGTTATTGTTTGGGTCGAGGGTTTTGGCGCAGTCGAGGGCTTCGGTAGCTATCAAAGGGTCGCTGGCAGTAAAAGCGAAACATAACAAGACCCGGCTATTTTGCGGGTTCGAGCGGCGCAATTGGGCCAAAATAGCGTGAGCTTCGGTTTTTTTGCCAGTTTCGGCCAGCGCGATGGCCTGATGAAACCTTTCCAGGTCGGTCAGGGTCATTGCCAAATTCCCCAAATCCTCTATAAGTGAACAATTATTCCAATCATTTATAAATCAACGCGCCAGAAGTGAGTCAGTTCCGCTTTAATTCAAACTCAGTGCAGCTATTTTGCCGAGTTCGTTTTATCATATTGCAAAAGGAAAAATTTAAGTAACCAAACCATATATCTGTTAAAATCAGGTCAAGGCTGGGTTGTACCGTCAAACTATAAGTAAATCCGGCAGAGCGCAAAGATAAATCTAAAATAACATGGTACAACAATATTGTCAATTTTATTGCCAATTAAAATATCACTATAAGAGTATGTCAGCTATCACCATCAGGAATGTAACCAAAAATTATGGCAACCGCCGAGCAGTGGATAATCTAAACCTGGAAGTCGGGGAAAGCGAAATATTTGGCTTTCTGGGGCCAAATGGGGCGGGCAAAACCACGACCCTGGGCCTTTTGCTGGGCTTTTTGCGGCCCGATAGCGGCGAAATTCGGCTTTTGGGAGAACCAGCAACTCAGGTCGCCGCGCACGAGAAACTGGGCTTTCTACCTGATATTGCCCGAATAGACGGCGGCTTTCGAGGACAGGAATGGCTGGAATACTTGGCAGCGCTTCATCCGAGGCGACCCGACCCGGCTTACCGCGAACAGCTTTATGACCGACTGGAATTGGCACGGGCCGACCGCCAGCGCCGGATTAAAACCTACTCGCGGGGAATGCGTCAAAAACTGGCGATTATCCAGGCGCTCCAACATCGGCCCGAACTGATTTTGATGGACGAACCTACCGAAGGGCTAGACCCGCTGGCAAAACGTAACCTGTTCGATTTATTGCAGGAAATTCGGGCGGCGGGGGCTACTATCTTTTTTTCTTCGCACGTCCTGAGCGAGGTGGAACGACTGTGTGACCGGGTGGCTTTGATACGGGCCGGAAAGCTGGTAGCAGTGGATAGTATCGCCGCTTTGCGGGACCGCCAAACCCGCCGGATAGAGCTGACTTTTGCCGATAGGCGCGGGCCGGAAGCCGAATTACAGGCCATCGCCGCCCGCATGGGTGGTGAAGTGAAACACGAAGGCCAACGCTGGATTCTGGCGCTCAAAGGCGACCTGAACCCGTTGTTGGCCTTGCTTGCCCACTTCCCGGTCAGCGATATTGTAATAGAACCCGCCGACCTGGAAGATATTTTCCTGAGCTATTATAGTGCCAGGTGATAAACCGCAATGTCGTAAGTTTCACCGTCCCAGGTCGAGGAAAATTCGTAAATCAAGCGGCAACCTTTTTTCTCGAAGAAAGCCCGCCCAATAATATTCGCGCCCATGGTCGAGACAAACATTTCGGACATACCGGCCTCTTTGAGAAGCGAGCGCCCGCTTTCAAAAAGCAACTCGCCCACTCCCTGGCGCTGGGCATCAGGTCGGACATAGAATTGGAGCAAGCGCGGGCGGCCTTTGCGGTCTTTGGGTAGCACGCTGCAAAAACCTAGAATATTACTTCCGCGCTCGGCGACAAAAATCGCGTTAGCCGGATTATCCACGATGCCGCTTAAAACCGTATCGTTATAATACTTTTCGACCTCGCTGGCTATATCATCATCATCCATAAAATGCGAAAAAGCACTTTTGCGCGACATCCGGGCCACCTCGCGGATAGCCTCAAAATCGGCTTTACTAGCTTTGCGGACGTAGAGATATTCTATTTCATCGGTTTGCCCATCGGCAGTGCGGGTTTCAGCCATGACTAGCTCCTTTCCAAAGTCCAGATACATCGTCTAAAATGGCCCAAAAACGGGGATTGGCTGTATTTTAACATGGTTTGGATTGGAGAGCATGATTAAAAGGGGATTAAAGCGTTAGTTTCTGCTTGCGATAGGAGCGGGCCAACCCTACCCCAATTAGGATGCCGATACCAGCCCAAATACATCCGGCGGCCCAGGCCGGTTGCCCGTTATTGACATCCAGAAAGGTTACGTAAGACGGAAAGAAGCGCCCCAATCCGGCATTTTCCAGGAAAGCTACGTTATATTCCAGCCAGCTCAAGATTATCGCCGGGTTGTTGGATTGCCAATTCCACATCAGGTGGGGATTATACATATATAAGGCCGAAATCGAGAAAGTCCAGACCGCTGCCGCTCCGCAAAATATTTTGAAGAACCGCCCGCCCAATTCGCAAAATGCCAGCGAAAGCGGGATTGCCAAAAGCGGCAAAACTGGCATCAGATAGCGGGCGGGCGGACACCATTCTCCCCACCATTGCAGGTAATCAGCGATAATCAGGGTATAGGGTGCGGCGACGACTGTCATCCAAATCAGGTCGCTACGGCGGGCGGCGGTTTCTTCCGGGGCGGAGGTTGGTTTCCACATCCGGGATAACCCGACCAGGGCCAGCAGATAGAACGGGCCATAAATCAGCAGACCGTATTTCTGGTCGAATAATAGCCCGACCAACCAGAGGGGGACTTGCTCAAGCGGGGCAAACCCGGCATGGTCCTGGGTATTGGGCAGAGGCGTGCCGTAAAGCCAGATATAGTAGGCTACAAATAGGCCGCCCGATAAAATAATCGGCAGAAACAGTAGGGCGATATTCAGGGGCGACCACCCGCCCGGCAAGAGTTCTTTGCGCCAGGTAGCCTTGCGTCCGCCCCATAACCAGTATAGCACCAGGGTGAGAGAGAGGGCCAAATAGACCGAATGTAACCAGGGCAAAAGACCGATACACCCGCCAATCAAGATGGCGCGGAAAGGGCCGTTGGGCTGCCAGTCGGGTTGGCCTAGCTGCTGGGCGCGGGCCGCCAATCGTAACCTTCGCCAGCTATACACCACTAATAGCGCCGCCGGGGTCGCCGGGAAGATCAAGAAGGCGTAACATAGCATGGGAGTGCTGAACATGAGCAGCCCCCAGACCAGCCACGCCACCCGCCGATTGCCGGTAGTTTCAAAGGCCAGCAACCAAATATTTACCCCTAAAAGCGCCGCCAGCAGCGCAATAAAGATAACTACCCCGGCCCGACCTGCCAGAGCATAAGACGGGGCAATCAAGAACGAGAGGCCCAGGCCGTGTTTGGTATAGCTGCCGGTCTGCCGCTCGTTTTTGGTAAAATGGGGCGGTAAATCGGTCAGGCCCAACCCTTCCGGCAATTCGACCCCGGCGCAATTATCCCGCAAACCGGGCGCGAGCAAGCCCGAAACGTTCCAAACCGCCGGGTCGCCGACGTAGCCCCAACTTGGCTTCCGCATCTGCTCACAGGTTGGGGCAAATTTTGTAAAATCGCGTTTGGCGTAATTATTGCTTTCGTCTAAATCGTGGTCTTCCAGAAGGCTGATAGTCGTCATTAGATAAAACGGCTCATCGCCCGTCACCGGGTTGAGCTTATCGAGGATATTTGGCACAAAAACCAAAAAAACCAGCCCGGCGAGCAGCCAGGCCAGCCAGGGTTCCCACCAACGCACCGGCTTTTCCTCTAGCGAAATTGGCGGAGAGCTTACCTCATTTTCCAGCTCTTTGACTTTCAACCTTCACCCCTAACCATTACAACTTAGATTGGCAATCGAACCGTCCAGGTCCTGCCGAATTTGAGGGGTTAAATCCTGGGCCTCGCCCGCCGCACTGACATAATGCAATTGAGCGCCACAGCTAAAGCTGATGACCGTCATATTATAGTCCGTCACCGCCGCCGCTTTTGTGCCATCCGTCGAAAAGATTAGTCGAGCTATCACGGCGCTAGTGCCATCCTTGAGCTTGACCGTCGCTGGTTCGTCCGTGACCTGCACTTTGCTGGCGTTAGCCCGGACATTGACCAAATACTGTTTGACCGCCATTTCGGGGGTAAACCCGGCAGTGCTAATGCTAGGGCTGGGCGGCAACTCGATATTCAGGACGGTTTTAGGGGTTTCGGGCCGATAATATAGCAACTGGTTCGGCCCGACCTCGGCTTTTTTCCACGAACCGGGCCGCGTGACATTCAAGCCCTGGACGGTTTCATTTTGGGGTGGCCCGGCAAACGAGGACGAGGGCAGCGTTCCCACCGGAAGTGCCACCGGTACGACAGTCGGCGAAGTTCCCAGCAGAAAATAAAGCAGCACTCCGCCGCCAATGATCGCCGCCAGCAAAATTATCAAAACCGGTAAGAGGATTCCCGACCTGGCTCTGGGTTTACGAACCGGGACGGGACGGGTCGGGATACGCGGCTCAGGGCGCATCGCCGCTTGGTCGGCAGCCATCGCCGGGTTGTAACTGAACTGCGGTTGGGGGGCGGGCTGCGCATAATTGGACGGTGCATAGGACTGCGGGGGTGAGACAGTCGGCGGCATCGGCTGATAAGGCTGATAGTTCATGGGGGCAGGCCCAGATGCTGCCGCCGGATTATAATAGTCGGGGGCTGGCACTACCTGGGGCGGCGAGGGCAATTCCGCCGGACGGGGAGAAAGCGGCCCGGTTGCCCCGTATCCCGCCGGGGAAGCAGTAGCCGCCGGATAAGGTTCAGTCCCGTTGGAATTGAGCGGCGAGGCATTCTGGGTGGTCGCCGAATTCAGGTAATCCGATAACGGCCCACTCTCCAAAAGGGTTACTACGTTGCCGACTCGCAACCGCTCGCCGGGTCGCAACAGCATCGGCGAGTCGGGTATCAAGCGCCGGTCATTGATAAATGTGCCGTTGGCGCTGCCCTTATCGCGCACCATGAGACCATCGGGATGAATTGTTAATTCGGCGTGACCCCGCGACACACTGGGGTCAATCAGGTGAATGTGGCTACCGAGTTGTCGCCCAATAATCCGCACCGGGTTAGCCGGGTCAGGCTGCAAATCAAATTCCTGTTTTTGGGTAGCCCCGGTGGGTAGTCCGGGTATTTCAATCACAACTAATCGCACTTGCCACCATCCCCGTATCAATGCAGAATTATTTACCCCGCTTGATACCATATTAAACCAATTACGTCAACCTAATCTAAACAATCGGTACAAACCCCTAAATCAGTTGCCCAAACTATATAACAAATTCCTTTTCGCGGCAAGACCCTTTTTAGCAGTGGTCAGTGGTCAGTGGTCAGTACGAAAGTTTTGAGTTAAAATGCCAACTTCCCGCCGGATTTCTCAAGTCCTCAGTCCTAGATTTCCCCCGACCCCTGACCCCCGCTCAAGCTACCGCCGGGGCGAATGACAGGAAGAAGCGACGGACTTCTTCGGCGGTTGGCACTAGCACTTTTGCCTCGGATGGAGACGAAATTGGAGTGCGGGTTTCCAGCCCCAATTGATAGAGGCGGGTGCCAATCACATACATGCGGGTTCGCAAATAGCCCCCACCCGGCATCGAAATCAAAACCTCGCGGCCCTGGAAACGGTCATAAGTAATCGGGGTTTCCTCAACCAGCTTGCCTTTACTGCTGGTCAATAATTTCTGGCGCTGTTCGTCCATGGCCTTCTTGCCGCCGGGGTCATCCTGATTAAAATAACGAGTCGGATAATTAATTGCGCCTGCCGAAAACTTCACATTCCGATTGGGCTGCGTCAGAATATAAAGGCGGGTTTCAACCGGGCCAATCAGGGTAGTTTCGGTCTGAACCGTTTCAGTAGCGGCTTCCGGCAGGGCAATCGAAAAGTCCGCCGATTTAAGGTTATTGATAGGCCAGGCCGGTAGTTCGCTGGGTGGCACATCTTTGACCGGCAGGGGGCGAAAAGAGCCGAAGAAGCGGTTCACCTCCAATGAGGCCGCCGGAGAGCTGATATAGCGAACCTGAAGCTGATAGAGGGTTGCTCCGGCAATTAATAGCCGGGTGCGACTGACCGTCCCGCTACCGAGGTTTAACAGCAATTCACGGCCCGCGACCTGACTGCGACCCTCGCCCACTAGCAGGCCATTCTCAATAACCCCGCGTGAACCGGAGCTTTTGACCAGGGCATTACGTTTTTCTTCCAGGGTTTTCAAACCGCCAGTATCATCATAGCGAAAGTAGCGGGTCGGATAGGTCGAAGCTATCACGCTATAGGTTGTGCGGATGCCGTTGGCGGCGGACAGTTCGAGGGTATATTGATAGGTTTCAATTGGGCCGAGGGCGGTATTTTCAGTCGTCTTTTTCTCAGTTGGGGCGGGAGTGGGCGGTAGCAAAATGCTGAACCCCGCCGGGTTAGCAACAAACTCTTTCCAGTTACCGGGCGGGACTGCCGGAGTCGAACTATTTACCGTCCCTGCTACCCCACTGGTCGGACTAGCAGGACTAACCGCCGGAGAAGTCGCCGCCACTGCCGAGGTCGAAGCTGCCGAAGAAGTGGCTACCGCCGAAGTAGGAGGAATAGTTTCCGGGACGGGAGTGGTTGCAGCTGTAGTCGGCGGCGCAAGGGCGGGACTTGCCGGGCTAACTGGAACGGCGGAGGTGGTTGGCAGACTGACAATTGAGGCGGAATCAGCCGGAGGAGGGGAGGGAGTAAAATCGCCACAAGCTGATAAGAGCAAGCTTAGTGCTGCCAACCAGACCATTCCGCCAGTGTATTTCTTCATGAACCTAAAATCCTTAAACCAGAGCTAAGGCCTGGTAGTAGTGACTATCGTCGGCAGATTATAGGGCAAGTTCAGGATTGCCACATAAATCAAACCCATTGCAATCAAAAGCATCGGCAGCAACAGCATCAAGGCGGCGGCAGAGTTGTTGTCCTGGACAATCTCGTAGATGATGCCTTTGTCCTCCATCTCCGGGCCACCTAAAATACGATTCCAGCGGGTAAAAAGCACATCCGCAATATAGACCCACGAGGCGCATAAGATAATAAAAAGGGAAATCCAGGGGGCGCTTGAGGCAATCACCTGTAGAATTTCGCGGGAGTTATCCAAAAATACATTGGTGGTAATCCCAGAGCGCAGCATATTATCCAATAACCCCGCCAGAAAACCAACTACCAGAATAATTACAATCGCTAGAGCAAGATAGATGATTACTCTTTGGCCCTCTTTACGCTCAAAATTCTTGAGATTGTCGGGAGTTCCACCCGGTCCGCCAGAAGTAGTTCGTTGTGCCATAGGTCCTTTGCCTCCTTAAAGTCAAGTCTAATTTTCACACCGATAGAGCTTGGATACTACTTCTTACATAATAACATAACAACGCAAAACCGGCTTGGTTACGTTAGTTCAAGCCGGTTGGATATTTTTAGCTATACGTCAGGCGAAATACGCCCCTTCCATCGGCCCAGCCGCCATCCGGCTGTAGGCTGCCAAAATGCCGCGTTTGTGAGTGTTTACGGGCGGTATCCAGCGCGATTTCCGCTCAGTCAAGACCCGCTCGACTTCTGCCAAACTTTCTTCGCGGCCTGCGAAACCGACAATATCGAGGGTTCGACCCGGCACATCTATTCGTATCAGGTCGTTGGGCTGTACCAGGGCCAATGGCCCGCCCATGTAGGCTTCCGGGGTGACGTGACCGATACACGGCCCTTTGGTCGCCCCGCTAAAGCGTCCATCGGTGACGATTGCGACGCTGCTGGCGAGTTCGGGGCGACTGGCGATAATACTGGTACAAAAGTACATTTCGGGCATTCCAGAGGCGCGAGGCCCTTCGTTACGGATGACCATTACATGCCCTGGCTTTACCATGCCGCCTAGCAGCCCTTTTATCGCATCTTCCTCGCGCTCGAAGATTAGGGCCGGGCCAGTGTGCTGGTGCATGCGGGGGTCGGCGGCGGCGTGCTTGATGACCGCGCCACCGGGAGCTAGATTGCCGCGCAACACCGCCACGCTACCGCCAGTGGATACCGGGTCGCTGACGGGCTTTATCAGGTCGCGCCACTTGAGGCCGTAATTCTTGAGAAAAGCTCGGCTCTCCCAGAAAAAAGTACTTTTCTTAATCGCCTCTAAATTCTCTCCCAGGGTTTGTCCGGTGACGGTCATTACATCGAGGTGCAAAAAGTCCATCAGTTCCAGCATCAGGGCCGGTACTCCCCCCGCGTACCACAAGTATTCGGCGGGATATGGCCCGGCGGTCTTGATATTGGTCAGGACTGGTACGCGCCGCCCGATTTCGTCAAAATCTTCGGGCCGAATTTCAATTTCGACCTCGCGGGCGATGCTGGGCAGATGCAGCAGCAGATTGGTACTGCCCCGGACAGCGGCGTGAAGCATCATAGCGTTCTCGAAAGCTTTGCGGGTTAAAATCTTGTCAGGGGTGAGGCGTTGCTCGACCAACTTCATGACCTGCTGACCGCTTTCGTGGGCCATGCGCTGATGAGCGGTCAGCACCGCCGGTATCAAGGCGCTACCCGGCAAGGCCAGTCCCAGGGCTTCGCTGATGACCTGATTGGTGCTGGCAGTCCCCATAAACTGACAAGCTCCGCAGGTTGGGGAAGCATTCTTTTGGGCCGCCAATAGCTCGTCTCCCGATATTTTGCCCTGGTCGAATTCATCGCCCAAATGGTACATATGCTCGCTGGTCAGGCCGTCCGGGGCGTTGAGCTGAGTGCCGCCCGGTACGTGAATAGCGGGCAAATTGACCCGCGCCAGCCCAATCAGATGGGCCGGAATGCCTTTGTCACAACTGGAAATCGCTACGACCCCATCGTGCGGGTGGCCCAGGGCGTGAATTTCGAGCATTGCCGCCAGCACATCCCGACTGACCAGGCTATAGCTCATCCCTTCGTGAGCCTGAGCCTGCCCATCGCAGATGTCGGTGGCGGTCAGGACGGCAGGTTTGCCACCTTTTTGGTAGATGCCTATTTTGACCTGTTCGACTACGCCGGGCAAATGCGTCCCGCTAGGGTGCGCGTCGCCCATGGTGCTTTCGACCAGGATTTGAGGTTTGCCCAGGTCGTCCACACTCCAACCCATTCCCAAACGCAAGGCATCGCCTTGCCGGTTTATCAAGCGGATTTCTTGACTTCGCAGAGTTCGACTTGCCATAACTTTTTCTCCATAAATATTTACAGGATAGACAGTATGACCAGGATAATAAGCTATCCTGGTCATACTGTCTATCCTGTAAAATAAAACTCTACTCTGTCGGGGGGTTAAGGTGAGAAGCGGCTTCGACTTGCTGGGCTAAGGTTTCGTCCTGAATTCGGATTGCGCTGCCTAGATAGGCTTGCTTGACCTTCTGATTGGAAAGCAAGCTGCGAGCCTCGCCGTCCAGCACTACTGCTCCGGTTTCGAGGACATAGCCATGATTAGCAATCGCCAACGCCTGCCGCGCATTCTGCTCGACCAGCAAAATCGTCATCCCCTGGCGGTTAATCTCGACAATCGTCCGAAAGACCTCTTGGACTAAAACCGGAGCGAGGCCCAGGCTCGGCTCGTCCAAGAGCAAAAGGCGGGGACGGGCCATCAGACCGCGCCCAATCGCGCACATCTGCTGCTCTCCCCCGCTCATCGTCCAGCAAAGCCGCCGGGCCAGCTTCTTGAGGGCCGGAAAGATAGTGTAAACCATCTCGATGTCACTGGCGGCCTCAGTTTTCCAGGCTTTGCTTTTAGTCTCGCGGCTGGAAGCGCCCAGCATCAAATTATCCTGTACCGTGAGGCCAGGAAAGAGCCGCCGCCCTTCCGGGACATGCACGATACCCATTCGCACAATGCTTTCAGGGCTGGCGTGGGCCAAATCGTGACCGTCGAATTCTAGCGAACCACTGGCAGGGCGAAGCAGCCCGGAAATAGTCTTGAGGGTCGAACTCTTGCCAGCCCCATTCGCCCCGATAATCGTCACAATCTGTCCATCCTTGACCTCCAGCGTAACCGAGCGCAGGGCCTGGACTTTGCCATAATTGGCGGCGATTTGATGGAGTTTAAGCATTCAGCACCACCTCTGCCCCCAGATAAGCCTCAATCACTGCCGGGTCACTCTCGATTTGCTGGGGTTTGCCATCGGCGATTTCTTTGCCAAAGTTCAAAACCGTAATCCGGTCAGAAAGCCGCATCACCAGATTCATATCGTGTTCAATCAAGAGCAAAGTCATCCCGCGCCCCCGGATTTCGCGCAAAAGGTCGAGCAACTCCTCGGTTTCGTGTGGGTTCATCCCGGCCGCGGGTTCGTCCAGAAGCAGGAGTGACGGGCGAGAAGCCAGCGCCCGCGCAATTTCCAGACGGCGTTGCTGCCCATAAGCCAGATTTTTGGCGAGCTGGTACTGCTTGTCGGCTAAATCCACAAATTCCAGGGCGGCGATAGCCTCAGCTTTCACCCGCTTCTCCTCGGCCTCGCTCTGCGGCAATGGAAAGACCGCTCCAAAAACCCCGGTGCGAGACTGGACGTGCAAACCAATCATCACGTTTTCTAATACGGTCAATTCGGGAAACAGCCGAATATTCTGGAAAGTCCGAGCCAACCCAAGTCGGGTCAGGCTGTGAGCCGCTTTCCCGCCCACAGACTGCCCGTAAAAGCTGATAGCCCCGCCGGTAGGCCGATAGATTCCGCTAATTACGTTCAAAGCGGTGGTCTTGCCCGACCCATTAGGGCCAATCAGGGCGTGTATCTCGCCCTGTCGCACTTCCATATTAATCCCGTCTACCGCCTTGATACCGCCAAAGTATTTTTGCAACTCGCGCAGTTCTAGGACGGGGGGTCGCGAAGTAGGGCTGAGGGCATCTCGGCTGTTCTCTGACCCCTGACCCCTGACCCCTGACCCCTGGTCTCCGACCCCCGGCACCCCAACCTGGGCCACCAAATCGGGGCGGGCGAGTTGCGGCTGAGGCTTGAGCAGACGGGTGCGAATTTGCTGCTCAATCCAGCCTACCACCCCAACCGGCAGAAAGACCATCATAAGCATAATGCCCGCCCCGTAGAAGGCCAAATAACCCTGCTTAATCGTCTTGAGGTCGTCCGGCAACTGGCGCAACCATTCGGGCAGAAAGACCAGAAATACCGCCCCAAAAATTGCCCCAAAGATAGACTCGCTGCCGCCCAACACTAGCATCGCCAGAAACGTGACCGACTGGTTAAAGCTGAAGGTGTCGGGGCTGACATAGCGCACATCCGGCATGTGGGCAAAAAAGACCCCACTAATCCCGGCGTAACCCGCCCCTAGCGCAAAGGCAATCACCTTATAAAAGGTCGTATTGATACCCATGGCTTCGGCTGCCAGCTCGTTTTCACGGATAGCCAGCAAACTGCGCCCGACTCTGGAATGGCGCAACCGCCAAGCCGCCAGCGCCAATAAAACCAGGGCCGCCAGCAGCAAATAATAATAATTACCGCGCTTGTCGAAAGCGAAATCGCCAACCCTGAAGACTGGCAGATTGATAATGCCGTCGGTGCCGCCAGAAAGCTCTTTCCAATTGAGCAAGATGAGATTGACGATAATTCCAAACCCGATGGTTGCCATCGCCAGATAATGCCCCTTTAAGCGCAAAGTCGGTGCGCCCAATAGCACCCCGAACAGAGTGGCGATGACTGCCGCCGCCACTAAACTTAGCCAGGGCGACCAGCCCCATTTGGTGGTCAATAGGGCCGAGGAATAAGCCCCAATCCCCCAGAAGGCCGCCTGCGCCAACGACATCTGGCCCGCCAACCCCAAAATAAAATGCAGCCCCAATACCGCCATGGCGTAGACCAGCCCAAAGTTTACGATTGAAAGATTGGCGGGGTCCAACACATTCGGCAAAAAGAGCAGCGCCGCCCCGACCACCAGCGCTATCCCGGCGTATATTGCTAACCTGTTCATGGGTCTTATGCCTTTTCTGAAATCTTTTCACCAAACAAACCCTGTGGCAAAAATAATAGCACTACTATCAAAATAAAAAATGCGTAGCCTTGCTCGTAGTCCGACGAAATATAGCGCGAGGCGAATTTTTCGGCGACCCCCAGAAATAGCCCGCCCACAATCGCCCCCGGCACCGAGCCAAACCCGCCCACAATCGAGGCCGAAAATGCCTTGAGCGACAGCCCTCCGCCCAACGTAATCGAAACCGGCAATAGTGGCCCGACCATCAGCGCCGCCACCCCACCCAGCACCGCGCTATAAGCGAAAGTAAAGATTATCATGCGGCTGACGTTAATCCCCATTAGCCGGGCGGTCTGCTTGTCCTGGGCGGTGGCCTGTAGCCGTTTGCCCAGGGTGGTTTTTTCAAACAAAAAATACTGAAAGCCGACCATCAGCAGGGTGACGGCGATTATCAGGAGATATTGCGGGACTATCGGAATGGAAAAAAAGTCCCAGGTTTCACCCACTTTGAAAATCGAAACCGGGGTCTTGGGCTGCGCCCCGGCAATCATCAGCATCCCGTTTTGCAGCAGAATCGAAGCTCCGATAGTGCTGATAACTACCGGCAAAAAAGTGCGATTACGCAAGGGATAATAGGCTACCTGCTGAAAGATTATCCCAAAAATCGCCGCTACTGCTAACGTTATGAGATAAGCGATATAGAACGGCAGTTGCAGAGCGTTCAAAAAAATAATCGAGATAAAGGCAGGTACCATCACGAATTCGCCCTGAGCGAAATTCACCACCCCAACCGCGTTATAAATCAGCACAAAGCCCAGCGCCACCAACGCATACACCGAGCCGTAGGCCAGCCCTGCCACCAGCAACTTTACTATTTCATCCATTAGACACCTGTGAGGATTTACGGACAATCTGAAATCTGAAATCTAAAATTGAAGGTCTGGGGTTTAGGCTTCAGATTATCGAAGTTCGAAGGCCTGGGATTTCAGTTTTTAGATTTTAGATTTCAGATTTCAGATTTTCAATAATTTGTCTTAGCTGGCAGCCACATTCTTGACGAAGACCTGAGCTTTGGCCTTGTATTGCGAAATATCCACCGAGCCACGCCCGTTGCCCTGGGCGCTAAAGGTGAAATTGCCCGCCGCCCCTTTCCAGTCTTTGGTTGCCAGAATTGCGGCTTGGAGCTTGGTCTTGTCGGTCCCTACCTGGGCAATAAGCTGGGCCGCTAGATGAATCGCATCCCAGTTCCAGGCCGAAAGCGCATCCGAAGTAGTTCCGGGGAACTTGGCAGCCCAGGCTTTCTGGTATTCCTCACTTTCGGGGGTGCGGCCCGGATAATAGTCCTGCACCACGTACAACCCTTCGGTCAGGTCGGCGGGCAACTCGCTTACCAGGGTCTGACTGAAAGAGGGCGAGCCAAGCAGGTTTAGTTTAAGACCCTGCTCTTTAATCTGCCGAATAATGACGGCATCATCCTTTTGGTTTGTACCATACAGACAAAGGGTATCGGCCCCGGAGCTTTTGATTGCCAGCAATTGAGCGGTGAAGTCTTGGGCATCAGTGGTATATTTCTGCCGGGTTGCCAGAGTCTTGCCCTGCTTCTTGAGGTTCTCCTCGATGATGTCTGCCCCGCCCGTCCCGAAAGCATCGCTGTCGTGCAGCACCGCAATTTTAGTTCCTTTAAGTTCGTTGGTCGCAAAGTTCACCATGGCGGAGGCGGCAATACTATCGTCAGGGCGAAAGCGGAACAGCCAGGGGTTGCCGGCTTTGGTCAGACCGGCGTTAGTCCCGCCAATCAACGAGGGAAGTTGTAGTTCCTTGATGCGCTCGGAAATAGCTTGAATTTGGGTACTCTTGACCGGGCCGACCATCAGAACGGCTTTATCCTCCGAGGCTTTATTGAGGGCGGCCAGTGCGCCGGGGTTGGTGGAAGCGGCATCCTCGACTTTGAGTTCAATCTTCTGTCCATTGACTCCGCCCGCCGCATTAATTTTGTCCACCGCGATTTCAGCAGCTTTGCGGGCCAGGTCGCCGGTCTGTGAACCTGCCCCGGTAATTTCGGTATTGAGGGCGAAAACCAGCGGGCCGGTCAGTTGGGCCGGGCCTTTGGGAATCGGGCCGAGGGCCGAACCAGTGGCTGCACCAGCCCCGGCAGCAGTAGTCGCCGCTGCTGCGGTGGTGGCGGCAGCAGTAGTTGCGGCGGGGGCGGAAGTTGCGGTTGAATCGCCGCACGCGACCAGAAAAGCACTCATCATAAGGACAAGGGCCAAAAGCGCACCCATTCGACCATGAAGGCCAAAAGAGAGCTTGTGGATAAGCTTCATTGCGTCTCTCCTCCAGCGGCTGCAACGCCGCAACTCATATTTACTTGATAATCTTTCCGAAAATCCGAAAAGGAGCAAAACTATCGGCGGGTGTTATAAAAAAGCCATTCCACTCCATAGCTGGTTTGAAATAATTGCAAGGGCCATAAACCGTCTTTCGGCCTTTTCCAATGGGCAATATTAGGACGTTTTAGCACTTTGTGGACGCTTCTTTTGTATCATAACAACCCCGGCAAGTCAAGAGGGAATCTTGTCGGCGGGTCGTGGGACACGGGAATTTACGATTTACGATTGAGTACCTGACTACGGTACTTTCTCAGTCCTCAGTCCTCAGTCCTCAGTCCTGAATTTCTTCTGTCTTCAGTCTTCCTTCTTGCATTTCCCCTGTCCCACGGCCCCCGCCCCCTAGAACCCGATACTCGCGCTGTCAGCGCGGGGGTCAGAGCCGCCCATCAAAAGGCCGTTGGCCTGATTAATCACGATGCCTTGCGCCCAACCCATCAGATGATTGCGGCTTGAGCCGACTACCACTTCATGCCCCAGTTCGGACAGACGGCGGAGGGTCGCTTCCGGGAAGCGGCCTTCCATATTCAAGCCTTCCGGGTCGCCAATCAGCCCGCGCCCGTGAATCCAGCGCGGCATATCCACCGCCATCTGGATATTCAGGCCGTAATTTATCAGATTGGTATAAACCTGCTGATGAATCTGGGGCTGCCCGTCTCCTCCCATCGTTCCAAAGATAATCGCGGGCTTGTCATTCTGGAAAGCCATCGAAGGTATCAGGGTGTGCATAGTGCGTTTGCGGGGGGCGATAACATTGGCCTGGGCCGGGTCAAGCTCGAAATACGCTCCCCGATTTTGAAGCTCGATGCCGTAGCCCGGCACAACCAGGCCCGACCCGATGCCCATATAGTTGCTTTGAATCAGCGAAACCGCGTTGCCTTCGCCATCGGCGGCACACAGATAAATCGTATCGCCATCGAACCCACCGGGAGTTGGGTCGGGCATGGCTTTGCTGGGGTCAACTAGCTTGCGCCGTTCATTTAAGTAAGCATCGTCCAGCATAGCGGCAGGATCGAACTTCATGTGCTGCAAGTCGGTAACATACGCCGCCCGGTCAGCAAAGGCCAACTTTTTGCACTCGACCTGGAGATGAATATTGGCGGGGTCTTGAGGGTCATCCGAAAGCGTAAAGCCTTCCAAAAGCTTGAGCATCTGCAAGGCCGTCACCCCGTGGGTATTGGGCGGCAATTCAAAGATGCGGTAGCCATGATAGTTGATACTGAGGGGGTCAACCCAATCCCCATGATGCTCTGCCAGGTCGTCCAGGGTAATCAAGCCGCCCAGTTGGGCCGAAAACTCTGCCAGGGCCTTGCCGATTTCACCTTTATAGAAGACATCGCGGCCCTGTTCGGCAATCAGTCGCAACGAGCGAGCCAGTTCCGGCACCCGCAAAATCGTTCCCAGGTCGGGCGCTTGTCCATCCGGGGCATATACCGCTTTCCAGGACGAGTGAGCATAATTTTGGTCTAGTGGACGTTGTAATCCCGCTTGCAGTACCGGCCCAACCCCAAAACCGCCCTCGGCATGGCTTATCGCCGGTTGTAATATTTTTGCCAGACCGAGTTTACCAAAGCGGTCCGAGGCCATCTGCCAGCCATCCACCGCGCCAGGGATTGTCACCGTCAAAATCCCGCGCTGGGGCATCGTCGCGTGACCGTTGGCCTTGTACCATTCCGGGGTGGCAGCGGCAGGGGCGCGACCACTGGCATTCAGGGCGTGCAGACTATCGCTTTTGGCGTGATAAATCAGCATAAATAAGTCGCCGCCGGTTCCACAGTTATTGGGATAAACGACATTCAGGGTGGCATTGGCGGCAATTGCGGCATCAATCGCGTTGCCTCCGGCCTGCATAATACTCACCCCGGCTTGCGAAGCCAGATAATGTGGGCTGCTGACGACCCCATTACGGGCCAACGTCACCGGCCTGGTTTGATCGGGTAATTGCATTTGGTGTTCTCTCCTCTGAAAAAGTGGTCAGTGGTCAGTAGTCAGAAAAATTCAGGACTGAGGACTGAGGGCTGAGTAAATCCGGCTAGTGGTAGTATTTTAACTCAAAACTCAAAGCTCAAAACTTTCCCCCGTTAAGCTCCCCGATGCCGTCCCCAGACTTCGGGATTGACCAGATTGAGCGGGCGCTCGCCGCGCAAGATGCGGGCTACTTCCTGACAGGCCATCGTCTGCATTCGCAACACTCCGGCCTCGGTATAAGACCCAATATGCGCGGTGCAAATCGTATTCGGCAAGGTGAATAAAGGATGGTCGGCGACAGTTGGTTCAGGGTCGTAGACATCTAGCCCCGCCCCGGCCAGATGGCCCGATTTCAAGGCATCATACAGGGCCACTTCGTCTATCAGTTGCCCGCGTGAGACATTGACCAGATAGCTACCGGGACGCATCATCGCTAACCGATCGGCGTTCATCAAATGGTAGGTTTCGGCAGTCGCCGGACAATGAATCGAAACCACCTGCGCGGTTTGTAGCACTTCTTCCACACTGCCCGCCAGTTCAACCCCAAGTTGGGCGGCCCGCTCCGGGGTTACGAAGGGGTCGTAAGCCAGCACCCGAAAGCCCAGTACGCGGGCGATTTCGGCTACTCGTCCCCCAATCCGGCCTAATCCAACTAATCCCAGGGTTGCGCCCAATGCTTCCAGGCCACGCGGTAGTTTGCCATAGGCCGGATAACCCTGTAAGGAGCGCAAAACCCGGTCGCCAGTCATAACCTGTTTGGTCAGCCCTAGCATCAGGGCAATCGCGTGTTCGGCAGTAGATTCGGTTGGGCCATCGGGGGTATTTGTGACCATAATTCCACGCTCGGTTGCCGCCACCGGGTCAATTCGATCTACCCCAATTCCAGTCCGGCTGATAGCTCGCAAACGCGGCCCAATCCGGTCCATGACCGGGCCAGTGAAGTAAGTCAAACCCACCAGCATCACATCATAAGTAGCGACCTCGGCGAACCATTCCGCGCTATCCGGGCTGAACTTAATCGGGCCGGGGATGATTTCGGCTAACCCTTCCAAAGCAGCCAGGGCTTCCCCCCCAAACGGGCTATGCGTCCACACTCGCGCCTGTGGCATATTTCCTCCTCAAAAAATGGTCAGTAGTCAGGGTTCAGGGGTCAGAGAAATACAGAGCTGAATTTCCTAATAGTAAATCTTATCAATCATAAGCCATTTTGGGGCGATGTCAAACCGGGAGGTGGGAGGGTGGGAGCAAGCGGCTAAATAGCTTGATAAGCTATCTAAATTCTCTATCTAATTGTGGAAATCAATAACACTCGCTTTTCTGAGATAGTAATCTGGGAATTGGTTTGTATAATGTAAGAAAAGCAATTCTTACATTCTCTCTTCCAAGATTTTGATGATTACTGGTTGCTCTTCCTGGGTGGGCAAGGCCCAGCGCCGGGCTATGTCAGGTCTTTAAGCGAGGAAAACCGTAACGCTCTCAGGGAGTATCTTCGCGCCCATTTACCTTTGGCCTCCGATGGTTCAATTCCGCTGATGGCCCGCGCCTGGGCGGTACAGGGGCGCAAGGCTAAGTCCTAACTAAGGCCATACGACACATTGATATTAGTGGAGAGTTCACTTATTAGGTTCAAAATGCATCGGGCCAAGCCACGTGGACAATAGATAACATTCATAAAACAAGTGACCTAAAAAGATGTGGATGGTTTAGTCAAACCATCCACATGTTATAACGGCTATCTGTGTTCTGAAAGCTCTTAGCTAAAACTTACTTAATCATCCATTGAACCGCCCGACTGTCCGGCATCGGACTCGGTGGCTTCGGCAGCATCGGCGTGAGCGGGGGCATCCTCAAAAGTGGGCATCAGCACTGCGTCTATCGCGTGAATTACCCCATTGTCGCAATCAATATCGGCCTGCACTACGCTGGCATCCCCAACCTTGACCGTTGTACCATCAAAGCTGAGTTTGAGGGTCTGGCCCTGCACCGTCGGGGTCGAAACCAGGCCCATCACGTCCGAAGCGGTCAATTTGCCGGAAGCCACATGATAGGTCAAAACCTGGGTCAGCTTCGGAATGTCATTGAGCAATCCATCCAGTGCGCCCCAGGGTAGCCGCTCGAAAGCTTCATCGGTGGGCGCAAAAACCGTGAATGGGCCAGGACCACGCAAGGTTTCCACCAATCCGGCAGCAACTACCGCCTTGACTAAGGTCTTGAAATTATCGGCGCTAGACGCGGTATCCACAATATCCATTGCTAATTTCCTTTCTTCTCACTCTTGCTCTACTACTCGACTACGTAACCAAAGTGCCAGAGAAAATATTCGTTCCAAGCATTAGACGACTTTTTTCCGAATCGTCACCTTCAATTTATCACACGAAAGAGCGATTTCAGGCTGTTTTTACCAAACTATCCGCAATCTACCCTCAACCTGCAACCTGCCATTTTCAGGGATAGACTGGCAGCATATCGAGGCCAAAGCTTTCGGGCAAACCCGCCAGCAGGTTCATGTTTTGCACCCCTGCCCCTGCTGCGCCCTTCACCAGATTATCAATCACCGAAACGACTACCAGTCGCCCGGTGCGTGGGTCAAAACTTGGATATATATAACAATAGTTGCTGGCTTGCACCTGTTTGGTGGTCGGCGGCTCGTCCACGATGCGAATGAAAGGGTCATTAGCGTAAAATTCGCGGTAGCGTTGGGGCAAAACGGTTTTTAACTCGGCGGGATTAGCTTTATAGCTTGCCCAAAAATCGGGGGTAAAGCGGGCATAACAGGTCGCCAGCATTCCGCGAGTGAGTGGCACAAGGTGCGGGATAAACGTTACCTCTACTGCCCCGCCGTAAACCTGGGCCAGCATCTGGGCGGTTTCGGGCAGGTGGCGATGACCATCCAGACTATAGGCGCTGACACTTTCGTTCATCTCGCTAAAGTGAAAGCCCTGCTTGAGGCCGCGCCCGCCGCCACTTACCCCGGTCAATGCGCTGATAATTACATCCGGCTCGATAATCGGCCCACCCATTTTACTGCTCAAGGCCGGGGCGAGGGCCAAAGAACTGCACGTCGGGAAACAACCGGGGTTCGCTACTAACCGGGTAGTCGGCGTAAAGGCCGCCCGATTTAGTTCGGGCAGACCATAGACCGCCTCTTTGAGCAAATAGGACGCAGGATGATGCCCGTACCATTGCTCGTAGATCGCCACGTCCTTCAAGCGAAAGTCGGCGGACATATCAATAACTTTGGTGTTTGGGGCTTTCTCCAAAATCGCAGCGGCGGTTTCGGCAGAAGCATGATGCGGCAGGGCTAGAAAGACAAAATCGGCCTGTTCAGGGTGGCGCAATTCCTCTTGAATAATTATGTCAAGCGGGCCGAGATGCGGAAAAACCTTAGCCAGAGTCTGACCCGCCGCACTCCGTCCTATCACCTCTACCAACTGTACATCGGCTCGCCGCCCCAACAACCGGGCCAATTCCGCTCCAACATAGCCAGTAATTCCGACAATAGATACTTTTATCATGGCAATCCCTTTTAGCAGTGGTCAGTGGTCAGTAGAGTAGGTTTGAGTTTTAAGTTAAAATATTACCACTAGCCGAATTTCTTCCGTCTTCCGTCCTGTATTTTACTGACCACTGACCACTGCTCCTCAAACAAAGCTTAATATATCGGCTAAAACCCCACTTGCAGTAAGTTCTGCTCCTGCGCCTGGCCCTTGCACTACTAGCGGTTGAGCGGTGTAGCGGGTGGTACGGTAGGTAATCAGATTATCCGTGCCACGCAAGCGCCCTAACGGAGTTCCCCGACTGGCCTCAACTAATCCAACCGAGCAACGCCCATCCCCAACTGTCGCGGCATACCGTAGAACTGCGTCATTTTCGGCGGCATTTTTTACTCGCCCGGCATAAACCGGGTCAAGCGTTGGGAGACCCGCCATAAAATCGGGAACGCTCAGTTCCGCCATCTCCGAAGGATAAAGCGGCTCAATCGCCACATCCTTCATTTCGAGGCTACTGCCCAGCAAGCGGGACAAAATCAGAGCTTTACGGGCTACATCTACTCCCCCCAAATCATCGCGGGGGTCAGGCTCGGTGTAACCCTTTGCTTTGGCCTCAATGACGGCCTGACTATAGCACGCGCCTTCTTCCAGGCGGGTCATCAAATAGCCCAACGTGCCGCTAAATGCGCCACTGATTTGCTGAATACTATCCTGCGCGGCCTGCAAACCGCGCAAAGTGCTGATGACCGGCAGGGCCGCGCCAACCGTAGTTTCATAGCGCAAGCGCCTTGCGCCCGGCCCGGCAGCACTCATCAACTGGCGATAATCCTCAATTGGGCCGCATAGTACCCTTTTATTAGCCAGTACCGCCCGTTGCCCCTGGCGCAAAGCCGCCTTAACCACCGGTTGCATCAAATCATGTTCAGCCCCGGTCACATCCACCACTACCAGCCATGCCCCCCGGTTATCGCGTTTGAGGCGGTCAAGTTCAGTCGCCAATACCGCAAGGTCGCTGGGTTTTTGCACCGTCCCCTGCTGGTCGGTTAATCGTTCCTGACCTGAAAGCAAGCCGGTAGCAAGATGGCGCATGTGCTGGTTCGAGAGCGCGGCATTTTCTTCGATATGTAAAACTGAGGTGCTATCCACCAGCGCCCGATAGCGCAGGTCTACTCCCAGGCGGCTTTGAATTGCCGGAACATGCTGCACGACCAGACCCAGCAAAGCCCGGCCTACTCCGCCCATACCATACTGAACTATTTCAATCACTCGCGGGGCGGCACTGTAACTCACTTTTCACCATCACTTTCAACTATTTCAAGCAGAGCTTTGTATTTATTTAAAGACAAAGCTATATTGCTGGGATTATAGCATATTGACAAACCTCTCATGGCAAAATCGCTATATTTCAGCTAGGCGAGACAAATTTTCAAACTTTGCTAAATTTGCTAAAATGTAGCAAAACCACTCAAAATAGCATAACAGACAAGGGGATAAAATGAATCTTTCGAGATTTTCGCTGGAAGGTAAAACCGCCCTGGTAACGGGGGCGCGTTCCGGGATTGGGCAGGCGATTGCCGTAGGCATGGCTGAAGCCGGGGCTAATCTGGTATTGTTGGGCCACCAGGATAATATGCAGGAAACCGCCGATTTAGTCCGACAGGCCGGACGCGAAGTGGATACTGTAATGCTCGATTTATCCCAGACCGACCAAATCGAGGCAGTTTGTCAGGAATTACTCTCGCGTCACCAAATAGATATTCTGGTAAATAATGCCGGAGCAACCGTCCGCACTCCGGCAGCGGAATTCGCCAAAGCCGATTGGGAGCGAATTATTGATATTAATATGACCTCAGTTTTTTTGCTAACTCAACAAATCGCCCGACCGATGCTGGCACGCCGAGCCGGAAAGATTATTAGCATTGCGTCGCTCAATTCTTTTATTGGTGGTATTACAGTGGTAGCCTACACCGCCAGTAAACACGGGGTCGCCGGGATTACCAGGGCGCTTTCCAACGAATGGGCTGGCTATAATGTCCAGGTCAACGCTATTGCACCCGGTTATGTCGAAACCAATCTCACCAGTCCACTAAAGCAAAATGTCGAGCGCAACCAGATGATAACCTCGCGGATACCAGCTGGGCGCTGGGGTAAACCGGACGATATTGCCGGGGCAGCGATTTATTTGGCGGCCCCAGCCTCTGATTTTGTAAATGGGCAATTATTGGTGGTAGATGGAGGCTGGATGGCATGGTGAAATATAATTAAGCAAGATAGCCGCCCAAAAGTCCCAGTTATAATCAGGGACTTTTTGGTTTACTAAAGTAACATAACCCGTAAGGTCTTGTTATTATAATGAAGGGAGTAGAAATATTAAAAGATAGAGCAAGTTGGGTAGGTAGTTTGAGCAGGTAGTTTGAAAGGTACTAGGACTATGGAAGTCATGATTACAGGGCTATTTTTGTTATTGGGGTTTCTGGCAACCCAGGATTGGGATGGTTGGATGCAACGACACAAGCAGGCCAAAAAGAAATAGAGACAGAAGTTAATAAGAGAATCATCACGCCCCAAAAAGAAAAAGGGGTATAAAAAGAAAAAAGCCGCAGCGGCCTATCTTTGCAAGCCCCTGCGGGCTAACTATTGTCAGCGCTGTGACGTTTCACTGCCAGGTTCGGGATGGGTCTGGGTGGGACCATCACGCTCTTGCCACGACTATTT
>JBBRSG010000052.1:0-40628 GCA_038245615.1 Chloroflexia bacterium | reverse complement strand
TTCTAGAATATCGGCCCGAATATGCCAATACCCGCAACGAGGTTCAAACTCGTCTCTTGGGTACGCTTGCTGCTCAAAACCGCACCGAGACCGCTTTCAAGCGGCTGGCGGAAGTCGGTAAACCCTGGCCTACCCCCCTCCTTACCCTCTACTTTGACCCCACCGGACATAGCTTGAGCGGGCCTTTCCGCACTTTTTGGGAGGCTAACGGCGGGTTGGCAACTTTCGGCTATCCCATCAGCGAGTCTTTTGGAATGCTGGGCAACGATGGAGTGGTACATCAGGTGCAATATTTCCAGCGTGGTCGCATGGACTATTTTCCTGAACTGGACGGCACGCCCTTTTATATCCAACTAGCACTCCTGGCCCGCGATGAGGCCAAAGCTAACGGGCTGCTGGGGAAGGGGTGAAGTAGTTTTGAGTTTTGAATTAAAACGCCAGCCAATCACCGTAGTTTCCTCCGTCTTCCGTCTTCCGTCTTCCGCCCTCAGTCCTCAGTCCTCAGTCCTCAGTCTTGAATTTCCCCAACTCCCGACCAAAAAATAGTCCTAACTTACCATAACTGACTATTGCACAAATTTTAAAATGGTTGTAAAGTAGAAAATGTCAAGTTATGGTAAGTTGGCCCTCATTGACTCAAAGTAATAAACTCACAGGTTTGAGTGTAATGAAGTAGGAATGTGGAATGCTGCGCTTGGTTCGACCAACTATAACCGCGCCGCGCAACCGGAACGCTGAAAACAGGAGATTTTGGGATGAAATTAATAAGCTCTGCCACAAAACTCGGCTCAGAGCCGCGAACTCGCGTCGGTAGGATGGTACGCTATCTGTCTGTCGGGCTATTGCTTTGCACCTTGATGGCAATTTTCTCAGCCCCCACCGAAGCGGCGGCGGCGGACCTGTGGGGCGACTCGGCCCGCTTTAAGCCCGACAGCTTCAAGCCAGGGGAGGTTATTGTTAAATACCGTGAGACAGCGGGTGGTAAGCGGGTAAATAACCTCGACCTTCAGCCTGGCCGGTTGCTGAATAGCGCCCTGGCCCAACCCTATAAACTCAGTAGCTTCAAGGAGCTTTTTAACCTGCCGGGCTATTACATTTACAATGCCAGCCCCCAAGCTGATATGGGTAAGCTAGTGACGGCCCTGAGCCTCGACCCCACCGTCGAGTTCGCCGAGCCAAACTACATTGTAAGCTACAAAACCACCGGGGCCAGCGACACTCTCTACAACCAGACGTTTGTAGATAGCAACGGGGTAGACCAATCTCGCCAGTATTATATAAAAAAACTGGGGATTGATGCGCTCTGGGATAGCAGTATCGGCAATAATCAGGTTATCGCTATTTTGGATACCGGGGTCAACCCATTCCATGAAGATTTACTGGACAAGGTGTCCCAAGACCATTCTTATGACTTTATCAATGGTAGATATGTAACGTCGGTGCCTGTGGCAAATCAGGTAATCTGGGATGATGAAGGACATGGTACGGCAATCGCCGGGATTATTGCTGCTCAGACCGACAATAAATTGGGGATTGCTGGGATTAACTGGCGCTCGATCCTGATTTCGGTCAAGGTGCTGGATGCCAACGGGGTTGGTACAACCACCTCGGTTGGACAGGGAATTGTATTCGCCGCCGACAATCAGGCCCGCATTATTAATTTGAGTTTGGGAAGTGAGCAAAACTCCAAGCTGCTGGAAGGCGCCGTCCAGTATGCCCAGAACAAAGGTGTATTGCTGGTAGCGGCTTCCGGGAATAGCCCGAACGGTAAACCCAATTATCCAGGGGCTTTTCCGGGAGTAATCGCGGTCGCCGCTACCGACCTCAATGACAAAATTGCCAGTTTTAGTAGCTACGGAACTTATGTCTCGGTGGCCGCCCCCGGCAAAGAAATCTTTACCACTTACTGCAATTTCTTGGGTTATCCAATCGGCAATAGCAACAGTGCACCAGCTGGTGATTATTACGATGTGGTCACTAATCGGGTCTACAAAGCAGATACTAGCCCTACCTCAGTTGGCGGTCATCGGCCCGATTGTGTCAATCCCAATCCAACCCGTTATCTGCAACCCCCCGTCGAGTGTAATAACAAATACACCGTCAGTTGCTATTATACTTCGCCAAGCGGGGGCGTTAGTGGCAGCGTCGTAACTAGCCGGATGTACCTCTATATTGACGGCACCAGTTTTGCCGCCCCGATAGTTACCGGGATTGTCAGTCTGGGGATAGCCATCCGGCCCGATATGACTAATGCCCAAATAAAGACGGTGCTGGAAAGCACCTCGATAGATATTGATGCGCCGGGCCGCGATAATCGCAGCGGGTACGGGCGGGTCAATGCGGCGGCCTTCCGGGATGCGGTAGTGAGTGGCAATTTCACCGGGGGGCGACTCTCGGTGCTGCAAGGCATCGTTACCGGGGCGAACTTTGCCGATGTCTTGATGAACCTCGACCCGCCAAACCTGAACAAAAATCTCGACAATAACGGTGGCTTCCGCTACGAGGGTTTGGGTTCAGGAGTCTATCAACTCCGGTTGGCAATCCCCAAACGCGGGATAGTCCTCGGCCCAATTGCGGTTTACCCCAACGGGCGCTCCGATAACGTTCTGAGTGTAAACTTTGATGTTGCCAGTGGCTCGATTATCTGTGGGGCAGGGACGGTCTGTCCCGGCTCACAGAATTCCGCCCCAGGCCAGCCAGTGCCAATCCCGATTGGCCCGACTTCGCCCTTAGCGCCCAACTCCGGGTCCTTCGCAGCGGCAGCTCCATTGCCCGGTGCGGTCTTCTTCCCCGAAACCAGCCATAACCTGAGTGGCGCGTTCCGGGCCTATTGGGAGACTAAAGGCGGTCTGGCGGTCTTTGGCTTCGCCGTGTCAGAAGAATTCAGCGAGGTCTCGCAAACCGATGGTCGGACTTATACCGTCCAATATTTCCAGCGCAACCGCTTTGAGTTTCATCCTGAGAAAAATGACCCCAATAAGGTCTTGCTCGGTTTGCTGGGCAGCGAGTTGACCAGAGGCCGAACTTTCGCGCCCGGTGCGCCCGTCCCTAATACTTCGACTACCCAGTATTTCCCGGAAACCCAGCACACTCTGAGTGATCGTTTCCTGGCCTACTGGAACGCTAAGGGCGGGCTGGCAATCTTCGGCTACCCCATCAGCGAACCGCTCCAGGAAGGTGGTCTGCTGGTGCAGTATTTCGAGCGCAACCGCTTCGAGTATCACCCCGAAAACGGCGGCACTCAATACGAAGTGCTACTCGGTCTGCTGGGCATAGACCTGGCCCGCAACCGAGGCTATATCCGGTAGGGATAAAGTATACAGATGAGGGATGAGAGTAATTTCTCATCCCTCCTTTTTATTAGGTTGGCTTATTTAATATGGGGAATTTATTTTGCTGACCAGCTTTCCACGTGATGAAGCTCTAATCCGCTTGAAACTACTTGTAAACCAGGATTTGCGCCCTTTAGCTGACTATTATAATGTAACAGTCTTCAAGCCAGGTGGTGGCCTTAATAAAGGTTGGGTAGGTCAGGTAATAGAACGCTATTTGGGGTTGCCAATAAATTCTTTTCAGCGGCCTGATTTTGGGGATTGGGAATTGAAATGTGTTTCGCTAAAGTATTTGCGAAATGGCACGTTAGTCTTAAAAGAGACGATGGCTATAACGATGCTCGAACCCCAAAATATAGCCCAAACCCCCTTTGAGGAAAGTTACTTGTATCATAAATTGCGGCGGATGATTGTGTGTGGACGCATCTTTGCTGACAAACAGGAGAGCAGCGCAATTCTGTACAATGTCGAGGCTTTCGATTTTGATGACCATGAGGATCAAGAACTGATTGAGCAGATTAAGAAAGATTATAATTTGGTGAGAGATCACTTGAGGGCAGCATCTAGCCCAGCGCAGGGTTTTTCGAGTTTAAGCGGCAAAATGGGAATTTATATTCAACCTAGAACCAAAGGGCGTGGTCATGGCTCTACCTCACGGGCTTTTTATATGCGTAAAAATGCGCTTGCCAAACTTTTAAAGCTGGATGCTTAATAGCATTATTAGTAATTAGTGATAACCAGTTCGGTGATTTTACCGCGCAAACCCGGTTTGCTATTGATGGCGCGGCCCGCTTTGACTTCATGCAGCTTAAACTCGCCATAAAGCTCTCGGATAAAAGGCGCATTGGAATTGGAAACCATTACTTTCACCTGACGACCCGACAGTTCACGAACCAGTTTCGACAACGCGATTTGCTCTTGAGGCCCGAAAGTATTTTTGGTATAGCTGGTAAAAGAGGCGGTTTTGCTTATCGGCATATAGGGCGGGTCAAAGTATACAAAATCGCCCGGTCCAGCCGCAGCAACGCCTTCGATGAAAGGGGCATTCAATAATTCGACCTTTTGCAAAACCTCCGAAACCGCTCTCAAGTTTTCCTCGGTGAACATCGCGGGGTTATCATAGCGACCAAAAGGTACATTATAGCCACCTCTGGCGTTTTCGCGGTAAAGACCGTTATAGCCGGTTTTATTGAGAAAAATCAAGAGCGCCGTTTTTTCTAGCGAGCCAGATTTAAGTTGATTATATTGGTCACGTATCCGGTAATATTCCTGTTCCTGTTCGGCAAGCGAGAAAGCGTGATACTTTTCTCGCAGAGAATATAATAGCTCCAGCAATAGCTCAAGCTGAGTTTGGACATGGCGATAAGCAAAAATCAGATTCGGATTTATATCGTTGAGAATGGTTTTATCGGGAAGCAATCTGAAAAAAACTGCGCCGCTCCCCAAAAATGGCTCAAAGAAGCGGTTATATGACGCGGGAAAAAGGGTTTCGAGTTGGCTCAAAAGCTGACCTTTGCCGCCCGCCCATTTCAAAAAGGGTTCTGGCCTGGTTGGGGGTTTCACTACAACCGTAGCAAAGTTTTCAAAACTAATTTGCTGATAATTTTGCAACATACCCGGAATGCTTTCGACGGTATTTATTAGCCAGTTGATAACAGGAATTTGTATTTTGAATATAGCATAATTTCGATCTTTGCGCATTGGCTCTTGTGAGTTTGGGTGGATAGCGATATAATTACCGCAGTAAGTTGAACCCACTTTTATTATACTTGTTTTATATAACTGAGAGGTAGCCCGATGAGCTTTACAGCAATGCCCCCCGATGAGGAAGCAATTAATAACCAGTTGGACGAGTTGCAACGCACTTCCCAGGCGGACGCAGAACGGCTGAATGGAGATTTGCGCGAGATTGACCTGATTATCCGCCAGACCCAAAGCGAGGTGGATAAGCTGGGACAGCGTGAGTCTAGCCTGAACGGGCAGGTAAAGGCGATGGAAGCTAATCTGGATAGCTATGACAAAAGCGATATTCGCAACCTTTACGGCCTGCTAATCGAGCAACGTAGCCGCCTGATTATGATGCGGCAGCAACTCGGCGAATTGCAGACCAAACAGCAATTGCTCAAGGAGCGGCGCGAACAGAGCTTCAAACTGTCCCAGGTACTTTCGCAGCGCCCGAAATATGAGGCCGGACGCAGCGGCGGGCGAGTCGGCGGAGTTGGAACGGGCGACGCTACCTCGATGGTCAGCAAAATCATTCAGGCCCAGGAAAACGAGCGATTGCGAGTATCGCGCCAGTTGCACGATGGCCCGGCCCAGGCCATGAGCAATCTGGTGCTGCGGGCCGAAATTTGTGAACGCTGGATGGAAGCCGATATGAACCGGGCCAAGTCCGAAATTAGTGGCCTTAAGACGATGGTCAATGACACCTTGCAGGTAACACGCGGTTTTATTTTCGATTTGCGCCCGATGATTTTGGATGACCTGGGTCTGTTGCCGACCTTGCGCCGCTATATCAAAGATTTTACCGAAAAGTACAAAACAATTGAGGTGAATTTCCTGCCCAGTGGTCGGGAGCGCCGCCTGGAAAGCCACGTCGAAACCGCTATTTTCCGCATTATTCAGGAATCACTCCTGAATGTGGCAACTCACGCTAACGCCGCCCAGGTACAAGTTACCCTGGAATTAGGCGATCAGTCGGCGACGATTACGGTCGAGGACAACGGTATCGGTTTTGACATCAACAAACTAGCCATGAACGACCAGGACAAATATCTTGGGATTGCCAGTATGGGACAACGAATTGAAATGCTGAATGGTCAGCTAAATATAGATAGTACTTTGGGTCGGGGGACACGGGTAATGGCACTTATTCCGCTTAGTCAAAATTAAGACCTGGCTAAAAGCAATCACCAAATTTAATAAAAATAGGTTATATCCCCCAAAAGTACTAGTACTATCCCAGGTGGGTGGGGGACTAATCGGCTATTGCTACTTTATACAATAGTATTCTACTATTAGGTATAACAGGGCTAATTTGCTAACGTCGTAGTACGTTTCGGATGCATTAAAGAAAGACCCTGAAGTCGGCAAGTAGATTGAGAAATTTATTTCTTAGCAATTTTTATTATCCTCAAACCGCCTGCTGGCATTTTTGTTTTTTCTTGAAAATCTGCAACGCTACTACCGTTCGGCTACGGTACTGTTTTGGTCTTTCGTTTTACTCAACATTCAAGCTTTCACATGATCATCAAGGAGGTGGTTGCAGTGCTGGATTTCAAAAAACTCTTTAAACAGACCCAGCAGGACGAGGAAGAAGGTCAGGGTTTGGTCGAGTATGCCTTGATTTTATTCCTGGTAGCCGTCGTCGTAGTTGGTATTTTGATTGTCCTCGGCCCACGGGTCGGCTCAATTTTTAGTGCCGTTACCAAAGGGCTGTCTTAAATATAAGATTGAATTGCCTAATAAGGAAAGACCTTCTCTTGCAAGAGGGTCTTTTTTGTTTTTAGAATTTCCGCACAAGAAATCTATATTATATATAAAATTATATGAAAATTCAGGCAAATCGTAAGGTTAATCGTAATGTTGATTTGGTAAATTAGAACCGTAAGATACTTCTGGACGGCAAAACGTCGTAATACAGACCTGATAACATCGCAGCCAAGATTACGATACATTCTGACCAAGCTAAACACTCGCGTTCCAGTCCGGTCTGATGTCCAGTTATTCAAAGCTATAGTCCTAGTACCAATCCTAACCGTCCAAAGTACTTATCTCCTATTGCGGAAAAAATAACCCTTTTCTACAATGGAGACAGTAATTGAAGAACTCGCAGCCCTGAGAAACTTCAGGAAGAAATATCAGTACGGTCAGCAGTTTAAGGAATTTATATTTCCTGGGCAATTCATTAATCCTCCTTAAACCGCCTGTCCAATCACAAAAATCTTCTTGTCGTAGGCTCTACTCGCTTGTTTCGAGATTGCTACGTTGTCGCAGATTAAGTTTAGTCACATTACAAGGAGATAAAATAATGTTGGATTTCAAGAAACTGTTCAAGAAGAGCAATGAAGAGAAAGAGGAAGGCCAGGGCCTGGTCGAGTATGCTTTGATCCTCTTCCTGGTAGCCGTCGTGGTTATCGCCATCCTGATCCTGCTTGGCCCCCAGATTGGTTCGGTCTTCAGCGCCGTCACCAAAGGCCTGAGCTAAGATTTAGGGATTTTGAACGAAAGAGAGACCTCACTTCGGTGGGGTCTTTCTTTTTTTGGCCTTTCGCGCTATCCTTTATCAGGCTTAAATCTCAAAAGCAGCAAAGACCAGTTTGTTAAAAACCAAAACTCAAAGTTCGCCTCAGTCGGGCGGTCTTCGACCAAAACTTAATATCGGCTTTGTCCAGCAGCATCCATACCTGAGCTTACTGGTAGCTGCCGCCTTGTTGCGGCTGATAGCCGCCCTTATCGTCCGGCAGCCCGGTTTTGTGGATGCCTATTACTATTATCAGATCGCCGCCAACTGGCAGGCTGGGCGAGGTTTGACCGAAAGTACCATCTGGAATTATCAGGCGGGCGGGCTTTTCGACCCGACGATACCCGGTCTGCTAGACCACCCGGCCTTTACCTATTGGACACCACTGGCGAGTTTACTTTGTATTGCTTCTTTTAGCCTGTTTGGGACTTCCTTTTGGGCGGCCTCACTCCCCTTTATGCTCTGTGGAATGGCCTTACCGCTGGTGGCCTACTGGTTGGGTCGGCTGATATTTGGAACGGAGCAGCGCCACTATAGCTGGACGATGGGGCTGATAATGCTCTTTCCGGGCCGCTATTTCCTGTTCTGGAACACCCCTGACAATTTCGCGCCCTTCGCCCTGATAACTATGCTGGCTCTAGCCGCCATCTACGGCGGGCTGTACCACGATGACCGATGGCTGATAGCGGCAGGAGGCTTACTGGGACTGGCCTATCTGAGCCGCAGTGATGGCATATTGCTGACGGTCACGCTGGTCTTGAGCTTCGGCTTGCAGCGGTGGCAGGGGTCGGAAGGCGGAAGGCGGAAGGCGGAAGACGGCGATTTACGATTAGAAGACTCAGTCCTCAGTCCTCAGTCCTCAGTCCTTAGTCCTCGCCCGCGTTGGGTAATGCTCCTCACCGCCCTGGGAGTAGCCTTGCTGGTCGTTGCGCCCTGGTTGTGGCGCAACTTAATCCAGTTCGGGGCAATCTTTCCGGCGAATAACCTCAAGGTAGTCTGGTTGCGGAACTATCAGGACTTTTTCAGCTACCAGTTGAACCTGGACGCGAACTATTACTTTAGCTGGGGCTGGGGCAATATTCTCGGTAGCAAGCTCAACACCCTGGCAATTAATAGCCTGCTGCTAACCTTTCAGGGGCTTTTCTTACTTGGGCCGCTTTTCCTGATAGGGTTATGGGCGGTACGGCGCAACCGCGCTCTAGGGCCTTTTTTGATTTACAGCCTGGTATTACTGGTAGTAATGACCTCGGTTTTTACCGAAATCGGCAGTCATGGCACGATTTTTCATTCGGCGGGTGGTTTATTGCCGTTTCAGGCCGGGATAGCACTAGCCGGGCTGGAATGGCTAGGCCGAGGCAAGGCCCGCCCCCGCGCCGCCTCGATTATGGTGCTGGTGGCGCTGGCGGTCACGGTCTACTTTGTCGTAAGCTATCAATTACCGGAGTGGGACCGCGATTATGCTGCTTCCCAACCGCTTGAAAAGTGGTTCGAGGGTCACGCTGGCCCAAAAGATGTTATAATGGTAGGCGAACCTTTAAGCTTTAACTATGCTACTGGTCGTCCAGCTATCAGCCAGGCCAGTGACGGGTTGGAAGCCAACCTGGAGGCGCTCCGGCGCTACCGGGCGCGATGGTTCGTACTAGGCCCGGAACGCTACGGCGGGCTGGACGACCTGTACCGCGCCAAAAGTGCTACCGGCAACCGGATTGAATTACGCCTGACCGCCGAACTGGATGGCGGTATCCAGATATATGAAGTCCTTTTAAGGTGAGCAAAGTGCGGATAGTACGCGCCCCAACCGTAACCAATCAGGAAAACCTGTACCGGCGAGACCTGACTTTGACCGTGACTCAAGGCGGGGCGGGGCTGGTACTACTGCTATTGCCGCTAGTCGGGCTGTTGCCCAACGAAGGGGCGGGCTTCTGGATTGTGCTGGTTATCGGGCTGGGACTATTGGGAAGCGGCGTCTGGTTTGGCAGGGCTACCCTGACTTATGTCCAGAACAAGCGCATTCAAGACCGCTTGAGCGAGACCCTGGCCCGTCACCTGAACGACGATTATATCTATTTTCGCAATCTAGCCCTGACCGGACAACGCTCGATTGGCGAGATTGACGGGGTGCTTTTAGGGCCACCCGGTGCGATAGTCATCCAAATCGAGAACTATCGGGGAGAATTTGCGGTTGAGGGCGATAACTGGTATCAGTATGGGCGCGGTAAAGCCGTCAAGCCGGTGGCCCGGCCCTTTACCTCGGCCCAAATCGAACCCGCCAACCGCGAACCGCGACAACGTTTGGAAGATAGCCCGACCTGGACGGCGATTCGGGCCGGACGCGAAGTTAAAGCCTGGCTTTCGGTGCGCGGTCTGCCGCAAGTGGCGGTACAACCCCTGGTGATATTGGGAGCTGGTAAAATCCGCAATCTCAAGCGCCCCAGCACCCAGGTAATAGAATTTAGTCAGCTTGAAGATTATATCACCCAAAATTTGCTGGCGATAAAGCCCACCGAGGGCGAACCCTTGCCGGAAGTAGTAGTCGAACAAATAGCCCAACGTTTACAAACCAATGGCGACTGATTTTAATCCCAATCTTCAAAAAGCTTATGATTTTGTGGTAGCCTCCCAGAACGCCGATGGCGGGTGGGGCTATCGGCGCGGCGGTATGAGCTATGTCGAGCCGACGGCTTTCGCCCTCATAGCCCTTTTTAGTCCGGTGGGGGCGGGCGGGGTAAACGTCGCCGATATTCGCTTTCAGGCCGTCCTGAAAGGGCTGGGCTGGCTACGGGCGCAACATCACGAAGATGGTAGCTGGGGCGTTATGCGCGACGACCAGACCGGCAGTTGGATGACTTACCCGGCAACCTGGGCCTTGAATTTATTGTTGGGTATCCCTGAACTTTTCGCCTATTACGGCAACCCCGAAGATAAAAATATGCGTGACCGGGCGCGAGGCTGGATTTTGAACCGGGGGCGGGAGGGCGGAGTAGATGATGTTACTTTTAAGCAGGTCAAGAATCTGTTCAAGATAGACTCGAATCTGCGCGGCTTTAGCTGGGGCGCAGGCGAGGCTGGGTGGGTGATTCCCACTTCCCTGGCGCTGGTGGCCCTGGTAGTCGAGGATGTGCCGATTATGCGCGAAATCCCGGAAGTGATCAACGGCAAGGATTATCTAGCTGACCGGGCCTGCCCCGATGGCGGCTGGAACGTGGGCAATCCCTGGATGATTGGCAAGAAATTGCCCGCCACGGCGGATGCCACCGCCTTTGCCTTGATAGCCTGGCGCTCTTGTCTGACTGCCGCCGATTTCTATTCCCAAAATACCCAGGTGGTCAATGCTGGAATTGATTATCTGGACGACTATATCAAGAAAACTAATTCCGACCATATTTTAGTATTATCCACCTGGGCCTTGAGCCTTTTTAAGGAAGCCACCGAGCGGGAAGATTACCGTACCCGCATGGTTAATGGGCTGGTGCGCGACGGGCAGCCGGTGGAGCGCCTTTTCACCTATCGCGGGCAGGAAATCAAAAAGCGCACCCTGGTCGGGCAGGATAAGGAAACCGGGGGTTGGGCCAACAGCCCCTATACCACCGCCCTGGCGGCCCTGGCCCTGAGCGACAACCGCTATTATCTGGAGCCGAAGTAAGCATGAGTATCAACGCCCAACCCAAGAAACGTCTCAGCCGCCGCCAGTTCACTCGCCTAATTTTGACCAGCGCGATTGGCGGAACGGCGGTAGTGGCTGAATTTGCCAGCCGTCCGCTCGGTTTGCTCAAGTCGCTGGGCATCACTTTCCGGCGGGTGGGCAAAGGGTTTGGCGAGCAATCCAAAGTGGCGATTGTCAATGCTTCGTCTTACGAGGTGGATTTATTGACATCGTTACGGACGGCCTGGGAACTAGCCGAAATTCAGTCGGTGGTCGGCAAACGAGTGGTGATAAAGCCCAACATTATCTATAATTTGCCGGGTCGGGCCATCAACACCCATCCCACTGTTATCGAGGCCGCGATTCTACTTTTACAGGAAAAAGGGGCTAAAGAAGTCGTGGTGGCGGAAGGCACAGCCTATCAGCGCGACCTGATTGATTTGCTCTATAGTAGTGGGATTGGCCCGATGCTGGATACCCATAATATCCGGTTTGTGGACCTGAACCACGATGATATTGTGAAAGTCAAAAACAAGGGCGGCTATGCCGGACGCGAAATTACCTGGCTGCCCAAGACGATTGCCGAGGCCGACTTGATTGTTTCGATGCCCAAACTCAAAACCCATCACTGGGCCGGAGCGACCCTGAGCATGAAGAATCTGTATGGGGTTGTGCCAGGATTGAAATACGGCTGGCCTAAAAACGCATTGCACGTCAGTGGGATTGATGCCAATATCGTCGAGCTTTACGAAACGATTGCCCCGCAAATTGCGATTGTAGACGGAATTGTCGGCATGGAAGAAGATGGCCCGCTCTTTGGCAAGGACAAAGCGGCTAACGTGCTGGTAGTCGGGAGCGATTTGGTGGCGGTGGATGCGACCTGCTGCCGAATTATGGGGCTAGAGCCGATTAAAGAGCGGGTGCGCCATATCTGGTACGCCGATTACCTGGGGCTGGGCGTAATGAACCAGGACCGCATCAAGGTCGTCGGCGTACCCCTCGCCAGTCAAGATTTCGAGAAACCCCCTTCCCTGGATAAAGAACTCAATCGGTACTGATGAAAAGTGGTCAGTGGTCAGTAAACAAGTTTTGAGTTTTGAGTCTTGAGTTTTGAATTAAACTACCGATTACTACCGCAATTTCTCAGCACTCAACACTCAGGACTTTTCTGACCACTGACCACTAGCCCCGACTAATCACCAACTTGGTAGTATAGGAAAGCATGGCCTCGCCCGCCTCGTCCCAGGTCGCGTGGTGGCTGGTAATCAATTCGGGGTGGAGTCGCCCGCTTGTAACCAATTCCAGGACTTTGGGAATAGTGGAGCGGGCCGCTACCCGGCTAGTCTTGAAGGTCACACCAACCGTGTACATTTCCAATAAAGGCAAAGCTACTGGACGAAAATAAATACCGGCGCTGGTGCAAACTCCGCCCGGTTCGGTGGAGCGCAGGGTGCTGACCAGATTTTGGGGCATCGAACTGGTATCCACCGTAACCGGGTATGAGCCGAATTTAGGCGGGACTTTATCGGAAATCTGGATGCAATTCGCGCCGAGGGATTGGGCCAGTTCCAACCGGGCCGGGTCGGTATCGGCATAATCTACTTGGGATGCTCCCAGCCCCTTTGCAATCGCCACGGTGTAGAGGCCAATACTGCCCGCCCCACCCCCGCCGACTACCAGCACCGGAATACCCGGTGTAGCTTCCAGATACGGCCCAACCGTGCGCCAGGCATCCGGCAGATTGTCGCTGGCGCTGGCGACCACCTCTGAAGCAATCCCGTCAGGGACGGCTATCAGCATGGCCTCGGCAAACGGGACGCGCACCAAGTCGGAGAGCGCCCCGCCCCATTCCCCGCCAAGCGGGGCGAGGCCAAACATCGCCCCGGCCTTGACGGTAGTGCAACTTTGGGTAAGACCCCGCCGACACCGTTCACAAGTGCCACACGAAATCTGGAAAGGAACTATCACCCGTTGACCCGGCTGGAAGCCTTGCACTTCCTCGCCAACCGCGACGATTTCGGCTACAAACTCGTGTCCGAAAGCGAATGGCCCGGCAAAGGGAGTATAGCCGTGTATCATTGCTCCATCCAGGTCGCAACTGGCGACGGCTAAAGGACGGACGATAGCCTCCCCTGGCCCTTGCAGGACCGGCTCGGCGACCTCCCGCCACTCTAATGGCTGGCCCGCCTTCACGAAAGTCAACTGGCGCATGTTCCTCTCCTTCATAGTGGTCAGTAGTCAGTGGTCAGTGGTCAGAAAAGTGCTGAGTGCTGAGTGCTGAGAAAATACCGTCGGTGGTCAGGGCTGAGTCCCCAATCATAAATCATAAATCGTAAATCGTAAATCGTAAATCCTCTCAGTTCCTGAATTCCCCCGACCTCTATTTTTTTATCCTGCAAGAGCGGCAGCTAGTTCCTGGTATCGTGGTTCAGTGGGGTCTACTCCTAGCAAGCGGGCTAAATCCAGCACCCCCAAAATTTGTCCGCGACTGGCCCAGTTACCTTCGACCACCTCTTGAATTATACAAAGTACTCGCAAGCGGTTCAGGTCATCTATCGGCGCACCTTCGGCCTCAAGCACCACTCCGGTCAATTCCGCCACCAGACCTTGCTTGCGCTCCGGGCTTAACACCGCAAACGGGATGCTGAGATTCAAGCGATAACGGGCCGGATTGCCCCGACTCTGAAATTTACCCGCGACTGCGAAAGAGCCTTCTTTGGCTTCATGCAGGTAGACCAGAGTGCTACCGGCTAAAGCACGGGTGTTGCCCAATGGGCCTTCCCACTTCATCAGGGTTTCGGTCAAATTAGCGACCAACTTTTCTTTGGCTTCGATGGTCAAAGCGCCTTCCGGCAAAGTCATTTCAATTACTGGCATAATGCCACTTCCTTTCTTGAGGTTCAACTTGAGGTTAAATCAGTAAGTTTATTCTGCGTCGGTTTTGTTAGACCGACATAAAATTAGACTAATTAGAAAGGGAAGTGTGACCGAAATTATTTCAAAATCTCAAAGTTGTCGCTTTCGAGTAATTGCTTGATGGCCTTCATAAAATTATCCGGCGCAGCATAGGCCGGGTGATGTCGGAAAATCGCCACGGTGCGATCCAGTTTTTCCAGTTCGGCGATACTCTGCTCCACCAAACCGGGCGGAAAATCGCTCGCTATCGTTGGGGCAGCGGTTGATGCTCCGGCAAACATTAGACGCGCTGGGCCAAGTTTTTCGTATTTCACCTTGTGGCCCAATTGTCGCTCACAGTGGCAATTATTAGCCGGGTTGACCAGCCCGCAGGTATTGTTCATAAAGCCGCGCATCCGGGTTCTGGCCCGCGAAAGCCGTTTGCGATAAGCCAACGAACTAATTTCCAGAATATAAGCCCCTTCTTCGCTAGTGACCCCAAAAAGTTCGCCCAAAATATAAGCCAGCCGATGTTCCCGATCCAGACATAATAACATACCCATTGTGCAACTCAGCTCTACTTCCTTGAGCAGCAACCTTTGGTCTAGTCCATCGGGAGGCAGGTTGACTTCCACATCCATCCGGCTTTCAAGTTGTTGTCCGAACTCTTCAAAGGTGGCCTGGCGCTGTTCGGCTCGACGCTTGCGAGTGGTCAAAAGATAGTTGGTGGCAACCCGATAGACCCAGGTAGTAAAGGCGCTTTCCTGGCGGTATTGGCTCAGATGGGTCATTATTTTGATCAAAATTTCCTGGGTAGCGTCTTCGGCATCGGCGGGATGCCACAACATCCGCCGCGCCAGATTATAAACCTGGTGCTGAATCCGGCGAATGAGGGTTTCCAGCGCGGCCTGATTGCCGGTTTTAGCCTGTTCTACCAGGTTTTCAAGGGTTGGTTCTTCGGTCATAAATTACCCCATTGGTTTATTAAATTCTAACAATTCAGCCAGCCTCAGAGGGCGGCCCTGCGTGGCCGCCCTTGAACATGCAGTACTTGCTCTGGAGCTGCAACTCTATATTTAGACTCTTTCATCATCAGATTGTGACCGAAAAGAAAGCGATTTAGCCCAATTTTTGCCTAATTCCGATTGTTTATTTGTCAAAGTGGTGGCAATAAAAAACGGCTACCCTTCTTGGTAGCCGCGTTTCTTGTATTCGATTTTTTATGGTAACACGTTGGCGTAAGTGGCGGTGGAGGTTCTCTCGCCGAACCCTGGATGGATTAGAGATAAACCCGTAGGCCGCCAAACATGGCACTCAATCCTATCAGCTACCGAGCCACAAGCCCCAACGACCCCGCTGATTGCCCCATCATCCACGACCCCAATTGCCACTGCTTAACAACATCAACCTCGATGCGACGAAAAGCAACTTAATGGCATAATCCTAAAAGGTGGTTAGGTGGAGTGGGGCTTTATCTATCTTCCTGACGTACTCCGTATAAATCTTGAGGTTTCAGTTTCATCATTGACTGTACCCTCCCGTCACTATACTTGTGGAGCTACCATCCTGCTATCGGAGGTTTTATTTTAGTGACGTTGATGAACGCCACTGAGAGGAGACCTTGAACTATAGCTCCTTAGTCCTTAGTCCTTGTTCTGGATTAATTATGACTCCATTAGTGGGCTTTGTCAATAGATTTTTGATTCTATTTTAAACGGATTCTTCACCCAACATTAACGCTTTGGTAATTGTTTTAGCAGTGGTCAGTGGTCAGAAAAATGCTGAGTGCTGAGTTCCTTAATCGCGGCCTCGCCCCCTTTGGGGGTAAATCGTAGACCTATTTCACCGTCTTCAAGCTTTCCGCGACCTGGCGCAATTCATCTTCGCCTAGATTTTCGCCGCCGATGACGAGACGAAGCAGGTCGCCTTGCTGCCAGACCAATGCTTTTGGGCCTTTGGTGTCAGGGCGTTTGCCGGGTTCGAGACGAGCATAATCAATAAAATAGAAAGCCTGAGCCGGCATAAATTTGCCAAACGAAACCCGCGAGGCCAGCCGATTACGCATTTGCTCGGCGCTAATTCGAGACGGTGGCCCACTTGGGGAGATTTGGGGAGCTAATCCGTTAAAATTCGGGCCTTCCGCCGAACCGGAGGGTTGGGCGATTATATTAATTCGCCACTTTGCGCCCTCGATGAGATAGCCCGGCGTACCCTGCACATCCTGGGAAGCCGATTTAGCCGCTCCTATCACGCTGGGCAAGCGGTTGAACGGGGCGGGCCGAGCCTGACCGGGGGTCAAAGGCGGCGAAGGCGGTAAACCAGCAACCTTTAGCTCAAATGGCACGCGCCAGCCATAGACCTCAAGCTCGTAATCGCTATCCTTGACCGACTTGGGAGCATTATTAGCCCCTGACCCGACATAGCGCAACTGATAACCGTTGGCTTCCATCGAACTGCCGTTATTGCGTTTTTCGGTGGGAGCTTGCAAAGCGGCATATTGCAATTGATAGCCTGCCGGAACATACTCTGGCCCGCGCACCTCAAACCCCAAAGTTTTCTCAGCTTCATCGGGGGCAATATATTTTTGGGTGGTAGTATTGTACAGCCGGAAAATACCCCCGACTGCCGGTGAATTGGGGCTGGCGGTCATTGCTAAAGGTGTAACCGCGCCTTCCAGTTGGCGGAGGTTAGCTTCCGGCAAATTAATATCAGGAGTGGGCGGTGAATTTAGGCCCACGCTCAAGACCGAAACTAATACAATAGCGATTGCCGCCAATCCACCAAAACCGAGCGCGATAGGCAATGGACGGCCCAAATTGGGTCGGGCCGGGCCGCGCTTTTCGGGTTTCGACGGCGCACCTTGCGCTACCAGTCGGGTCTGAAGTTGCTGTTTTAGGGCCGACTGAAATTCAGGTCTGGCCCGAAACTCCAGGCGGTTAAGCTGGCTTTCAAGCGGCCCGGTCATTATTTGTTCGGTTTCAGCGGCATCTGGCTCAGATTTAGCAGCCTTCGGCCTGAATTTATCCCAAATGCTCATAATTTTCCTGTAGCAGTGGTCAGTGTCCACAAATCTAAAATCAAAGATCTAAAATTGAAGGTTAGGAAAGGGACGAAAGGTGGAGTTCCTTAATCGAAAATCACGGCCTCGCCCTCTTTGGGGTAAATCGTAAAGTCCCTAATTTTAGATCTTTGATTTTAGATTTTCAAACTTCCTCAGCTTCAAAGAGGCGGCGCAGACGGCGGAGGGCGCGACCCAAAGCCACTGCTACATTGCCTTCCGACATATTTAATAGTTCACCGATGCGGCGCTGGCTTAACTCTGCGCCATAGCGTAAGGCGATTAACTCGCGGTCACGCTCGCCCAACCGGGCGATATACTGCTGCAAACGATACAGCTCTTCGTGGTTCAAAACGTGTTCGGTTGGCCCCGGTTGACTTTCGTCCATCAGGGTTTCATCCAGCCCGGTTTGGGGATGACGAGTGTGACGGCGGCTCTGACTAATCAGGGCATTGCGGGCGATAGTAAAAATCCAGCCTTCAAACGAACCGCGCTTGGGGTCGAATTGATGATAGTGGGTTATTAACCGCTCGAACACAAACGAGGTCAGGTCTTCGGCTTCTTCGCGGCTGGTAGTACGGTACGAAAGGTAATTATAGATACGGGGAAAGAGTGCGTCGTACACACGGTCAAAAAGCTGGGGAGTTAATGGTTGCCCTGTTATCTCGTCCCAGACTAGCTGCTCCACTGGCTTGTCCGAACCGACCACCTCGCCTTAGTCACTTCCCCCGGTCTTGCGCGGTTGTGAGCCGGGAAGCGCATAGCTTCCCGGCTAAAACTAATTCAGAAACCCGAAATCACCCCGGCGGGCGATTAAGCGTCGGTTTTGCCACCCTGGGGTGGCCCGCCCGGTCCGCCAAAGCCACCCGGCTTGCGGTCACGCGGGCCACCCGGCCCGAAGCCGCCCGGCCCAAACGCGCCACTGCCGACCCCGGTAGCCTTGACACTACCATCGGCCTGCTTATTGCCGACTACAATAATGGTATCCCCGACCTTGAGGTCAGCCAAAGCCTTAACATTGCTGCCGCCATATTTGGTGGTGCTATCTACCGTCACTTTGACATCGGCGTTATTGGCATCGGTCACAACAAAACTGTTTCCAGCGGTATCAACGCTCTTGATTTTGCCGCGCACCGCATTGCCGGGGTTCGGCATCTGCGGTTTGCCAGTGCTGACGCTGGTAGCCTCAATCGTCTTTTTGTCTTTGTCGGCCTTGCCAACTACCAAAATCCGGTCCCCAACCGTCAAATCACTCAGCTTGATGTCTTTGCCATCTTTGGTGATTTTAGTCGTGGCGGTAGTGGTCGCCGACCATTCGGCGTTGTCCTTGCCGACCTTGAACTTGATGGTATTGCCACTGGCTACCGCGCTCACTGCTCCACTCAATACTGTCGGCAGGGCCGGTTGGCGCAAGGCATAGCGGGCGGTCAGCGATTGGTCGCTTTCGACCTTACCGAGGACTACAATCCGGTCGCCCTGCTTGAGGTCTTCTTTCTTGAGGGTGCTGGTCGCATCGCCCACCACGGTTTGGTCGTTCAAGGTCACAATCCGCCGTCCGTTGACGGTCAGCTTGATGGTCGCGCCACTGACTTCGACCTTAGTGATAACACCCTGGGCTTCCGGCGAGTCAGTTCCACCAAACGGTCCAAAGCCACCCGGCCCGGCGGCAGCCGAGGCAAAACTCTCGACCATTGTAGCAAGTTCAGTCGTATCGCCCGGCATCTGGGCCAAAATCTCATCCAGCATACTGGTGTCGAGGTTGGATGACGTTACGCTGGCGGGTTGCGCCGCAACTACCGCCGCTTTAGAAGTGGCATTGGCGGTAGAAGCATCGGCGGTATTAGCCCAGCTATTTAGCATCAGCCCCGCCGCAAACGCGGTCAAGCCCGCAACGGCGGCAAATATAATCAAACGGGTTCTCTTTTGCATAATCCTGTAATCCTCAGTGTTCCTGTCTTAGCTCTTGGTTTCAAATGGCAGGTCAAAAATGCCTGTCTTTGGTATATACGCATTATATCCCTAAATCTAACAGGCTGTCTTCAAAATTGGCGCTAAATTTCAATCGTGCTATAATCCGGGGGGCGGGTCAGAAATCTGAAATCTAAAATCTAAGGTCTAAAATCTAAAGTCTAAAATCGAAGGTCAGAAAAGGGTGGAAGACGTGAAGAAAAATCGCTAGTGGTTGACCGTTTAACTCAAACTATCTTACTGACCCCTGACCACTTTTTCACAGGAGCGGAAATGGCTAAAATTACGGTTAATGGCGCTACTTTGCATTATGAGGATACCGGTACTGGCCCGGAAACAATCATCTTCTCGCATGGGTTGTTGTTCAGTGGCAAGATGTTTGAGGCCCAGGTTGCGGCCCTGAAAGCCCGCTATCGCTGTATAACTTTCGATTTTCGAGGACAAGGACAGAGCGAAGTCACCGCCACTGGCTATGATATGGAAACCCTTTATCAGGATACTGTAGCCCTGATTGAGAACCTGAAAGTCGGCCCGTGTCACTTTGTCGGGCTTTCGATGGGCGGCTTTATGGGGATGCGGTTGGCGGCGCGACGGCCTGACCTGCTCAAATCGCTAATATTGCTGGATACTTCGGCTGACCCTGAGCCGCCCGAAAATATCGGTAAATATCGCACCCTGAACCTGGTAGCTCGGTGGCTGAGTATGAAGCTGGTAATTAACAAAGTTGCCCCGATTATGTTTGGTACGAAATTCCGGCAAGACCCGGCCCGCGCTGCCGAGCTTGAAAAATGGAAGAAGATTATTGTAGATAATCACAAGGTCGGTATTACCAGGGCCGTAAGTGGCGTAATTGACCGACAAGGGGTTTATGACGAAATCGGCAAAATAAGCTTGCCAACCCTGATTATGGTCGGCGACCAGGATGTAGCGACCATCCCGGCAAAATCGGCGCGAATTCAGGAGCTTATTGCCGGGTCAAAGCTGGAAATTATTCCGGGGGCGGGGCATAGTTCGTCCATCGAGGAAGCCGCCTTCGTCACCACCCATATTGACCAATTCTTACAGAGTGTGAAATCCAGAGTTAGCGAAGCTATTTAACAAGAGCTATTTATCAAAGGTTGTTTGACGCACCAATGTCCCAAAATGGAGTAATTGCTTTCGAGTTCGAGAATAGTCACCTGAACCTGTCGCACACCGTGGAATGTGGGCAATGTTTTCGCTGGAAACGGCTGGATGACGGCTATTATTATGGAGTGGCGGGCCAGAGTTTTATAAAAATCCGCCAGCAAGGTTTGCGCTTTGAAGGTGAATTGGCTTCGGCGGGAATGGAAGACCCCCAGACTATTTTGCAGGCTTATTTCGGTCTCGACCAGGACGCGCAATATCAACAAATCGTGGCTGGCCTCAAAACCGATGAATATATAACCAAAGCCATCCAGCGATATTACGGTTTGCGGTTGTTGTGCCAACCGCCCTTTGAAATCCTGATTAGCTTTATTCTATCGGCGAATAACTCGATTCCGGCGGTGGCCCGGACGGTGCAGGCCATCAGCAAAAAATATGGCGAAAGCCTGACCCTGGGCCGCTACCGGGGCTATACTTTTCCCGAACCAGCCCAATTGCAAGCTGCCACCGCTACCGAAATAAACGAGGAATTAGGAGCGGAGTATCGGGGCAAATATATTGTCGAAACCACTCGAATGATTGTCGAGCAAGAGTTTGATTTCGAGCGGTTGCGGGGGTTGCCCTACGATTGGGCGCATGGACAGTTAATTGCCTTTCCGGGAGTGGGCCGCAACGTGGCGGATTGGGTGCTACTTTTCGCGCTGGGGATGCACGAGGCTTTCCCGCTGGATACCTGGGTGACGCGGGCGATGGAAACTTTTTATTTCGGCGGACAAAAAGCCGCCCCCAAAGAAATCCATAAAATCGCCGCCGCCAAATGGGGCGACCAGGCCGGATACGCTAACGAATTCCTTTACATGTATGCCCGTAACAACTTAAACAAAAACAGTTTCAGGCCGTAATGAAAAACAAGCTTATTATAGTACTATATAAAGCCGGGAGTTGGATTTGCTGGAAAATTCCGGGTTGGCTAATGTATCCTCTGGCGGCGATAGTTGGCGATTTATATTACTGGCTGGCCCGAAGTCATAGCCGCCATGCCGATGTCAATGTCCAGATAGCCATGGGCGAACCAAAGGTAAATCGGCGAGTGCGGTTGGTCGCCCGCAAATCTTTCCGCAATTACTTCAAATATATGGTAGATTTTTTGCGAATACCGTATATGGATGCTCAGCAAATTAATGAGCTGGTAACATCGGTGGGCTGGCACTATTTGACCGATACGATTGCAGACGGGAAGGGGGCGGTAATGGTATCGTCCCACTTTGGGAACTGGGATGCCGCGGTAGCCTTGATGAAAGCGCATGGCTATAAATCCAGTTCAGTTGCCAGGGATTTTGAGCCAGCCGAATTAAACGAGTTGATTCAGGGCGCTCGCCGTCGCTCCGATCTCACGCTTTATTCCCTCAAGGACTCTTTTCGAGGATTAGTCACCACCCTGAAAAATAATGGATATGTGATTTTGCTAGTCGACTCGCCCTTGCAAAACGAAGGCATATTGGTCAATCTGCTGGGTCGTCCGGCGCGATTGGCGGCAGGGCCGGGAGTGTTGGTGTATCGCACCGGAGCAAGGCTGCTGCTGGGCTACGTTGTCCGACAACCCGGCAATAAAAACTATTACGGCTGCTGGGAGCCAATCCAACCCGGTGAACTCAACGGCGAGCGGGAGCATGATGTCCATGCCATTACCCAGGCTATCGCCGATGCTATGGGCAAAATTATCCGCCGCCACCCCGACCAGTGGTATATGTTCCGCCGCTTATTTCTTTCGGAAGCAGAAATGGCGGAACATCAGCAGCAATTAGCCCTGGAACAGGCCTCTAAAACCGAGCGCCGCAAACACCGGGCAAAAGTGGCCTCAGATGAAGCCGCACCCGAAAAAGTCCCAGAACCGGAATCTAATCGGGCAATCTCGGCAAAGGAAGTGTCCGGCTCTTTATGAACAAAGTTCGGGTTTTCGAGTGGGGTGCAAAAATTACCCCGCTTTTACCAACATGGTTGGGTAATAGCTTGTGCGCCTTGATTGGCACCCTGATGTATCTCTTTGCGACAACCAAACGCCAGGCGGTGCTGGATAATCTGTCACACGTGCTGCCTGACCATCCTCTCTCCAATCGGAAGCGCATTGCCCGCCGGATTATGCAATCCAGTATGCGCAATTATTACGACCTGTTGCGGACTTACAAAATCCCGCCCGACAAACTGGGTAAAATGGTGGAAGTGCGCGGCATCCCCGAAATGAAGGCGGTTACGGCCCGCAATGGAGGTGGGGGAACCCTGGTCTATTCCGGGCATTTGGGGAGCTTTTCGCTGTCGGCCCAGGTAGCGAGTTATAACGATGTGGATTTTTTTCTGGTAGTCGAGCCGATCAAGCCACCCGAACTGTTCGAGGTGACGCGCCATTTGCGCGAGGTAGACCGCCGCACCCACACTATTTCGATTGCCACTATGGAAGTACGTGAAATCTTTCGGTCACTCAAAGTGGAAGATAGTATGACCTGTATGGCGATTGACCGCGATGTGACCGGGCAGGGTACGCCCCTGACCTTCTTTGGAGCTAAGGCCAATCTGCCAACCGGAGTAGCGGAAATTGCCTTGCGAACCAAAGCTACCGTGATGCCGATTCATGTCTATCGCAAGGGCAAACAATATCATATTGATCTCTGGTACGAGCAGGCGTTTGTGGCAGAATCTACCGGCGACAAAACCGCCGATGTCGCCCGAATTTCCCAACAAATGCTGGCCCAGGTCGAGAAAATGATTCTTAAAACCCCCGACCAGTGGGCGGTATTGCAACCGATTTGGGGGTCGGGAGGCGAGGGTCAGGGGTCGGGGGAAATTCAGGACTGAGGACTGAGGACTGAGTTACTCAATCGTAAATCGCGGCCTCGCCCCCTTTGGGGATAAATCGTAAATCTTCTGCACTCCTCCCCTATAATTCAAACCTTAAAATTCAAAATTACCTATAAAACTCAAAATTACCTAACCCCCCATTCCCACAGGCCATAGGCGGTTTTGTTATCGAGGGGATGCCCGGATTGGGTCAGGATGATGCCGATTTCGGCGCGGTGATAGGATTCGTGGGAAATCAGGTAGCCCAAGAAGGCCGCCGGGTGAGGCTTGAACCCTTTGACTTTGCCGCCCGGCTTGAGGGCATTTCGCAGGATGCTTTCCATCGCCTGCCCCGACAATTCCAGAGCCTGCCGCAAGCCATCTTTATCCAGGGTTTGAGGCTTTTCGATTTTGGACAGGTTTGCCAGTAATTCGGGAGCTGCCGACTTGAGCCACATTAATCGGACATTATGAATATGGGCAAATTGCTCGCCGACTCCGCGCCCTTTCGAGGTCGAAACGCCGCTCAAGGCCTCCGGCTCTATCGCCTCCAGCAAATATAGATGTATCCGGTTGTGAATCTGCCAAGTTTCGATTAATTGCTCTTCCACCCCCGACTCCTTTTGGTTGCTTACTCCAAGTTTTATCTATTTTAACTTAATCATATCACAAAAGCGGATTTATTGACGAGGGATATAGCCTATGCTATCTTTGCTTCTCAGCGTTGGTTGCAATTTTATATTTCAAGTGTCAATTCAGCGGTGGGTAGGTTAAAGACCGCTTCAGGAGAAAACCATGTCCCTTTCAAAAAATGAGATTTATAATGTCGTACCGAAAGTGATTGAGAGAACCCCCAGAGGGGAAATTTCGGTAGATGTCTATACTCGGCTGCTCAAAGACCGCATCATCTGGCTGGGAACTCGAATTGATGAAGATGTCGCTAACGTCATAATGGCCCAGCTATTATATCTCGACCACGACGACCCGGAAGAAGATATTTTCCTTTACATCAATAGCCCCGGCGGTTCGGTCAAGGATGGTCTGGGGATTTACGATACCATGCAATTCATAAACCCGGAAGTGGTGACAGTTTGTGCCGGGGGTAGCTATAGTATGGCGACGGTTTTGCTTTGTGCCGGAGCAAAAGGCAAGCGGTTTGCCCTGCCGAATGCGGTAATACATCAGCACCCGGTTCTCAATTACGGGGTGGGTGGTGCAAACCCCGATGTTCAGATACAGGCCAAGCACCTGCTCGATCTGGACAATCGGTTGAAACACATTATTGCTCACCATACCGGACAACCTTTAGAGCGAATCGAGGCTGATTTTCAGCGTGACCGCTATTTCAACACCACCGAAGCAATTGAGTACGGAATTATAGACCAGACTATTACCAAAAATCCGAGGTCTTGAGCCAAAATTAAGCTCACGGGTTTTATTTTGATAAGAGAAACGAAAGGTTAAAAAGCAGGAGGTTTCTACAATGACGGTAGAAGTGAGACCACCAATGACCACGCAAAGCGACACGAGCCAGACTGATAAGCTTGCACTGAGCTATGTAAGTGGCCCTAGTGATAAACCTTTATTGGGTATATCCATCGGCGATATGTTCGACCAGACCGCCGTGAAATTTCCCGATAACGAGGCCCTGGTGGTGCGTCAGCAGGGTATTCGGCTGACCTATCGCCAGTTGCAAAGCGAGGTCAATCGCTTCGCCAAAGGCTTGATGCGGCTGGGACTGAAAAAAGGCCAGCGCATCGGTATTTGGTCGCCCAATACCGCCGAATGGTGTATTACCCAGTTCGCTACCAGCAAACTAGGCACGATTTTGGTCAATATCAACCCGGCCTATCGCCTGACCGAATTGGAATACGCTTTGCGCCAGTCGGGGTGCAGCGCCCTGATAATTGCGCCGTCCTTCAAAACCTCCAACTATACCCAGATGGTCTACGACCTCTGCCCCGAATTGAACGAGGCCCAACCGGGTCAACTCCAGGCCGCCAAACTACCCGATTTGCATACCGTCATTCGGCTGGGGAGCGAACCAACGCCGGGCATGTATGGCTGGGGCGAGGTTATGGGACTGGGCGACCAGATTTCGGATGAGGATTTGGCGGCCCGCCAACTTGAGCAGGAATTTGACGACCCAATTAATATTCAGTACACCAGCGGGACAACCGGTTTTCCCAAAGGCGCGACCCTCAGCCATCACAATATCCTGAATAATGGCTATTTTGTCGGAGAATTGCAACATCTAACCGATAAAGACCGCATGGCGATTCCCGTTCCGCTCTATCACTGCTTTGGCATGGTGATGGGCAACCTAGGCTGTGTCACTCACGGCGCGACCATGATTTACCCATCGGAGGGTTTCGAGCCACTGGCGGTCTTGCAAGCGGTTCAGGACGAACGTTGCACCTCGCTTTATGGGGTACCGACCATGTTTATCGCCGAACTCGACCATCCCGATTTTAGCAAATTCGACCTGTCGAGCTTGCGAACCGGGGTGATGGCGGGTTCACCTTGCCCGGTGGAGGTGATGAAGAAGGCTCAATCTTTGATGCACATGCACGAGGTTGAGATTTGCTACGGGATGACCGAAACCAGTCCGGTCAGCACCCAAACCAGAGTCGGCGCTCCTTTAGCCAAACAGGTCGGAACGGTCGGGCAGGTTCACCCCCATCTTGAGGTGAAAGTGGTTGACCCCGCCACCGGCAAGGTCGTCCCCATCGGCGAGACCGGGGAACTTTGTACTCGTGGCTATAGCGTCATGCTGGGCTACTGGAACAATTTGGAAGCTACCGCCAAAGCGATTGATGGCGCTCGCTGGATGCACACCGGCGACCTGGCCCGCATGGATGAAGAAGGCTATTTGAACATCGTAGGCCGGATCAAGGACTTGATTATCCGGGGCGGCGAGAATGTCTACCCCCGCGAGATTGAGGAATTTTTGTATCGGCATCCCAAGATTTCGGATGTCCAGGTGATTGGCGTTCCCGACCCGAAATATGGGGAAGAAATTATGGCCTGGATAATCCTCAAAGCCGGGGAAACCGCTACCGAAGCCGACATCAAGGATTTCTGCAAAGGCCAGATTGCCCATTACAAAATCCCGCGCTATGTCAGCTTTGTCGAGAGCTTTCCCATGACCGTTACCGGTAAGGTTCAAAAGTATCTGATGCGTCAGCAATCGGTGGAAGCTCTAGGCCTGATTGTCCAGCAAACCGCCTGATTGAGATGGGCCAGAGCTGCCCTATAAGCCAAGCAACCCGACCTTTTCCAGGGGCAAGGAGGTATAATACAACCCTGAAAGCTATCGCCAGCCCTTTCCCGGCAGAATAGATTATCGAGGAAGATGAAATGGGCGATAGTGGCACCCTGGATTGGTCGGTACGCGAGGTAGCCTAAAAAACCCTGATTTCTCTGAGACCAGCCGCCGTGATAGTCGAAACCGTCAGCATTCTCAGCCCTTGCAGACGACGCTCCAGCCTTTCCAGGACTTTGGCGGAGGGTTGACCATCAATTTCGGTACAAGCTGCCAGCTCACTTTTAAAAAAGCAACCCAAAACTTCGATCATAATTTCAAACGACTGAATGACGCTGAAATAGCGGATACCCTGGCGGGAACGCTCCATTACGGTGGCCTGACAGAAGTTTTTCCAATCGTCCAAATTGGAGTCTTGCAAATAACGGAGTTGGGCCTGATACGCTTTTTGGATATAGCTGTCAAGCTCGTGGGTATCGAGGTCGGTATAACCGGGAACTTTGAGAGTTTTAATCTTTGAAACCGAGCCGCTGGTTATTACCGCGAGTTTCTGATTAGCTAATTGCATAGACTCTAGCATGACGTAAACTACTTTCCAGACTGGTGGTTTGGTATGACGCTTTTAGAACGATAAAATCAGTATTTTGTAAATAACCTCGAACTCCAATTATTATCGCATAAAAATATTACGATTTACCTAACGAAAGATGTTAATATTTCTTAATTATCGTAAGCTATCGTTTCCACCAGGGAATAACTTGGTCTGTACCTCGGCTAAACGCTTTTGGAGAAAAGTCTGCTCTACCACATTCTGAGTAAGGCTCAAGGCCTGAGAATAAGCGGCGTGGGCAGCTTGCCAATCGCCCGCTCGTCGGTAGAGGTCGGCGCGGGCGGCATGGAACAAGTAATAGCTCTTCAAACTACCCTTATCATCCAGTTCATTGAGCAGAACCAGACCGCGAGCAGGCTCACTCGCCATAGCTACCGCCACGGCCCAGTTAAGTTGAACTACCGGCGATTGATTCAGCTTGAGCAATTGATGGTAAAGCAGCGATATTTGTAGCCAGTCGGTATCTTCGGGGCGGGCGACCTGACAATGCAAGGCGCTGATAGCGGCCTGTAACTGATATACCCCCGGCCGATGCAATTTCAAAGCGCGTTCCAGAATTGCCACCCCCTCCTCAATCTGATTTTTATCCCACAGCGAGCGGTCTTGCTCATCCAGCAAAATCAGTTCACCCTGCGGGCTGGTGCGGGCTTGGTGGCGGGCATCATGCAATAACATCAAGGCCAGCAAGCCTGGAGCTTCCGGTTCTTCGCCGGATGAAGGGGTTTGGGCCAACAACATAACCAGAGCGCGGGTCAGGCGGATAGCTTCGGCGCATAATTCCCGTCTTTGCAGACTATCGCCCAGGCTGGCGGTATAGCCCGCGTTGAAAATCAGATAAAGCACCGCCAATACCCCTTCCAGGCGTTCCGCTATTTTGTCGGGAGGCGGAACGACATAGGGAATTCCGGCCTCGCGGATTTTGCGCTTGGCGCGTACTAACCGTTGGGCCATAGTCGGTTCGGGGACTAAAAAAGCGCGGGCGACTTCGGGGGTAGTCAGACCACCCACGGTATGCAAGGTCAAGGCTACCTGGGTTTCGATACCCAGGGCCGAGTGGCAACAGGTGAAAATCAGCTTGAGCCGCTCGTCGGGGAAAGTTTCGGGGCACGAGGTTATTTCTTCGTAGGTCTCGGTTTCGACCAGGGTTTGCAAAAGGGTCTGCTTGCGAGAAAAGACGTTATTGCGACGAATTTTATCTATCGCTTTACGGCGGGCGGTAGTTACCAGCCAGGCTGCCGGGTTATGGGGTAAGCCATCTTGCCCCCAGCGTTCCAGGGCCACAATCAAAGCTTCCTGCAAAGCATCCTGAGCTAACTCGAAGTCGCCCAGGCTGCCAATCAGGGTCGCTAGCACCCGCCCCGCATCCTGGCGGTAAATATGCTCGATGGTCTGGACAATCGGTTGCTTTTCAGAGTTCATAATCCCAGACTACCAGACAGACAAAGCCGTTTTGCGGAAAGCGGCAAAACGGCTTTGTCTGACATTTTAATTCTGTTTATTCCCACTCGACAATAGGCCGAATCTCGATTGAGCCAGTGAGCGCCCCCGGAATCATGGCCGCAATTTCGATTGCCTGGTCCAGATTCTCACACTTCAACAAATAGTAACCGCCCAACTGCTCTTTGGTTTCGGCAAACGGGCCATCGGTGGTCAGTACTTTGCCTTCGCGCACCCGGACGGTGGTCGCAGCGGTAGTGGGGTGGAGAGCCTCGCCGCCTACCCTTCCTCCTCGCCGGGTCAATTCTTCGGTGAAAGCGTTGTAAGCCGCCATCTGAGCTTGCAGTTCGGCTTCATTCATCGCCGCTTGAAGCGCACTATCTCCATAAATTAAGGCCATATACCGCATAATAAAACCTCCTGTTATCGTCATTCCACCCTCAAGGTCGGCCAATGCCGTCCTCATGATATAGACGAATAGATTTAGCCGAATCGACACTTTTCCAGACTCAATTTTAAATTGGCTGAAACTGGTCCGAAAAAGTTTGGTGTGATTTATATCACTCTGCCAATGTTAAAAGGCTCATTGTTGGTCGGCGGAAAGTCGGCTAAACTTGGTCTATCGAAAGGCTTTAATTACTTTATCAAATATATCATAACATAATAAAACCCGGTTCGTGACTACTTTGAAGGGTGGCAAGCTAATTGCATACTTCAAAAGTATAGTTAAGCAAAATTGTTGGTAAGACTCTTTTGAACTGTATTATAGCTTCGTTAGAGCTTGGTGGGATTAGCCCTTTACTTAGTAACTGAGTGATGGCAAGCGCGTTTCATGATTAGAAGATATGACTTGGAAGATAAAATTAGAAGATAAGTCAAAAGCTGATTTGGAAAATAAAATTAGCTGATAGCAATGGTTAAAGTAAAGTGGTTAATGGGTAGCCTGGGTAAGGTAGGTTTGTTGGTTAGAAAGTGAGGCAGTAAAATGCATCAGGATTATTCAGTTAAATATATCGCCGACCCCCGAAATCATATCCGAAATCTTGGCCCAACCGGGGGGGCCTGGGAAGAATTAGACCTTTCGCAGCATCGTTTGACGGGTGGTAGTTCCAACGTGCGATATACCAAACTGGAAATTGAAATGCCCGGTTGGTTGGACGACTTAGTAGAAGAATATCCCTCGCCGGAAGGCCCGCCGGTAGCCGTAACTTCGGCAGAACCAGCCAAAAAGTTGGGCGGCAAAAGGCCGACTAAAGACGGGTTTTTTGGAAAACTGGGTCGGTTGTTGGGTGCTAGAAACTAAGACAAAGATAAAGATTATCAAAAAGCGTCGGTAAATTACCGGCGCTTTTTGGTTGTCGGGAATTATTGCAATTCGGGCGGTTGCGGGCGGGTTTCGGCGGCCCAACCTGCCAATTGCTCGGCCCAGGCCGGGGTAACACTCCTCATAATGGCCCAGTTGGTAAAGGCCAAACCCTCGCTGACCCCCGGCTCAATAATTTCGCGCTTGATGTCGCGGGCCGCAAACCAGCCCATCACAAAGCGAATAGACGGGCCAAGCAGCTGCATTTCCAGTTCGGACAAAGGCCGCTCCGCTTGATAAGCTCCTAAAAGGGTGCGACAGTATTCTTCGTCAAAATCGTAGAGTTCGGGCGGCCCATTTTTCTTGAAAAGGCCGGTCGTGCTTTGCCAGACGCAATTCCAGCCCAGGACTAAGGCGACATCAAAGATAGCCTGACCCAGCCCGGCATCTTCCCAATCCAGCATAACCAGCCGTCCATCGGGAGTTCGCAAGAGATTGCCTTCGTGGACATCAGTATGAATCAGACCCAGCGGCAACTGGCTCAGGTCGGGCAGACCGCGCAGGTTTTCGGCGACTTCGGCGGCTTTCTTGCCCCATTCCTCGTCTTTAGTAGCGGCTTCGGCTTTGAGCAGAGCATCGGGTAGTTCGTCCAGCCAGCCGACCTCGACCGGGTATTGGTCAGGCGTAGAGGCCAGATTATGCATGCGGCCTAGCAAGTGGCCCAATTCGGTCAGGGTCGGCAAATCCATAAACGGGTTTTCGCCGGGGATAAAGTCCTGAGCATAGCCCCAGCAACCGGGTTGCCACTGAAAGCAGCGTTCATCCTCAACCGTCATCCGCAGCACCGGGGCGGAAAACCAGGCGTGGTTCAAGAAAAGCAAAGCCCCGGTATCCGCCAACACCTTTTCGTGAGTGCGGTAGACTGTACAAAGCCGCAAAGTCAGAGCCGAACCCTCGGCAATCGGCACATAAAAAACCCGTTGCCCTTCCCGCTCGTGCAGCAATTCGGGCGGGCCACTTACCTTTACGGCATAATGCTGCTCGACCAGAGGCGGTATAAAACTGAAATTGGCTTCTTCAGGCATTAGATTTCCTCGGTTGGGTTAATTTTAACAGGGATGGACAGAATCAACAGAATAAATTTTATCGGTAAATCCGGTTTCAGCCTTGTTCGACCAGGGTTGGGATGAACTGGGCATAACTATTGGTAATCAGACCCCCGATGCGAGTATAGCAACCGCCCCATCGCTCGCCCATGATGAAGCCGCCAACGCAGGGATAAGCTTCTTCCAGGGTTACGCCTTGCCAATCCGGGGTCGGGAGAGCGTGTTCCACCGGGGCGAGGTCAATCCGGCGCTGGGCTACGAAAGTACGCCATTCTCGACATTTCAGCCAACCCTCAAAGCTCAGGTTCGCGCCATTATAGACTTCCGCGCCTTCCCGTCCGTAAAATTCCTTAACGATATAGCCGCGATAGTCGAAATCTTCGGGCAGGTCTTCTAGCAGATAGGTTTCGGGCAGATGGTCGGCAATGATAGCCTGTTCTTCGGCGTTAAAAATCGAGCTATGACGCTGCCGCCAGACCCATGCCATTACTGCTTTGCTCTGGGCAAAAAAGCCTCGCAAGTTATTAAGACATTTCAGCCAGCCGTTTAGATTGTTCTGCAAGTAGGCCGCAAACATCGGCTCTATCGAAAGAGACTCGACGGGATAGAGCCGATAAACCGCGTCCACTGCTCGACCCATCAAATAAAGATGACCACCCATCAGCGATAGATTGGATATATCACTAATTATACAATCCAAACCCAAATCTTCCAAAATTTCGGCGTAATAAGAAATTTGGGATAAATCGGTCAAATGGCGGGCCTGTACCAAAAATCCGACCCTCGGCAGATAGCGCGGGCCAAGCATCGGCGGGACGTTGGGCGGTTCGGGCGCAAAGACGGCCTCATCATAGAGGGCCTGAGCCATCGTCTGTTCTATCGCGGGGTTGAGCCGTTCCAGACCGTCTTCAAGTCGCTGGAGATAGGGCCATTGGCGGGCCTCGACCCGGCTGATTTCCTGCGCCCCACTGGGGGTATCGCTGTTAAACTCCATCAAACGCCAGACCCCGGCCTTGTCTAGCGCGAAATCAAAGCGACCCAGGGGAGTCAAAAAGCGGTTGGGCGGTTCGTGCCGCAAAGCATGTTCGAGGTGTTCAGGCCAACCTAGCGCCCACAAGCCAGACGGAGGTTCGGCGACAATCGCGCTCATGGCTTTGGTCATGATGGAGCTAAAGGCTTCGGTCAGGTAAGCCAGTTTATCGCGCTCCTGACGGGACAACACCAGGCCGCCAAACCCTACGTAGGGCCGTCCCCGCACGTTACTTTCATAGAGACCATCATTTAGGGCGGCCCGCTCGTTTAAGAGGCGTACTATCGCCCCAAAGCGGGCCGGGCTATATTTCTGGATCAATTGGCGGGCTAAAGTTCTCATAGCTCGTTTCCCAAGAGCCAATCCGCCGGGAGAAAGGCCTGATAGACATTAATCCCCGCCAGAGCCGCGACCTGATAGAAACCATCCAAATCAGATGGTAGTTCATCGCCTTCGGCTCGCAAATCAATCAGGGCGGTCAGGCCACCAGTTTTGAGGGTATCCAGGGGCGGGAAAAGATATTCTCCGGCGTGATAGCGATTATCGAAACTGCGCCACAGACCCAAATCGTCCAAATCGGGCGGGCCGGTGCGCTCGCGCTCCAGCAAAAAAGCAAAACCCCCGGCGGTCTGCCAGGGCTGAATTTGAGGAGCATAACGGATAATAGCGGGCAGGCTTTCGTGGCCCTCGACGATACTGCCAAGCCGGTACAGGCCGCCAAACAGCAAGACCGGGGTCATTCCATAGGCTTGCAAATGACACCCCAACCCAATCGAAAGCGCCCCTGGTAAGTCAAAGATAAAGGCCGCTTCGCCCGATTGTACCGCCTCGGCCTGGTCGGTGGCCGCTAGTCGTTCCGCCAAATCGCGGGCCAGGCGGTCAAGGGTAGCAGGATTACGACGCTGGCGCAGAGGTAGACGCGGCTCGCCAAAAAGTTGGAGCGCCGTAAAAGGCGCGGCAGGGACGTGCCAGCCTGCTACTGGCCCTGCCGCCCGTTTCCAGCGCCGCATCAGCCAGAGCGGACGCGGCGGGCGATTTTGCTGTATCGTTGGTATAATTAATGGTGTCACAAGACTACCCATTTGAGGTTCTGAGGTTTTGAGAAATAAACCAGTTTCCTCAATCCGCCGGGATTAAGAAGAGGATGAACCACTGCTGCTACCACTGCTATAATACCGACTACCGGTATAGAAATAATAGCCTCCGGTGCGCCGACTCCGGCAATACGTTTGGCTGCTGGCGGCAGGCTGTCCGGTGGTAAACTGGGATGAACCGGGCTGGGAGGGGTCAGCTACCGGCGTACCAAATACTCCGCTGCTGCTACTTCCGGCGGGCGGCGGAGTAGTCGGAATACAATCGTCTTCATCCCCACAGGCGCTCAAAAAGAGCGAAGTCGCCAGTAAAGCCGAAACCGCTAGTCCCGCTGCCCCGCGCATCCGCATACTGGAAGTTTTGCTGGTGGCAAGCCGGGCTTGCTCGGCATGATTGATTGCCGCATTGTCCGAAGCTACCGTAAGTGCTTTTAAATTGTCGTTATCCAAGTTCTACACTTCTTTCTTTGGGTCAAACCGCCAGAAACGTCCGCGTTTTGCCATCCCGGTTCAGCCACATAAGCTGAGTCTATATTTAATGACATAAGAGCTATTTTTGCAACTAGCCTTTAGACCTACTTGCCGCCCCCTAATCGTCATGTATTTATTTAATACGTCTTGATATGGCAAAAAGATACAGGTTTATCGCCAATTTGTATGTGATGTTGCATACAAAGATTTAACGGCTATAATACACTATTAGTTCCTCTGACCTTTGACACTTAAAGCTGATTTAATAGGCCTAGTGAAAGCTATAGGTGGTTTATGGACTTAAAACTGTTGCTTGAGTATGGAAATGCCAGAGTACTGGATAGCATCGCGGGTTTGGATGCTCGTACCTGGGAGATTGGCGAGGCCTGCGGCTATTGGTCGCCAAAGGATGTAATGGCCCACCTGACCAGCTACGAATATTTTTGCGTCGAGGTGGTGAGCAGCCTTTTGGGGCAAACCGAAAATCCGTATATGACCAGAATGGCGACCTTGGGTGGTGATAAATTCAGCCAGGATGAAGTCGCGGCCCGCCAAGCTCTACCAGTCGAGGCCATTTTGGAAGAATATCAGGCGGTACATGAGCAATTGATGGGTTTATTACCCCAAATTTCTGCCGAAACCATGCGCCAACCCGGTACTCTGCCCTGGTACGGCGCACCTTACGCTCTGGAAGATTTTTTGGTCTATACCGCCTACGGGCATAAAATCGAGCATTGCACCCAAATTACGGTATTTAAGGAACGACACGCGGTTTAAAATCTAAAATCTAAAACCAAGTCCACTAGAGTACTAAGCAATAAATTTGTTCGGTCTAAGGTCAAAAGTTATTAGGCTAATTAAGAGTTAAACTGCCAAGCCTTAGCTGAACTTTCTCGTTAATCAGAACTGTATTTCGCTGGTCTCTGGCCTCGACCTTAGATTTTAGATTTTAGACCACTACCTGAGAGGAAGCGATAGATGAAGGTTGCAATAATTGGCCTGGGGCTGATTGGCGGGTCGTGGGGCTTGGCCTTGCGCGAGTGGGCCAAAACCGAAGAAGGTCGAGCCGCCCAATTGGAGGTGGTCGGTTTTGATGCCAAAGGTAAGCAACGCTCGTTAGCTGAGAAGATGGGGGTCTGTCATCGCTACACCAATACCCCAATGGACGCGGTGGAAGGCGCTCAGGTGGTGATTGTGGCTACTCCGGTTATGGCGGTGCGCGAAACTTTCGAGGACATTGCCGAACATCTTGCGCCGGGAGCAATCGTGACCGATGTCTGTAGCACCAAACGTCAAGTAATGGATTGGGCCAAAGAATTGTTGCCGCGCACGGTCAATTTTGTGGGCGGGCATCCGATGGCGGGCAAAACCGCTTCGCTGGAAGAAGCGGAAGCCGGACTTTTCCGAGGCTGCACCTATTGTCTGATGTCGCCGACCTATGTCCCGGAGGAGGCAATTGATAGCGTGGTACGTCTGGTCGAAATTATCGGCGCGAAACCTTATTTTATGGACCCGGCGGAACACGATAGCTATGTCGCAGCAATCAGCCATCTGCCCTATCTGGCAGCGGTTGGGCTGGTCAATCTGGCGGGCGATAGCGAAGGCTGGCGCGAAATGACCCGGCTGGCAAGTACCGGCTTTCAGGATACTACCCGCTTGGCGGGCGGCAATGTGGCGATGTACCTCGATATTTGTCGCACCAATTCGGATGCGATTATCAATTGGCTAGACCGCTATCAGCGCCAGCTTTCCGAGTTACGAAATATGCTGGAAAAGGGTGGCCTCTATGATGAATTTAGCCGTCCCAAACCGGCTTCGCTGGCTGACCCTGCCCCGTTGGAACAAACCCTCGACCGCGCCCGCACTACTCGCGCCCGCTGGAAATCCTCCCGCGATAAAATAACAAACGAGGCCCAGGATGCGGCCTACCCCTTGCCGCCCAAAAACGAAATGCGAGCGGACTACAGCCGGATGTTCTTTGGCGGCCTTTTCAAAAGCCGCAAACCCACCGACGACCCAGATGCTCCCAAAAAGAAGTAAAAACCCAAATCAGGGCTTTACCGCAAAGATTTGGTCAAATTTGAGGTTGTTTTATTTATATTGTCTATGTGATATAAATAAAATTGAGGCTAGTCCAGGAAACAGGATTGAGAAAACCTATAAATTACTAAAACCGGGCCTGACATCATAAATATCCAGCGAATTATTGATAGCATCGTCAAGTTTGAACCAGCCTTCGCCCGCTAATACCCGAATAACATGTCGAATGGTTTCTTCGGGTTCGTTGAGAGCGGTGGCAATCGCCATGCTTTCCAGCTTGCCAGCCTGGATTTGAGCGATAACACTGCGTCGCAGGTCGGATAGGTCGGTCATTTTAATATCCCTCTCAGTATAGGGTCGAAAATCGAAAGTCGAAAATCGAAAGTTAGAACTTAACAATTGCAGATTAATTTCATAAAGTTAGAAGAAAAGTTTTGAGTAATATACCAAACTCTAACCAAGATTCCTTCAACCATTAGCCTTCCAACCCGTATTTTCAGACCTTAGACTTTCGACCTTAGATTTTAGACCTTAGATTTTAGACCTTAGATTATGGCAGTAAACTCCATTCATTCGGGAGGCGGTAGAAATAGAGGCGCTCGGTGGGCTGACCGTTCTCAAAATAACGTCCTCGGTCACTGCGCTTCAGAACCCCATAACTATTTTGCACCTGCACAATCCTTCGGGCCGGGAGATTAAAAATAACTAGCCCGATACCGACTGGCTCCAGGCTCTCCTGACGGGTTATTGAGTTTAGCACCCGCAACACTGGCTGTCGGGCGGTTGGAGCGCCACTCAAGCGGACTTGATACTGTAACAAGGCCTCGTAGCTTATTTCGACTTCCGACTCGGATTGACCCAACATCGGCATTTCGTCTAGTTCCTCCGGTTCAGACGGCGCAACAGGCCGGGCGGGGGTAAATTGAGCCAGCAGGCTTTGCAGTTCATTTTCGAGAGTGGGACTTAAAGTCGTCGGTTGGCTCTCGACTATCGAGGAAGCATGATGCTCGTCAAAGATTGCCAGGCCGTTCAGGACGTAATCTTGCAACCCCGAACTATATTTAGAAGCGCTTTCTACCAGGGCTGAGAGGTCAGATGGGGCGGGTTTACGGCTACAAGCGGCAACTAGAGCTTTCAGAGTGTTCCAGGGCGCTATAAAGCTTACTGTTCCGCCTGGCTCGACTATTGTATAGCGCATTACCGACATTCCAACAATCCCTTTCTTTTTGGGTCAAGCGGCGACCTGAAGCCCTCAAAAACCCCTAACTTAATCATTTTCCATGTATATCATATTCTGCTTCTCAAGTCCACAAACTGCCTAATCCTCAACTCTCCGTCCTGAATTTCCCCCGACCTCCGTCCTTTCTTCCTGCACCTTCCGCTTTCCGTCTTCCGTCTTCCCCGTCCCCGGTTATACACAATCCCTATTCTATATGAATCATGATTTATATATATATGTTTATAGACTTAATAGTAATAGAGGCGGTGGATTTGTGGAAAGGAGGCTATTTTGAGGCTATTTACCTGAAATTTAGTAAACAATTGTGGTGGAAAGTGCGGTGGAAAAAAGTCGAGCTATCCACAGCTTTTTCCAGTCCGGCTATTACATCCCGGATTGGGAATAACTTGTCCACTTTAAAGCACAATTTACTCCTTTGGGTGTCCACAAAAGCGGAAAAACCGCCAATTTTTATCCCGAATCTATGCACCGTTGAATCACATGCTTTACCCAATTTTACCCCGGTTTATCCACTGCTTATCCCCCGGAAAATCGCCTCAGAGTTAGCTACTTTTCAACAAAACCGCCAAGCTATCCACTTTTATCGCCAAGTTATCCACATAATGTGCAAAGCTGTGTAAAGTTCCTATAAAACAATAAAGCAGACCTTTCGGCCTGCTGCTAGTTGCTAGTTGCTAGTGTTAGCGGAAGTATTTCACTTCAGATTATCGTTGTTATAGACAATCTGGACAATCGTATTTATCTGCTGACGCAGTTGGGTATTAGTTTCGAGAGCATTCTCGATTTTCTCCAGGCCGTGCATCACGGTGGTATGGTCTCGACCTCCCAACATCTGCCCGATTTCCACCAAACTGTGATCGGTCTGCTCGCGCATCACATACATCGCCACCTGACGCGGCAGCACAATATCCGCACTCCGGCTTTTACCCTGCAATTCCTTGACATCTACGCTGTAGAAATTACCTACTGCGTCCACAATCCGTTCTTTTGTCACCAACTTTTTGCGGGAGCTAATCATGGCATCGTTCAGGGCCTGGGCCGCCAACTCGACCGTTAAAGGCACTTTGTTGAGGAAGCTGAAAGCGACTACTCGCACCAACGCCCCTTCCAGTTCCCGAATATTGGTCGGCACTTTGTGGGCAATATGTTCCAAAACATCGTTACTGATGGGGACGGGCTGATAATCGGCTTTCGCCCGCAAAATCGCCAACCGCATTTCGTAGTCCGGCAGACTGATGTCACTTATCAGACCACCCTCGAAGCGCGAGCGCAGACGGTCAGAAAGCACTAACATAGATTTGGGCGAGCGGTCTGAGCTGATGATAACCTGCTTATTGGCCTCTACGAGACTATTAAAGGTGTGGAAAAACTCTTCTTGGGTTTGCTCTTTGCCCGCGATGAATTGAATATCGTCAATCATCAAAAGGTCAATGCTGCGATAATGGCTGCGAAATTCCTCCATCCGTTGCTCTCGAATCCCGTTAATCAGGTCGTTGGTGAATTTCTCGCTGGTGACGTACAAGACCTTGAGATGAGGGCGCAAACGCAAAGCCTCATGCCCGATAGCGTGTAAAAGGTGAGTTTTGCCCAGACCGACTCCGCCATAAATAAATAGCGGGTTGTAGCTATTGCCGGGGTTTTCGGCGACACTCCGCCCGGCGGCATTTGCCATCCGATTGCTGCTACCAACGATATAGCGTTCAAACACATAACGAGGGTTCAGACCGTAACGCAGCGAAACCGCTTCGTACTCGTCGGTCATTTGGTTCATATTTGCCAGGGTTTCAGCACTCATCGTCTCATTGTACTCGGCCCTTTCTTCGGCAAAGCGATAATTATCGTTGCGCTGACGGGCGCTCAAGCTATCGGACTGAGGTTGGGCCTTGCCGTTAGCAAAGCCGTTAGAATTCCGCCCGTTACTGCCATTAGAATAATAGCCGTTTTTGGCCTGCTCATAGGCACTATGCCCATTGCCGTTAGAACTGAAACCGTTCTGGGCTTGGGTCGCCCAGCCAACTGGATGGTTAAGCTCCGGCTCAACCAGATCGAGATAAGCACCTCTGGCCCGGATGCCTGGTTTGGGGGCAGGCCGTCCGGCGCTCATCGCCAGGGCCGGGGCGGAATCAAACATTTGGCCCTGTTCCATTGACTCCAAAGTAAATTGAACGGCCAGGGTTTGCCCAACCACCCGCGAGAGAACCCGACAAATTACCTCGCAAAAATCACCTTCCAGACGGCGGCGAGCATAAGTATTGGGAGTTGAGATTAAAGCAATTCCCTGTTTAATATCTAGCAACAAAAGATTCTTGATCCACGACTCATATTCGTGTCGGTCAACCTGGCTTTGCAAATCCCGCAGGGCCACCTGCCAGATTTGGCGCATATCGCCCGGTTTAGTGAGAGATTGAGGCTCAAACGGTCTTTGGTTATCGAGCGCTACTTCTACCGCCGCACTCATCGAATGAGCATCGCCATTATCATTTTTTCCAGCCATACTGAAGCTCCATAGTAAGATATAAAATAGTTTGTCCCGTCTTACTGTATGCAGGTTTCCTTCCCTACCCATGTACCAATCCCATTGGTAGGCCAGTTCATCCGCGCAACGGACACAAAGAAAACTGAGCCAAGTCCAGCGTCTTTGCTGAAAATTGACCATCGTGGCCGTAATTACCGTTTAGCCCTAATTTCCGGGTGGCCGTTATGTTGTTCAAATTCAAAAACAGGTGTAATAGCGCGTGCCAGAACTTGTGTAGAAGCTCAAATATTCCGGTTTAGAGTTTTGCTTAATGCTTCTTGGTAATTCAATGTTTGCAAGCATTTTGGTTACTTCCACACATTTCTCAATGGGAGTAGTGGAATGATAGCAGTAATTAGATTAGTTGGCAAGTAGCTTCCGGGCCTTTATCATAACGGTTTCTTATCTTTAAGGCCGGATTCAGTCACTTTTGGCGCGAAGTTTTCCACTTTAGAACCTAGCGTGTTGTGAACAAAATTACCCACTTTTCCACATGGCGGTTGATAAATTTTCTAACCCGATTCTCAGTTTTCTCGGCTACCCATAACAAAGTCTTTTTTTTCACGAATTGAGCGGATACATTTATCCCCACCATCCACATTTTGTGGAGTCTCTAAATATCTAGCCCTTTATCTGGAATGGATTTAGCAGGCTAATATTCAGCAAAACCAGAAGCTTATCCAACTATCCACATTATGTTGATGATGTGTACAAACAAGCCTGGACGAGCCAGGCCTGTAAAGTTTGATAATTTGTGGATAAAGGTGTGGATAAAATCGAGGATTTCCACATTTTGAGTTTTGAAAGCGGTTTAACCCTGCCAAAAATCGCTGCCAGTACTTTTTGGCTAATTGCGGGCAGTTTTAATTTTGGAGGAATTTGGCGCGACTTTCTTTTGACGGCGGCGATTGGCCTGATAAAAAATCCACCATTCCACCATCAGCAATACCAACGCTATTAAGGCGATAGGTTGCCAGAACTCGCGGTCACTTTTGGCATTAGCCCCGCTCGCGGCATTGACCGTCCCTTGCAACCCCAGATCATCCAGCGGTCGGATAAAGCTCGACAGGCTACTGTAGAGATTGACCACAAAAGTCTCGGTCAGGGTGGTGGTTTTGCCGTTAGCGGTTAGCTTGCGGTTGACTGTATAGATTCCGGTGCGTCCGGTTTCAGTAAAAGAAGCTACTCCACTGGTCGGTTTTAGCACCACCGCCCCACCTTCAGGTGGCTGGACGCTGATTTCCTCGTTTTGAGCAGTTGAATTAAAGCTGACCGGCTCACCGGGATTGATTTCCGTCACCTGGTCTACCGCCCCGATGGGTTGCATCCAGCCCAGGGTATTGACCAGGAAGATAGGCCAGGCAGTGCTAAGGCCAATATCGCTATCGTGGGTATCAAAGGTCAGCAAAACCACCCGTTGCCCT
>JBBRSG010000051.1:0-41089 GCA_038245615.1 Chloroflexia bacterium | reverse complement strand
TGAATCAAAGGGATAATAACCAGCCTGCCCCCGAAAATGAGCGCCCCAGCCCGCAGAAAGAACCAGCCCAATTGCCACAATCGTCCGAAATCTAGCGTCAGGGCCGAGATTTGGAAGATTGGGGAATAGCTCATCATAAGCAGATAGGGCAAGGCAAAAGCACTGCTCTTTTTCGGGCTTTTGGTCTTTTGTTCAGGACTAGCCGGGGTGCTTGAGGGCGGGGTAGATGAAGGTTTTGGCCTAGCTTGCCAGGGATATATGAATAAGCCTAGCAGGGCCGCCCCGATAAACACTAAAAAATCATTGACGAATTGCCCGCCGATTAAAACCGTCGAAATCGTAACCAATATCCAGAAACGCCAATCCCGCCGGGATGGTTGGGCTAGCCGCCAGCAGGTCGCCAGAACGATGGCAACTACCACCGGTTTGAGACCATAAAAAAAAGCGTTGACCTGGGGCAACGCTCCGAAAGTAAAATATGACCAGCTTAATATTAGCATTATTCCAAAGGCGGGCCAGATAAAGCCAAAAGCCGCCAGTAAGCCTCCGATTAAACCACCCCCCCGCCACCAGCCCAGATAGGTAGCTAACTGGGTGGAGGCCGGGCCGGGCAGAATATTGCAGACTGCCAGCGCCTCGCTAAATTCCTCTTTGGTCAGCCACTGCCGCTTTTCCTGGAGTTGCTCTTGCATCAGGGCAATATGGGCTTGCGGCCCGCCAAATCCGACAAAACCCAGCCAGGTGAAAAACCGCAATATTTCCAGTCTTGAAGCTTTATCCATTTTGTAGCAATCTAAAATCTAAAATCTAAAATCTCGTATTTTTCCGATTTCCGATTTCCGATCTTCGATTTCAGATTTTGTAATCAAAATTAGCCTACCGCCTCCTCAAAGGGAGTATCAAGCTGTACCAAACTGCTATGCACCCAGCCCCCGCCGCTGGCCTGTTTAATATGATACCAGCGAGTAGAGCCGCGCAATTCCGGCCCTTCCGTCCAGCCGTCAAAGTGCAATCGCTCACCGAATTCAACCTGTCGCAAGACAGTTTCGCTTTCGTAGCTGGGGCGGCTACGGACGTTGGCAAGTTCTACCGCCACGACCCCGCCATCTATTCCGGCCCAGTGAATTGTTTCGGGGGTATCCAGGCTTTTATCCTCAGTCTCCTCATTGGCAAGGCTAGTTTCTGCCAAAGGCGCGGGGATTTCGGGTAAGGCTGCCGCTCCCAATTCTGCTGGTATTGGAGGCAACTCATAAGACGGCTCTAGTTCTGGCAAATCGGGTAAGTCAAACCCAGGGATAGCCGGAAGCGAGGCAAAATCGGGCAGTTCGGCTTCCTGGGCGCTCATATCGTCGGGCAATTCAGGCAGGTCGAAATCGGGCAAGGCAAAAGCTGGTAACGACTCGCTGGCCTGGAACTGACCTAAGTCGGGCGGAGGCGGATCGAAAGAATTGCTAAACGGCCTGGTCGGAGGAAAAGACATCGTGGTCGGGGTTTCATTCAGAGGGGAGGCAAATTCCGAAGTCAGCAAATTTTCGCCAATCGCCCCCGCTTCGGGTAGCGGTGGTAAATCCAGCTCAAACTCTTCTGGCATGTCGAGATTGATTTCCTCGTAATCCAGCGTCCCAGTATAGCCCAAAATCGGCGCGGCGGAGTCTGAGTTTGCCGTCGGGTTCAGCGGAAAATCAGGAATTTCCAGGTTATCCAGGTCGAAAGGTTCGGCAGTCATTGCTGGAAATTCGGGAAGCGGTTCAGCTTGCGGAGGCGTTTCCAGCCTCATAGTGGGAAGTTCTGGCAAATCAAAATTCAGGGGCGGTGGAACATCCTCCACCGTTTCCAGATAAAGCTCTTTAGGACTTTCTTCTTCCAAAAAGGCTGGCAGCTCCCCAATTTTGAAAAAATCCTCGGCTAAATTGTCATTGACTTCCGCTTTGGCGGCATTGGTTTCGTCCTTGAGGAAATCCGGTACATCGTCATCTAAAAATCTGGGAACTGCCTCGGAGGTCGGTATATCCAGCAAATCCCCCTGCAAGAAGTCGGGTAGTTCGTCGTCCGAAGGGATATTTTCATCCATAAAATCGGGTAAACCATTCCCGTCAGTCCGCAAAACGGGTTTCGCGGGTGGGGCTGGTTCGGTTGCCATAAATTCCGGCTCGGCCTCTTTCAGAAAATCCGGTAGGCCGGTGTTGGTGGGCGCTTCCATTTGAGTTTTGAGGAAATCGGGAATATCGCTGTCATCGCTGACTTTCTCATCGGCGGCTTTGAGGAAGTCGGGAAGGTCGGACTGTTGCCCAAAATCGGGTATCTCAGCGATCCCAAAATCAGGGAAATCGGGTAGCCCGGTGGCTTCGTCTTTAAGAAAATCCGCCGGGTTGGTTTCGTAATCCTGGAATGCCTCAAGCCGGCTATAAGCTGGCGACTCGACGGCGGGTGAGATTGCCCCACTCAGGAAGTCGGGTAGCCCATCTTCGGCCTTTCCATCCTCAGCTTCATTCTCTTCACTCTCTTCATTCTCAACTGACGCGACATGTTCGGGCGGAGTGGCAAAAATCGCATCGGCGAAAGGCAGTAATTCCGGGGGAGCGACCACCGCTTCTTGCTCGCTTGCTTCGGGCGCGAAGGTCGCTTCACTTACCTCATCATCTGATAAATCGGGCAAGGTTGCCGCAGTCATTTCCAATTCCGAGGGTTGAGCCATAATTTCAGGTGAAATTGCCGGGAGTGCGAAATCCGGTTCTGGGGCTATATCCTCTAGCGGAGTTGAGTAGTTCAAGCCGGTCAATAATTCCTCCCAGGGGAAAGCCGGGCCAGGATTACTGCCTCGTTCCAGGCTGTCAAGCCGATTATGACCGATGATGTGATTATCGTCCGGCTCAATTTCCCAGCGCGAGAGCAACTGACGATGCAACAGAAGGGCGGCTTCCAGTTGCGGTTCGGTTAAAGGCTGTCCGCTATAGCCTTCGTATTCAATCGCCAGCGTCACCAGATTGGCATTGACCTGCTCTTCGGACACCTCTTTGAGCCAATCTATCGTAGTATCGGGAGCTTGTAGCACCCCGTTAGCCCAGGCGGTATCCTCATCTTCCACAAATTGCCAGACTCGCCCATCGCGGGCAATTCCATAGTGGGCCGATTTTTCGTAGCGCCCATCGGGATGACTACCGTTGAAATATTGCCAGGTATCTTCCAGGCTACCTTGCATCATGTGTTCGACAATCGCTATCGGCAAAAAGCCGCCGCGACCTTTCCAGCAGTGTTTAACCGGGTGTTTTTCAATCGAGAGGGAGATATGATTTTCGCTCATTTGGTGGCCTCTGGCTAGTTAAACTGTCATTTTAGTTATGTCAAAAGCTATAGCTGTAATATACTTTAGTTGTCCCGGAGCGTCAAGAGAAATATAAATCTTTAGACAAGGCCAAAAGACCCCTGCCAAAAGTCGGGTACTGCACCTCTCAAAAGACTTATTGACAAGGTTTCTTAAATTTGATATAGTATAACTAGCTATGCAATTAGCCCTCTCTTACCAACCTAGTCAGGTTTTCCCACTCAACTGGTTTGAAATGTCCGGCGGCCTTGTGGTTTGTCTTTAGCTTTTTGCGGCGATTCTTAGTCAGGTGGAGGAATTTTCATTATGCCAAAAGTGGTAGAAACCCATAAATTGACCCGAACTTTTCGGACTTATAAGAAAAAGGAAGGGTTAAAGGGTTCGGTAGTCGGGCTGTTCAAGCGATCATATTCTGAGAAAAAAGCGGCTTACGACCTGGACATTAGCATTGAAGAGGGCGAGGTTGTAGCTTTTTTAGGGCCAAACGGGGCGGGCAAAACGACGACTTTGAAAATGTTGAGTGGCCTGATGCACCCGACCAGTGGCGATGCTCAGGTATTGGGCTACCAGCCCTGGAAGCGCGAATATGCTTTTTTGAAGCAAATTGCGCTGGTGATGGGGCAACGTAACCAGTTGTGGTGGGATTTACCGGCGATAGAAAGTTTTAATCTACAGCGCGACATCTATGAAGTGCCGACGGCCCTTTATCGCCAGCGCCGGGATGAACTGGTGGAACTACTTGACCTCAGCAAAGTGATGAATACCCCGGTCCGAAAACTAAGCCTGGGCGAGCGGATGAAATGCGAAATGGTGGCGGCCCTTTTGCACCATCCCAAAGTATTGCTGCTGGATGAGCCGACTATCGGTCTGGATGTAGTGATGCAGAAGAAAATCCGAGGGTTTATCAAGGACTATAATCGTCAGTACGGGGCGACAATTATGCTGACCAGTCACTATATGGACGATGTAGTAGCTCTGGCCCAACGCACTCTGATTATCAATCATGGTCGCTTGGTTTACGATGGTAGCCTAAAGGCTCTAATCGAGCGGTATGCTCCTAATAAAGTTCTGAAAGTCAGTTTTGCCGGGCCGGTCACATCCGCCGAGTTGACGAGATTGGGTCAGCTACTCGAACATGAAAATGGGGTAGCCCGGATTCAAGTCCCCCGCGATGCCGTCGCCGAAAGGTCGGGAGCCCTGTTTCAGCGTTTCCCGGTAGCTGACCTCTCAATTGAAGAGCCACAATTGGACGACATTATTCACGACCTGTTTACCGAACCCGGTCAATCCGCCGAAGTGCCAGCTACGATAGAAGTAAACCCGGAAGAAAGCAGCCCCGAAGCGGAGTTGATTGGGAAGGTTTGAAATCGAAAATCGGAGAAATACGGGATTTCAGATTTCAGATTTCAGATTTTAGATTTGTACCAATTCAGGAGAGAGAGTGATTATTCAGGATAGAATTAGCGGGTGGGGTGAAAGTAGGGCGGGACGGACTATTCGGCTGTATTGGAATCTATGCAAACTGAGTTTTCAGGAACGCATGGAATATCGCTGGAATACCCTGACTTATTCGGTGTTGGTCCTGTTACCTACCTTGATAAGTATTTATTTGTGGGGTTCGGTGTTTAACGCCAGTAGCAACCCGGCGGCTAACCAGTTTATAACCACTTATTATGTAGTGGCGGCTTTCCTGGGCTGGCGCATCGCCTTTTATCAATGGCCGACCCTGTTCCAAATTCGGGAAGGTCGGATGGCGACTGCTTTGTTGCGCCCGATGTCTTATCCCGCCAATACCTTTTGGTTTGAGGTGGGTGGGCGGGCCTGGAGTACTTTATTGACTTTGCCAATCTTTGTGGGGCTGGCGATAGTTTTGGGTGATAGCTTCAAAGCCCCCGAAAGTATCGCTAACTGGTTGCTGGCGATTCTGGCTTTTATGATAGCTTATGTCCTGAATTTCTTTCTTACTTTCAGTTTGGGGCTGGTTACTATCTGGCAAAACCAGCCGGAAGGTTTCTTTGCGCTCTATAACGCCGCCTCAACCGCCATCGGTGGAGTATTAGTGCCGTTGGCTTTGCTGCCCGCCGGTCTGGGTGATTGGCTGCAATGGCTACCGTTTGCCTATATTTATACTTTGCCGGTGCGGATTTTTATGGGATTGCCACCGGCACAAATATGGCAGGGGTTTGCGGTGCAACTGGCGTGGCTGGCCCTGGCGGTGCTTTTCTTTCGCTGGTTCTGGCAAAAAGCTCTTCGCCGCTACGAGGTTTTTGAGGGCTGATTTTTAATTGCGATTAATAAAACGCGGCAGCTCAACAGTTAGGAGTGCTTTTAAATGCTACGTTACCTGAAGCTGTACGGCTCATTTATCCGAATTTGTCTGGTGCGCGAAATGGAGGCGCGGGGTAATTTCGTGGCTGGGTTTTTGGTCATCTTCTGTTTTCCATTCTTGCCACTTTTGTTGGTTGGGGCGCTCTACAGTCGCACATCGAGTATCGGGGGTTGGACGCTCTATCAATATTTAGTTCTGATTGGCACTTTTCATCTAATTGCCGGGCCAGTCTTGGCGATGTTCTTTCGCAATATTTTTGAGATGCCGGAATATATTCGGAAGGGCCAACTGGATTTCTATTTACTCAAACCGATTAATAGCCAGTTTATGATAACCACCCGCTACATCAATTTCACCGAACTTTCAAATCTGCTTCCCGGCACACTTATGATAATATTCGGCCTGAGCAATTTGCATCTGACAATCGAATGGTGGCAATGGCTACTTTACCCGGTTTTTATCGCTTGTGGAGTGATAATTTGCTACTCACTTTGGTTTATGATGGTGATACCGTGTATCTGGGTGGTCAAGCTTGATTTAGCCGACTTCTTTTTCAACTTGTTCGATACCGGACGCTATCATCCCAATATGTTTGGGGGGGTGGTCAAACTCATAATGGTTTACATTGTGCCGTTTGGGATAGTCGCGGCGACCCCGGCAGATTTGCTATTGGGACAACTCGGCTGGGAGGCCGCAATCTGGGCAATTGTGGCGGCGGGCGGCTTGCTATTTGCTTCGGCCCGCTTTTGGGGCTATGCTCTGACCCGGTATCACGGGGCAAGCAGTTAAATTCTTTTAGCTAACAAGGAGGTATAAAGATTATGAAAGCGTTTTCCACTACTAACCTTTTATTGACCACCCTAAATCGCAAGAAGGATTATTACCTTGATGGACGAAGAAATTTATGCTGACGAATTTGAGTACCTCGAGGCCCACAACCTGCTGAAAAAGGTCGGACCCCTGGAACGTCCGGGTCGGTCCAAATCCCGGCAGGCCGCTAAAAAGACCCGCGCTCAAGTTGTCACCCAAATTGCCGAACCGATTGGCCTTGAGGCCGGGTTTAAGATTAGCTATAAACCGGCCCAGTATGAAGAGGTTTGGCTACTCGCCTCGTTGCGCTCTTTTTATGACGAGGAACTAATCACCGATGTTTTGGCCCAGGTCAAAGGCGGCAAAGAAGCCAGTGTTTACCGCTGTCGGCCCGAACCGAGGTTGGGCCTGGAGTTTGTCGCGGCCAAAGTTTACCGCCCCCGCCGCTTTCGCAACCTGAGCAATGATAAAATGTACCGCCAGGGTCGCCCCTTGCTGACCGACGAAGGTCGCGCCGTCAAACGCACCGACCAGCGCATTATGCGAGCGATTGGCAAAAAAAGTGCTTATGGTATGCAGGTTGAGCATTCATCGTGGCTACTATACGAATACACGACCCTGCAACAGCTTTATCAAGCTGGGGCAGCCGTTCCGCAACCGCTGGCGGTCAACGATAACGCCATTCTCATGAGCTATCACGGCGATGCCCACACCGCCGCCCCGACCCTGAATGAAATTAGACTCGAAGTCGCCGAAGCTGAGATTTTATTCCAACGAGTTTTGAGCAATATCGAGCTGATGCTGTCGCACAATCTGATTCACGGCGATTTATCGGCTTATAATATCCTCTATTGGCAGGGCGAAATCGTGCTGATTGATTTCCCGCAGGTTACTAACAGCCGCACCAACCCGGATGCCCAATTTATTTTGCAACGCGATATTACCCGGATTTGTGAGTATTTTGGTCGGCAGGGGGTCGTATGTAATTCTGAATTGCTGATGACCGATTTGTGGGAACGCTATGTCGGTGAGGATGGTTACAGCCCGCCAGATGTCGAAGAATTTTAGCTGGAAGGTAGGATGCGGCTAAATAAATCCTCGAACCGGTTGCTAATTTCGCTATTGGGTAAATTTAGCGTAGCGTCGCCGACAGTAAGCTCAAAACGATAGCAATTTGGTACAATCGTAGGATTCAACGGCAGCCCAACAAGCCAAATCTTTTGTTCCTCGGCAATTTGCAAAGCCGCCGCCTCAAGTTTGGCTTTATCCCCTCTCATAAAAACATGCATCATATTGGTTTGGGGCGGATTGGGCAGAACTTCGATTTGGGGAAAAGCTTGCAAAATTTCGGCAATCGTTACCGCTTTGCGATTATAATCCTCCATCCGCCCTAAGCGTTCCCTCAGCCCTTTGCGGGCTGCCAAAACATAGGGATACAACTGCGGCAACCGTCCACCCTGCCGATGTTGCCAGATACGGGCTTCGTCAATAAAATCTTTTGGGCCAGCCAGCATTGCCCCGGCAATCCCACCCAAAATTTTGTAAAACGAAACGTAAACTGTATCAAAGGCGGCGGTAATTTCGGCATATTCACGCTGGTAGAACGGTTGGCATTCCCATAACCGCGCTCCGTCGAGGTGCAGAGCAATCTTGCGGCTTTGCGCCCATTGTATGATAGCTTGTAATTCTTCCCAGCTTGGCAACTGCCCGCCAATTTCGCGCTGGGGTAGTTCCAGCAACAGCGCCGCTAACGGTTCGCGCACCTTTTTAAGGTCGTCTAGTTTTATCAAAGTATCAGGCGAACCGATTAAGACGCTGTGCAAATTGTATAATTTCTGGTAAGCTTTGCTTTCGTGGAGTTCGAGGTGGCAAGTCGGGTGAAAGGCGAGGTTGCGAATGCCGCTCCGTTCCGCCCAAATGTTAAGGGCAATAACCTGGGCCATTGTGCCGCTCGGCATAAAAACTGCCGCTTCCTTGCCCAGCAACGTCGCAACTTCGGCCTCAAATTCTTCGATAACGAGGCCAGTACCGTATCTATCGGCTATAATCTCCGGGCTGGTAAACTCGGCCAACTCTCTAAAAATTTCGTGCGGCCTGGTCGGATAATGCCCGCTTAAAAAGCGGGTGCAATTGGCCCTAAGTTGCTGTAATTCGGTTTGGGTTAGTTGGGAGGTTTTGGTTTCTGATTCTAGCATACTAATTCCTTTTATTCTGGTTTCTGACTTCTATGTATTCATACTTGAAGGTAAGTTGCTCATGTGGTTTCCATAAAAAGCTTACTTGCTATTTCGCTTTTTGGCAACTTACCGATTTTTATGGCTTGCTCTTCTAAAGAGATTATTTTCTCGATTGGGTTATAAAGTGAGTTGTAAATCGGGAAGTAGCCTCTTTTGTTGTCGAAATAAAACTAATTAGATACATGTCAATGCTGCAAAACCAGTTATAATATGCTATTATATTATCGCCAGGATAGTATACTTATCCCCATTAAAGTTACTTATCCCCAAAATTGCTGGCCTGGAAATGGCTCTTGAAAGTATTTACAAGGATTAGTAAAAAGGATATAATACATTTGTTCTAAGAATTGACCGAATTATATAGGTTTCAGCGAAACGAAATCAATTCGAGGGCGATGGCCCGCTAGTGGTTTGAGGTTGATAGAGATGGCAAAAATTGGATTAGTGGAAAATCAAAAACCTGTTACCCGCTCTGGCAAAAAGTTTCAGCAACAATCGCTCTTTGAAATGGAATTGCCCGACGAGTCAGAAGAACGGACTACCGAAACTGATGGGGCGCTGGCCTTGATGCCGCAGCCGCTGCCCCCCAGCCCGGAAACGGCTCAGTCGGCGGAACGGCACGCCAATTTTTCTAAAGTCAAAAAGGGCGAGAAAGAATATACCAGCGCCGATATTCAGGTGTTGGAGGGAATTCAGGCTATTCGCCACCGTCCTGGCATGTACATCGGTGCAACTACCACTAGCGGTTTGCTCCACTTGCTTTGGGAAGCCCTCGACAACAGCATTGACGAGTTTAACGCCGGGTTCGGCAAACACGTTTGGATTAAGATTGACCATGAGGGCTGGGTGACAGTCCGGGACGAAGGGCGCGGCATGCCGTTTGACCCCATGAAGTATCAGGGCAAGCAATTACCGGCGGCGACTGTAATTTTGACGGTCCCCCATTCCGGCGGCAAGTTCGAGGAAGGGGCTTACAAGACGGCGGGCGGTCTGCACGGAGTTGGTACGACGGTAATTAATGCTCTTTCGGAACAGCTGGAACTGACTATTTGGAAAAACGGGCGGATGTTTTATCAAGAATTTGCGCGCGGCAAAGCCTTGATGCATTCTATCACCCCCTGTGACCCCCAGTTGCACGGTACTCAATTGCGCTGGCACTATGATCGCACTATCTTCGATAAAGAGGTTTATTACCCTCACGAAATGCTGGAGTCGCGCCTCAAAGCTTCGGCCTATTTGAATCGGGGAGTGAATATCAGCCTTGATTTGTGGGATGAGAACGCCGAGGCCCAGGTCAATTTCACCTTTTTCTCCAAAGAGGGTCTGGCAGACTATATCCGCGACATGAACTCGGAGGCCCAGCCCCTTTTCCGGCAGGTAGCCTCAATTATTAAAATCAAGGATGATGTTTCGGTTGAGGTGGCTTTGCAACCTAACAAGGGTTACAAAACCCAGCTAATGAGCTTTGCCAATGCCGTCCGCACCCGCGATGGCGGCGTACACGAAACTGGCTTCAAGGCCGCCCTGACCAAAGTGGTCAATGATTACGCCCTCAAGTTTGGGATTATCAAGAACCGCGAGAAAGAGGGTTTCAAGCCGGATGTCATTCAGCAGGGCATGACGGCGGTGGTGTCGGTCAAGTTGCATAATCCCCAGTTTCAGGGCCAAACCAAAGACCGCTTGAACAATGCCCCGGTAGAAGGGATTGTCCGCAGCGTGGTTAATGAGGGACTTTCGGAGTGGTTCGAGAGCCAGCCAGTTCCGGCTAAAGAGTGGCTAAAGAAAATCCAGACCATGCAAAAGGCCCGCAACGAGGCCCAGTTAGCCGAGGAACTGGCCCGCACCGGCAAAGGCAAGGGTGAGCTGATTGATACGACGGTCAGCAAGAAATTTATGCGCTGCAATACTAATGATGCGGCTCGCTCGGAATTACTGATTGTAGAAGGCGATAGCGCCGGAGGGACTGCCAGCCAGGGCCGTTTTAGCGACTATCAGGCCATCCTCAAGCTGCGAGGCAAGCCCCTGAATGTGGCAAAGGCCGACCTGGAAAAAATCGTGGCTAACGAGGAAATTCGCACGATTATTAACGTGCTGGGGACTGGGACGCGGGCGGTCTACGATTATAGCAAGCTCAAGTTTGGCAAGATTATCTTTATGTCGGATGCCGATGTGGATGGGCTGCACATCCAATGCCTTTTGCTGACCCTGTTTCATCAGGAATTCCCCGATTTAATTGAGCGGGGTCATATTTATATCGCCTGTCCGCCGCTCTATTCGGTGCGTTTCAAAGGTAAAGTGACCTGGCTACTGGACGACCCTGCCAAAAATGATTTTCTGCGCCAGCATCCTGATGCTGCCGGGCTGGAGTTCAAACGCTTTAAGGGGTTGGGTGAAATGAACCCGAAAGAGTTGCGCGAAACCACCCTTGACCCGACCACCCGGACTCTCAAGCGGGTGACAATCGAGGACTCGCTTTTGGCCCAGAAACTCATCGGGCAATTGATGGAAGACACTAACGCCGAGGCCCGCCGCCTCTTTCTGGCGGAACATGCCAAGAAGGTCGCCGATTTGGATTTCTAATCCGTGCAATGAATATTCTATTAATGTATCTATCCAAAAATTTGGTATATTATAAACAGGAGATCTGAAATGTACTAAGGTATTTAAAGATTGCGCGGATGAAGGAGGTACAATTATGGGCTACACTCATTACTGGGAATGGCGGAAAGCGCCAGATGCTACCCGTTTTACCCAGTGGTCGCAAGATGTGAAAGTGATTATTGATAGCCTCTTTTTGTTCCCGGAACTGACCGAAGGTTCACTCGAAATCTGTGGGGCGGACGGTACCGGCCAACCAGTTACAGCTGACCGACTGGTGGCCTTTAATGGCAATATCGAAGAGGATGAGGCCGCCGAAGGCTTTATTATTGGGATGGACAACCCTCAGCCGTTTGTCGGTTTCAGGCCATCTTATCTTCCAGTAGATAATATTCCGGTGGATGGCTTCTGTAAAACTGCTCGTGAACCTTATGACCTGGTGGTAACTGCTGCTCTGATTCGATTGGCGGAATATTTCCCTAAAGCAGTAAAGATATTTAGCGATGGCGATGAAGAAGATTGGGAAGATGGTAGCCAGCTGTGTATCAAAATCTTTGGGACTGGCGAAATACCGCTTTTCGAGGACGACGAAGATGACGATGACGAAGATGACGACGACGAAGATGAGTATCCCTAAAACTTACGGGTCTTACCGCCCAGAATGAGCATTGACCACGATCAGCTATTCAAGGTGCTGCTAACGAGCTTCTTTATGGATTTCCTGGAATTATTTTTCCCGGAAGTAGCCGCCTATGTCGAGCCTGAGTCGTTGGTGACGCTGGACAAAGAGCTTTTCAATGACCTGGGGTTGGGTGAAAGCTATGAAGCGGATGTACTGATGCAGGCCCGGTTCAGGGGTGTATCGCCAGAAGAAGCCTGGTTTTTGATCCACGTTGAGCCTCAATCGTACTTTCAGGCCGATTTTGCGGAGCGGATGTACCGCTATTTCAGTCAGATCTACTTGAAGTATAGCAAGCCCATCTATCCGATTGCGCTATTTTCGTATAATAGCCCTATAAGGCCAGAACCAGCGATATTTGGAATAGGGTTTCCAAATAAAACGGTGCTGCAATTCAGCTATGATGTAATTCAATTGAACCGGCTGAATTGGCGTGATTTCCTGAACCGGCCCAACCCAGTTGCCAGTGCTTTGATGGCAAAGATGAAAATCGCCAAAAAGGATCGGCCAAAGGTGAAATTAGCCTGTCTGAATATGCTGATAGGTTTGCCCCTAAATGCAGCCCAAAGGCTATTGATTTCAAGTTTTGTAGATACTTATCTGGATTTAAGTTTACCAGAAAAGGAAATTTACCAAGCCTCTCTCGATGCTATCGAGCTGAACAAGAAGGAGGAAGTTATGGAACTTACGACCAGTTGGAAAAGAGAGGGTATCGCAGAAGGCCTTGTGCAAGGCCGCGAGGAAGGCCTTGAACAGGGGCTTGAGCAGGGGCTTGAGCAGGGCAAACGTGACCTTTTGCAACGTTTGCTTCATCATCGCTATACTGTGCTTGAACCCGAACTGGAAGAGCAAATCAAGCTTTTATCAGTCAACCAGATAGATGATTTGTCTATTGCCTTACTTGATTTCAAGACATTAGACGACCTGAAAAACTGGTTTGCCAAATAATTTCAATCGAGAATCATGAGTAGTCCGCAATGAAACCCAAAGCCCCGGCTAATTCAAGTCTGACATTTCTGCTCTCGCTCCTGGAAGATGCTACTGCCCATTTGCCGGGGATTACGCCGCGCCGCATGTTCGGTAGCGATACCCTGTTTGTCCATAGCCATATTTTCGCTTTGGTCTGGCGGGCTGGGCGCATCGGCCTGAAGCTACCCGACCCGGCGGTTTATGCCGAGTTCCTAGAATTGGCGGGGGCTGAACCCTGGATGTTGGACGGCAAAACCACGATGTCCTCTTGGGTGCTGGTGCCAGAAAGTTTTCATGATGAGCCGGATGGCTTGCGGGAATGGGCCTTGCGCTCGTATCATTTGGTCAGTAATTTGCCCCCTAAAGCGGCTAAAAAACCAAAAAAGAGCGATAAGAATAGTGGTAAAAAAGCATCTGAAAATAAATCAGAAAACGAAGCAGAACCAGAGTTGGAATAAGTAAAGCTAGTTTAAGAAATAGAGAAAAATGGCGACAATATTTGATGGAAATATCCAGACCGAGGAATTTTCGGTAGTTTTACAGCGAGCCTATGCCGCTTATGGTCTATCGGTGGTGACTGACCGGGCCTTGCCGGATGCCCGCGACGGCCTCAAGCCCGTTCAGCGCCGGATTTTGTATGGAATGCTGACCCGGCGTTATTTATCCAGCCGCACAACCGTAAAATCGGCTGAAATCGTGGGGGCAATTTTGGGTGATTATCACCCACACGGGGATACTTCGGTTTATGATGCTATGGTGCGGATGGCCCAGGATTTCACGATGCGCTATCCGATGGTGGAAGGTCAGGGCAATTTTGGCTCGCTGGATAGCGACCCGCCTGCCGCTTATCGCTATACCGAGGCTCGCCTCAGTCCTCTAGCGGAAGCTCTGATGGCTGACATCGAGAAAGAGACCGTTTCGCTGCGCCCGACTTACAAGCAAGACCTCCGGGTTTTAGAGCCGGACTATATGCCGGGCCGTATTCCGCCGGTGGTCAACCCTTCCAGCGGGATTGCAGTCGGCCTATCTACCAATATTCCGCCACACAATTTGGGCGAAGTAATCAGGGCGGCGACGGCCCTGTTGGACAAACCAAACCTGACAGTTGAGCAGTTGTTGGCCTATATCAAAGGGCCGGATTTCCCAACCGGCGGGCGGATTATGGGCCTCGATGGGGTTAAGGATTATCTTACGACTGGCAAGGGCCGGATGGTAGTCCGGGCCGAAGTGCGCCTGGAAGAAAACCCTCGCACCCGTCAGCGTTTCCTGATTGTGGTTTCAATCCCACCGCTCCCCAAAGATAAACTTCGGGCCTCGATTGTCAAGGCAATTAATGACCGCAAGCTGGAAGGGCTAGTGCCGGATGTACGGGACGAGAGCGATACCGAGCGCGGGATTCGGATGGTGCTGGAACTCAAAAAAGATGCCCAGCCGACCCAGGTCTTGCAGCAGCTTTATGCCGAGACCGATTTGCAGATGGCAGTGACGGCCCAGATGGTCTTTTTGTTGGGCGAACCGATGGAAGCCGCCCGCCAGCCCAAGCAAATTGGTATGGTTGAGCTGTTAAACTATTGGAATAAACATCAATTGGATGTTTTGCGCCGCCGCGCCCAATTCGACCTGACCAGGGCCAAAGAACGGCTGCATATCGTCGAAGGATTGATTATCGGGAGCGCCAACGCTCAACAGATTGTCAAAATCTTTCAGGAAGCCGCTGACCGCGAGGAAGCTCGCACCAAGATTCAGACCAAGTACAAGCTGACCGAGCGGCAAGTTGGGGTTATCGCCGATATGACGCTTTCGCAGGTCACGCGGCTGGACGCAGGTAAGTATAGCCGCGAAAAAGAGGAGCTGACCGCTCGGATTGGCGAACTCGAAAGTTTGCTGGCAGACCCGGCTCGGTTGGTAGCTCTGTTTAAGAAAGAGCTGAACGAGTTGGTCAAGCGGTTTGGGGATGACCGCCGCACGGTGGTTGACCCGCAGAGCGCCACCGAAAGCCAGGTGCTGGAAATTGCCAATATCGTGGAGCATAAAAATGTGCTGGTGGCCCTGGCCCGCGACGGAGGAATAAAAACTCTGCCCGCCGATACTTTCACTAAGGCCAAAAAAGATAAGGCTGCTAATACCCTGGTCTTAGCCTTGCCGAGGGGTGATGACCAGTTCGCCGCCCGTCCGGTGTTGTCCAGTTCGCAGGATCACTTGCTGTTTATCACCGACCAGGGCCGAGCCTTCGGCATGTCGGTTAATCAAGTCCCGGAAGGCACTCGCGCTGCGAAGGGCGAAAATCTACGAAAATTCCTGCAACTGGCAGCAGGCGAGCAGGTGATAGCCATGCTGGGAGTACCGGATTTTGATGAAGGCGGTTATGTGGTCGAGTTCACCCGGCAGGGCAAAGTCAAGAAAGCCCCGCTTGCCGAATATCGAGTCGCCGATGAAAAAGGGATAGCTGATTTCAAACTATCCGAAGGCGATGCGGTAGTTAAAGCCATTTTGTTGCCGCTGCCGTCCTCTGAAGACCAGACCAGCTTTGGAGAATATCTGGTTACAACCGACAAGGCCCAGACCTTGCGCTTTTCGGATGAAGAAGTACGAGCGCAGCAAGGGCGCTTGGGCCAGGGCGTACAGGCCATGAATGTTCCCGCCGGGGTGCGCGTGGTCGGGGCGGAATATCTTCCGGCAAATGTGGCTGAGAAATATCTGCTGGTTGTGAGCGAAAAAGGCCAGGGCAAGAAAGTTTCGCTCGAACAATATCCCGTCAAAGGCCGCGCCACCGGCGGTGTCGTAACCTTTGAACTGGCGAAAGACGAGCGTTTGGCTCAGGCGATTGTGGTCGCGGCTCACTCGGAAGTGGTGCTGGCTTCGGCAAAGGGGCAGACCGTTGGCTTGAATTTAGCGGCTTTACCGACAGTTACCCGCACCCAGCGCGGTCAGACTTTGATTACGCTTGAAAAGCCAGGCGATATTCTAAAATCAGCGTTCAGTTTTTAGCATCAGTTTTTCGTTTTCATTATGCTATATTAAGAGCCTATCCGAGATAATTGGGGCAAAGTACTTTTTCGGGTAGGCTCTTAATCTTGGTGAGGCAAATCTACAATCTCATCTGCTTATTTGCTTATTTGATGGAGGTGGCACTTTTTTGCAAACCCACTGATTATTGAAGTGGGCATGGTTCAGCACCAACCTTAAAAACTAACACTTTAGAATGATTTTCGCGTTTTCGGTCAGATTATTCCTAGTCTACCTAAAAGCTTGCAAGAGCTACGCGAGAGTCGGAATTAGCCGAAACTATATTTTTGAGCCAAAACTTTGATTGAGGAGGATTACCAGTGTTAGACCTGAGCCTTGATTTGCCGGAAAGCGCAACCCCGATGGTCGGCGATTTTTACCGCCGGAGGTTGAATATGCCGACAACTCAAATTGAACCGGGTGATGCGCAGTTGGTAGAAACTTATCATCGCGCTCTAGCCCAGTATGGCCCGCGCTCTGAGCAAGCCGGGACTGCCTACGAACCGATTTTTCGGCGTTTTTGGCCTTATGCCTACGCTCTGGCGAATAGCCGAATGAGTGCGATTTACGCCGAGGAATTAGCCGCTGAAACTCTGATGACCGTTCTGGAGCGATTAAACGGCAAAGAAGTGATTACTAATCTGAAAGGGTTGGTGCGTCATTCTTTCGAGCGGGAATATGCAACCTTGCTGGAAAAATTGTTTCAGGGCAAAAAATTAGCCAGAGGAGGTTTGACTAACCCCGACCAAAGCGAGGCCGAAAGCGGTGGCCCTAAACTCAAAGGGGCTACGATTGTTTCGCTGAATGTCGCACCGCCCGGTCATTCATCCGAGGATTTCGACCTGTCCCAGGTCTTGGTAGACCCGGATGCCGATGTAGTGGAAGCCGCCGCCCGCCGGGAGTTAGTGCGGGTGCTGCATAATTTGATTGCCGATATGCCCGCCCAATATCGCGCTCCCCTGGTTTGTCAGTGGTTGCTGGGAATGCGAATTAAGGAAGTAGCCACCGAACTCAATCTGACGATTGACCAGGTGAAGCATAACACCGCTCGCGGGATCAAGTGGCTACAAAAACGCTTGCCCGGTACGCCCGAAGATTGGATTATTTGATAAACAGTGGTCAGATAGCAGTGGTCAGTAAAATAGTTTTGAGTTTTAAGTACTGACCACCGACCACTGTTGGTTGCACAAGGAGTAGGAGAACATGTCACCCAAACGGATTGAACCACCTGATAAAGATGAAAATATGGTTGCCCCCGAATTTGTAGAAAATGTCGCCCACTATTTCGAGCAGGTCAACCGGGGTGAATTCTCGGCGACGAGTTGGCAAGTCGAGAATGTTTCGCCCGAAACCCAGGCCGAATGGCAACACACTCTGGCCTTGTTGCAACTGCCCGCTCAGGCTGCTAACCAAGCGGTTTCTAAATCCGCGCTGGACGCCGCCTGGCAGCAATTTCAAAGGCGAGCTTTCAACCCGGCGACGGCCAGCTTGGGGGCTTATGTCACCAGCTACGAGCAGCAGAGTTTGCGCGAGTCGGGGCTGCCGGAAACTGCTATCGAAGCCCTGAAAGCCGATAATACTCCATTAGCCGACCTCAAACGCTATCGGCTCAAGGACTATGCGTCGTTAGCCCGCCAGCACAAGCTGGAAGAACAGCTTTTTCCAAAATTCCTGAACTGGCTAAAAGGGCTGGGCAAGAGCTTTTCAGCGACCTCCGGGCCGAATATGGTTTTTGCTCGGCCTGAGCAAGCTCGTCCCCAAACCATGGACGAAGCTGCTATAATTGAGCAGTTGCAAGACACTGGCGATGAGGGTCAACCAAAAGGATAATTTTCAATGTATCGTGGTGGTAGATGGAGTAACCGCCCCAATCTCAAGCAAATTGAGCAACAGGCGGCCCAACTTGTGAGCGACTTTCGGCAGGCTCTAGCGGGGGCGGGGCTTGCGGTACCACAAATTCCACCTATCCCGGTTGAGTATCTGGCCCTGACCTTGACTGAACTCAGTCTGCGCGGCGAACAGGATTTGTCGCACAATGGGCAGGCTCTGGCGGGCTTGCTCGATACTGCTCATGCGGAAATTCTTTATGAAGCCAGCGATATGCCGACCCGCCGGAATTTTACGATTGCCCACGAGCTAGGCCACTATTTTTTGCACTATCTTCCTACCTTACAAATCGCCGAGCAACCCACTCTGTTTGACCCGCCGCCCGCCGAAATGCCGCTTCCGGCCCGTTTCTTTCGGTGCGATCAGACCGAGCCAATGGTTGAGGTCGTCGCCACCCAACCTCTCACTCCGCTTCAAGCCCTCAAAGACCCGGCGGCTCAAGTCAAGCTCGCCAGGGTATTGCGTCAGCACGAACTCCAAAACCGCCTCGAATGGGAAGCTAATACCTTTGCCTCTTCTTTGCTATTGCCCTCTGAACTGGTACGCGAGGTATATCAAAAGTATGCCTCGGATATTCCAACCGCTGCCGCCGAATTAGCCGTTTCCCAGACCGCCTTGCGGATTCGCCTCCAGCAACTCGGCCTGATACCGGCTATTCTCAAAGGTAATAATCCCACCCAAGTGGTCGAGTCCAAACAGCCTTCTCTGTTTTAAGATACCGGCTTTATGTTATAATTCTATTGCTATACCCTAATTTCAAAAGGTAGCTATTAACCGGCTTCGGTTATCGGCGGCTATCGGCTTTTGTAGAAGGATTAAACTGGATTAGCCAGACGGGAAGGAAATACTATGCCCCAAACTTGTACGCACCTGAACCAGATTCAGGAAGTAACCCCCAGCGCCCAGGGTTGCGAGGATTGTCTGAAAATTGGCGATGACTGGGTACATTTGCGAATGTGTCTGAGTTGCGGTCACGTCGGATGCTGCGACTCCTCGAAAAACCAGCACGCTACCAAACATTATGAGGTCGGTAAACACCCAATTATGCAATCTTTCCAACCGGGCGAAGATTGGCGCTGGTGCTATGTAGATGAGATAATGGTTTAGCTTAGTTATTTATTTTTGCGGCATGGTTAGCCGGATAACTCAACAATCTAAATGTCGTAAGAAGGTTCAACAATGACACAGGCCAATCCGTCGGGAGAACCTCCCGTTTCACCCCAACCAACTTTACAGATGCTGGTCGCTGAGGTTGCCGAAGCGCTTCAAGCTCTGCATACGGTCTCTACTTTGGCTATCCCTGATTCGGCGGCTCGCCAGGAAGCTCAGTACCAGACTCAGCGATTGGCCCAAAATCTTATGCTACTTATCCCTAGAGCCGGGAATGATATTCAGCTCGAATATTTGCAAGTCGCCTGGGATAGCCTGAGAGCGCGATTGGAGCTATTTCTGCCGCCCGCCGCGCCGTTTGCTCCCACCCCGCCGCCTGAAATAAGACCTATGCCAGAGCCGGTTAACGCGCCAAATTTGAATGAAACCACCGGGATTCAGCATGTGGTGCTTGCCAGCCTCGAAACCGATGGCAATACCGCTTTATACCTGAACCGCGCCGCCCAGACTTTTCCCCGCCAATCCTGGCAAGTCACAAATCTAGGAGCGCATGTCCCGATTATGGCCCTGACCGGGGCAGTGGTGGAACTGCGTCCGGTGCTGCTGGCTTTGATATTCGACAAAGGCCAATTAATCCCCGAAACCATCCGGTTGATTGCCGACCTCAAAGCGCGGTTGCCCGGTTTGCGAGTTATCGCCCTCGGCCCAGCCCTGGCCCAGGCTAATATGGCAGAACGCTTACGGGCCGACCTCTATAGTTCTGACCCCACCAAAGCCGCTGAACTTGCCCAACAATTTTTTGAACCACTGGCTCGGCTGGGTAATCGCTTGCGCCTGAATCTGGAAGACATTCCGCTTGTCCGCACTGACGAAAAAGTTGCTGAACGCAAAGCCGAAGGGTAGCAGAAAGCCGATTAACCCTGCTTGGGAAATTAATCGAAGCCTGGTCATAAAAGGGGGTTGAAATAAGTCTCCTTTGCCTCAAACGACAGGGGTCATAAATGAAATATTACGAATTTGTTTTAGCCAGCCCACCCAGAAAGAGTTCGGCATATTCGCGGGCGAATTCGATAGCCCGTTTTGGGCCGTCAGGTTTGTACCAACGGGCCATCCAGTTCAGGGTTGAAAGAATCGCCCGGCCTGTCACCACCGGGTCAATCGCCCGAAATTCACCAGTTTGAATTCCCGCCTGAATAATTCGGCGTAAATTATTTTCGTGACGGTCACGCCAGAAGGCCAGATTTTCGCGCTCGGCGGGACTGGGCAGAATGTTCAGCCCTTGCAGCATAGCGGTTGCGGCCCAAATATTTTCTTCAAAGAAAATCGCTGTAGCTTCCATGAAAAGCAGCAGTTTTTGGGTAGCAGTTTCGCCCTCAAGAACTTTTACTTCTACTTCCAGACATAGGTTTTGAATAGTTTCCAGTACGATCCGGCTGTAAATCGCGTCCTTATCTTTGAAATAATGGTAAAGGGTGGCTTTGGATAGTCCTACTGCCTCAGCAATAGTGCGAACCGCCACCCCATCAAAACCCTCGCGGGCGAACAACTCCGCCGCCGCCACTAATATCTCTTTCTCTTTTTCCCGAAGCTCAGTTTCGGCAACAGGTTTGACCGCACTACTCACAATCGTGCCTTTCTTAGGGTCAGGGAATTTACGATTTACGATTAAGAACCTCAGTCCTCAGTCTGGCCTTTCCCTGACCCCCGACCCCTGACCCCCGTTATTACACCCCGATAATAAAGCTGACACAGGTGGTGGTACTGCCGCCAATATTCAGGGTGGCGAAAGTTTGCGCCCCGCCGATTTGGTAGTCTTCCGCCGTGCCGGTTACTTGCTTGTAAGTATCCAGTACCATCCGTACCCCCGTACAACCAACCGGATGGCCCAAACCTATCAGCCCGCCACTGGGGTTAATCGGAATCGGCCCATCTCGCTCAATGTCGCCGCGCTCGATAGCTTGCCAGCTTTGACCAGGTTGGGTGATACCAAAATGGTCTATCGCCATATATTCGGTAGTGGTAAAGCAATCGTGGGTTTCGATGCCGTCCAACGCTTCATACCCGGCTAAATTAGCTCGCCGAAAAGCATCCTGAATCGTCTGGCGCACATGTGGGAAAATATAGGGCTGGTCGCGGCTGAGTTCAAATTTATCGGCTAAAAGCATCGGGGCAGTGCGGTGTCCCCAGCCTTTGATAACCGGGATGCTTTCCAGCTTGCGGCCCTGACGGGCGGCGTATTTTTCGGCAAAGCGGGACGAAGCCAGAAAAACCACCGCCCCGCCATCGGTAATTTGCCCGCAATCCTGTTTGCGTAAACTACCTTCGATGACCGGATTAAATTCATCATTTTCGGTAAAGCTTTCGGGCTGAAATTGCCATTGGCGGGTCTGGGCATTGGGATTGCGGCGAGCGTTGTCAAAATTAATCTGGGCAATACGGGCCAGATGCTCGTATTTCAGGCCATAGCGGGCTTGATACTCCTCGCCAATCTGGTTAAAAAGATAGGGCCAGGGGAATTTCGCATCGAGGGCTTCCCGCCCATTCCAGGCGGCGGCCCCCAGATATTCGGCGGCTTTTTGTCCGTTGACGTTCCGCATCAGCTCGACTCCGGCGACACAAGCCAGGTCGTAACGTCCGGCCTCGATTTCCGCCGCCGCCGCCAGCAGCGCAATACTGCCCGAAGCACAGGCCGCCTCGTGGCGCGAGGTGGGCAGTCCAGCAAATGCCGGGTCAATCGTGGCAAACATGCCCCCTAGCTGGCCTTGACCGCAGAATAACTCGGCGGCAAAGTTGCCGATATGGGCTACTTCAATTTCTGCCGGGTCAATCGCGGCACTTTGCATCGCACCCTCGACGGTGGCCTTGAGGATTTCGTAAATCCCCTGCCCGCTCCGACTCCAGTTACTAGCGAAATCGGTCTGATAGCCCCCCAGGACAAATACCGGGGTCGTCATGTTGTACCTCCTCTTTAAAAAGTGCTGAGGGCTGATTACTGACTGCGAAGATTCTTAATCGTACATCGTAAATTTTTCTCAGTCCTCAGTCCTCAGTCCTCAGTCCTCAGTCCTCAGTCCTCAGTCCTCAGTCCTCAGTCCTGTACCTGCTGCCGCAAAGGGTCTTTCAAGAGCTTGCCGACCGGGTTGCGGGGAAGGGCGGGCATTATCAGTAGTTTTTCGGGGAGCTTGAAGACCGCAATCTTTTTCTCCTTCAAGAATTCCGAAAGCCCTTCCAGAGTAATTTCCTGACCGGGCCGCACGACCACACAGGCGCAAACCCGCTCCCCCATATTCTTATCGGGATAGCCGACCACCGCGACTTCTGCCACCGCCGGATGCCCCTGAATCAAGGTCTCGATTTCTTCGGGCGAAATATTCATGCCACCCCGAATAATCAGGTCTTTGGAGCGGCCTACATAGTGATAATAGCGTAAATCGTCGCCATCCCCGGCTAACTCGAACATGTCGCCGGTATGAAAGAAGCCATCGTCGTCAAAGACCCGCGCCGTCAGGTCAGGCGCGTTATAATAACCGGGAAAAACCGACGCGCCCTTTAAAAGCAGTTCGCCGGGCTGACCGGCTTCGGTAATCTCGGCGCGGGTGGCGAGGTCCACCAGCTTCGATTGCATCCGTTGGGCGACGCGGGCCGTCCAACCAAAGCCCTCGACCCCAAATCTAGGGAAATACAAAGCCCGTTTTTCCGGGTCGCTCATCTCTTGCGGGCCGCTCACGATGGTCGCGCCTTCATTCGAGCCAAAGTAGTTGATGACCCGGATGCCGAAACGCTCCTGCCAGGTCTTGACCATCCAGGGCGAAAGTGGGGCTGACCCAGACCCGATAGTTTTGATACTGCTCAGGTCGGCGTTGGCAAGCAGGGCTTCATTTTGCAGCAGCATATTGAGCAAGGCCGGAGGTGCAACGGTGTATTCTATTTTCTCCACCGCGATTTGCTTCATAAAGACTGGCAAACTCAAAGGGTGATGCTGCACCAGCTTGCCGCCAGTCAACAGCCAGGGAATTAGCATCCCGCCAATCCCCGCCATATTGACCATCGGGAAGGGGTTCAGCATCACGCAACCTTCGACTAATTCCGCCCCGTCCACCGTTCCATAAGCTGAAATCAGCCATTCGTTAGCGGTGCGTGGCACGCCTTTAGGACGGCCCTCAGTGCCGGAAGTCCAGCAAATCGTAAAGACATCGTTGGCGGTGGGGCTTATCTCCTTTAGATATGCATCCAGCAGTGTGGGATCAGCTTCCTGGGCCAAAAGCTCATTCAGCCCGATAACTCCTTCCGGCAGATTGTCGCCAAAAGCCAGGATTTTTTCGAGATTGGGCAATTTTGGATTAAGGCCGACCAGCATCGCGGCATGTTGTTGCGGCCCAATTCTTCCGGCGGTCAGAAAGGCTTTGGCCTCGACAAAGCTCAACATCTGTTCCAGCTCAAACTCGCGGTATTGCACCGGGAAGGGCGTGACTATCAGTCCCAATCGAGCCGCCGCCAGGTATACTGCCACCAACTCTACGATGTTGGGCAACTGCACCCCGATAATATCGTCTTGCCGTAGTCCCTGGGATAGCAAGGTCGAGGCCAGCCGATTGACCATTGTTTCCAATTCGACATAAGTAACCCGTTTCGGCTCGCCATCGGTAATTTCGGCCCGATTGAGCGGGTCAACTACCGCGATAGCTTGGGGATGACGCTCGACATTGGCCCGGAATAGCGTATCAAAAGTAGTCGTACCCCACCAGCCCTTATCAGTAAAGGCTCGTATCTTCTCCTCAGAAGCTAAAATCATCTTTGACTCCTTTAAAATGGTCAGTGGTCAGTAAAATACAGCCTTAAGTGCTGAGTTCCCTAATTGTAAATCGTAAACCCCTCAGTCCTGCATTTCCCCCTCCTCCGACCCCTGTCCCCTATCCTAACTTTTCGCCGGGAACCCAGCAGGCATGAAAGCCGGATGGAATCCGCTGGGGTATAATTACTCGCGCTATCGGGCCGTCGGTGATATTTTGAGCATCCAGAATCACCAGTTCAGAGGTGTCGGTCATTTCGTCATGGACAAAGCTGACCAGATAGCCATCGTCCTCGGACTTGGCATTAGTACGTGGCGCGAAAGGCGCTTCGCTACCGAACCGACCGGGGCCAAAGATAAAGGTCTCCGATTTGCCGCTATCGGTATCATATTTCATCAGGCCATCAAACAGCAAGGTCGGTTCGGGCGAAATATGGACATTATAGGCATATCGGGAAGCTCGCCCCAGGTAATTGGCATTTATACTCGGAAATTCTGAATTTTCGTCATCCCGCCAACCTTCTTTTACTGCTCCGGTCTTGAGGTTAAAACGCCAGCGATAGAGCCGAGCATCCAGCCGCAGATAGGCCAACATGCGGTCAATTTCGCTGCCGCCCCGGTCGGGTGGTTCGGGGTCAATCACCCGGCAGCCGTCCATTACAATCTCGTCGCCCTCTTCCCAGGCATTAATCGTATGATAGATATAGCAGGGTTCGGCCTCGAACCAGCGCACCGCCTCCCGTGAGCCGTAGCGCGGGATAATCCCGAAGCGGCTGGGCATATTACGGTGAAAGACCACTTTGGTGCGGCCTTTCTTGAGAGCTTCCGGTTCGGCGAAAAGGGGCAAATCCATCAGAATCGAATAATGTTCGGTTATCGCCATATCGTGTGGGGAGCGCGAACCGGGCAGGTCAATCGCGGTCAGGTGGGCCAACGAGCCATCGGGGTTAGCCACCCCGTAGGTCATGTAGGGCGGACGTGGGCCGTAATCGAAAAAGAGCAGTTCGCCAGTATGTTCATCTACTTTGGCATGGGCCGAAAGATTGCCCTTCCAACCGCCCTTGAAGTCCTCGATGCCCTGAGTTTCCAGAGTACAGGCATCCACCCGGTAGGGTTTGCCCGCCAGATACCACAGCCCCAAAAGGGCGCGATTGAAATAAACCAGGTCGGTATTCCCGGTATCTTTCAAAAACATATCGGGCGGGTTGTTGGACATCGGCTCCATTAAACCAGTCCATAGCCCTTGACCGGCGGCACTTTCGCGCTGGAAGCCTTCGGTTTGAATATAGCGATTGCGATAGGTGACTTTGCCGTTCTGAATCTGAACGGCGTGCAACATCCCATCGCCATCGAACCAGTGATAGCGACCACGAGGCGCAAAACGTGGGTTTGGCCCATTGCGGACATATACTCCGTTCAGGTCGAGCGGTACTTCCCCGATGACCTGCATATTTTCCGCCGTAATCTCGTCGGCTACCGGCGCATATACCCCCCGCAAATAGGGGTTTATCGTTTCTACCATTGTCATTTTTGACTCCTTTAAAAGTGGTCAGTGGTCAGAAAAGTGCTGAGTTCCCCAATCTTAAATCGTAAATAACTCAGTCCTCAGTCCTCAGTCCTGCCTTTCCTCGACCCCCACCCCTCGACTCCCGCCGCCTTATATTCGGTGCGTAACTGAGCTATCAAGTCGGCGGCAGGCTGGATTTTGGTGACGCTGCCGACCCCATGTCCGGCTGACCAGATATTCTTCCAGGCTTTGGTATTGGCCTGCGGGTCATCAAAATCAATTGATTTTTTGGGCTGTAAGTTATCGGGGTCAAGACCCATGCGGCGGATACTGGGCTTGAGCATATTGGCATTGACCCCGGTAAAGGCCGGAGTACACAGAATGTCTTCCGCTCCCGCCGCGACCAGCATCTGCCGATATTCATCACCGACCATACTTTCGGTAGTGGCGATAAACGGTGTACCCATATAAACCAGGTCCGCCCCCAGAACCTGAGCAGCCTTGATTGCGCGACCACTGGCAATCGCCCCACCTAGCACGATAATCCCATCCCAAAACTGGCGCACCGCCTCGACAAAGGCGAAGCCCGACACCAAGCCGGTATGCCCGCCCGCCCCGGCACTGACCAGCACCAGGCCGTCTATTCCGGTTTTGGCGGCTTTGGCGGCGAATGAGATTGAATTTACGTCCGCCAACACCAACCCGCCATAAGAGTGAACCGCCTCGACCACCGCCGCTGGGCTACCGAGAGCGGTTATCACCACCGGAGCGCGATATTTCACCACCAAATCCAGCTCGGCCTGCATCCGGCTATAGGTGCGATGAACGATAATATTGGCGGCCCAGGGCGCGATTTTCTCACCAGGGTTATCGGCTTCCAGCCCCGCCAACCGCCCGCTGATAGTCGCCATCCATTCGTCCAAAATTGCAATACTGCGGGCGTTAGGAGCGGGAAATGCCCCGATAACCCCGGCCCGACAACAGGCCAGCACCAGTTCTGGGCCAGTCACCAGAAACATGGGAGCAGCAATCACCGGCAGGCTCATTTTTTGGATAAGGCTGGCAGGTAGACGCGCAGACATAGGCTTCCTCTAAATATAATAAGACAAGACAAAAAAGCTAAATATTTTAGAATCCGGGTTTGATTTTAAGAATGTAGTTGGAATGTTGGTTCAACCGAACGGTTGGTCGGGCAATTTAATTGTAGCATATCTTTTGGTGCTGTCAACCGGAAGCTAAACCAGATTATATAAATGACAAATAGATTCTCATTGAGGCTGAGAAGATGGGGAAAATTGCTAGAGGTTGGAAATTAAACGCCTAAACCCTGGCACGTGGTTGGATTGCTTGAAGGATTACTTATTTAGGGGAAGTTCCTGAAGCTTCAAGCTGTTCAGCAGACCGAAAGGGCTTGCAGCGCAATCTGGCGGCCCTGGCGTACACAATCGGGAATGCCTATCCCGCCGTAGGGCGACCCTGCCAGAAATAGCCCCGGCGGGCAGAGCCGTTGCAGCCCGGCAACTCGCTCTAAATGACCAACTTCGTACTGGGTATTAGCACCAATCCAGCGGAAAATCCGCGAAATTACCGGCTCGGCCTGAATTCCCATGATTTTTGCCAGTTCGCTACGAGCCAGAGCGAAAAGCGCCTCATCAGACAAGGTTGGGTCACTTTCGTGGCGATGTCCCCCCAGAAACACCCGCAAGAGGGCATAGCCCTGAGGGGCGCGGCCCGCCAGCTTGGTACTGCTCCAGGTCGAGGCTCGCAAATGGGTCGGTTCGGAGCTGGCAACTACAAAGCCAAAGCCGTTGAGCGGTTCGGGCAAATCGGCTTCCCGGTAGCCAAATGTCACTGTCGCCGAACTGACGGTCTTGATAGTCGCCAGTCCTTTGGCGAGTTCCGGCACAATTTCAGACATCAGCTTGGCGGCGGCATAGGCGGGGACGGTCAGGATAATGGCGCTGGCCTCGATTTTCTCGCCATCAGCTAGATACACGGTTGGAGAAAAGTTTCCCGGTGCTTTGACCGCTTCAATATAGGCTACCGACTGACCTAACCGGACGTCGCCGGTTAATTTGGCCCGAATGCCGTCTATCATCTCTTGCATCCCATTCTTGAGCGAAACGAAGGCGGTGCGGGGCGCATCGGGGGCGGGGGCGGGCGGTTTATTGTGCCGACTTCCAGCAATCACACTGCCGTATTTTTGCTCTAAAGTCAGATAATTGGGGAAAGTAGCCTGCATACTGAGAGTTTCGGGGTTGCCGGTATATATCCCCGCCAGCAGCGGTTCACCAAAAACGTCGAGGGCCTCTTGTCCGAAGCGACGGCGCACAAACGAACCCAAGCTCTCGTCCCCGTTGGCGGGGCGGGGCGGGACTTCGGCTTCCGCCAGCATCAAACGCTTGCCGACATCCGAAAGCAGTTCGGTTGCCATCAGGCCATCCGGGTCGGTAGGAACGAGCAATTGCATTCCTTTGGGAAAGAGGTGCAAGCGACCATCGCGCAACACGTAGACATTGCGTCGGGCATCGTTAGTGCCTATTAGCCGCTCGCCCAGGCCGACTTCCCGGCATAATTGCCAGGCATAGGGCTTGGTAGCCAGAAACGAGTCGGCTGCGCCTTCAATAATAAAGCCGTCGGCGTATTCGGTGCGGATTTTGCCGCCCAGCCGTTCGGTCCCTTCCAGCAAAAGATATTCTACTCCCTGCTGTTGAAGTTCCCATGCGGCGGCCAGCCCGGTAATTCCGCCGCCGATGATTACTACCGGCTTCATAAGCATAGCTCCTCTGTAAATGGGGTCTAAAATCTGAAAATCTGAAATCGGGGGGCCGATATTTGTAGCGTTCCAGCTTGGCCCCTCAACCAATTTTTATTGGCGCGGGTGCGCCCTCCCCGCTAACGGGTCTCTTGCTTTTTTGATAAAGTGCTGAGTAAACCGAGTCGAAGCTCAAAATAACATCTTGTGAACAAAGCTTTCGATTTTCGATTTTCGATTTCAGCTTTCAGACCATTTCGCCGAGCGTTCCCGCACTAAATCGGCGAGAGTTTCGATATAGAGTGGGTCGGTGTTCAGGGCGGGGGGGCGTTCCAGCCTGACCCCGTGCTGACGCGCTACACCCTGGGCCTTGATGTCTATGTCAAAAAGCATTTCTACATGGTCGCTGACAAAGCCAATCGGAACACTGACGATATTGCGAATCCCTTTCGCCGCCAATTCCGCCACATACACTTCGATTTGCGGGCCAAGCCAGGGTTCGGGGCTACGTCCGGCGCTCTGGTAGCTCCAACTCCATTGGTCATCGCCCAGGCCAGCCCCGGTTGCAATCAGGCGGGCCGACTCGAAAAGCTGCTCCTGATAGGGGTCGCCCGCCTTAATGATACGGACCGGCAAGCTATGGGCGCTTAATACGACGTGAACGCTTCTGCGCTCGGCTTCGGGCCAGCGTTCGATACCTTCGCGCACCCGGTTGACCATCGCCTGAATATATTTCGGGGCGGTATTGTAACTGTTGACATACTCAAAATCTATTTCACCGCCGTACATTTCCAGTCCCAATTTGACTTTTTGATGGTATTTGGCAATGCTAAAGCTGCTGTAGTGGGGCGCAAGCACCAGGGCCACCGCCCGCGTAATACCATCGGCGATCATGTCGCGCACCCCGTCCTCAATCCAGGGCGACCAATGGCGCATTCCCAGATAGACTCGGTAGGTGAGGGGGGGAAAATCAGGATTGAGGACTGAGGACTGAGGACTGAGGAAATCCCGATTTACGGTGGCGGCCTTTTCCTGACCCCCGACCTTCGACCCCCGTCCCGCATTCAACATCTCTTCGAGGGCCGCGCCTTGTTGCTGGCATATTGCAAAGAGTGGGGATTTACCGCCGATGAGGGTATAGTTGTGGGTCATTTCGTCCAGAACGGCTTTGCTGGTCGGTCTACCGCTGCGAATGTCAGCCAAATAGCCAGGCAATTCTTCCAGATTATTCGGCCCGCCATAAGCCATTAATAATACCCCAATCGGGCTGGTGTCCGCGCTCATACCGCGACCTGCTCTCTTACGGCGCTCTTTTGATGGACGTATTCCGCCAGTCGCTTGACCGTATCTACCGGCGTGCCGGGCAGGATGCCGTGCCCCAAATTAAAGATATGTCCGGGCCGACCCGCCGCCTGCTCCAAAATCTCATCGGCGGCGCTGCTCAACTCCCGCCAGGGGGCTTGCAAAAGCAACGGGTCTAAATTACCCTGTAGCGCCCGGTCATAGCCAATTTCGCGCCAGGCTTTGTCCAGCGAAATTCGCCAATCTATACTGATTACATCACTGCCCTGGGCGGTAATTTGGTCGAGCATCGAACTTGTACCAGTACTGAAATAAATCACCGGGACACCGGTTTTCTGGGCAGCCTCGATTAGCTGGCGGTTGTAGGGCGCGACAAATTTGGCGAAATCGCGGGGACTGAGCGCCCCGGCCCACGAGTCGAAAATCTGGAGTGCTGACACTCCAGCCTTGACCTGACCCGCCAGCAAGTCGGTCAGCACCGTCACCAATTTGTCCATCAACCGCTTCCAGGCCGCCGGTTCGGAATACATCATGGCTTTAGTTCGCTCGTAATTCTTAGAGCCGCCGCCTTCGATGGCGTAACTTGCCAGGGTGAAGGGCGCACCGCAAAAGCCAATCAGCGGAATATTGCGGGGGTTCAATTCGGCAACGGTCAACCGGATAGCTTCGAGGGCAAACGGCAAGGCCTCTTCCGCCGGGGGTGTGCCGAGCATATCTATCGCACGGGTAGTGTGCAAGGGGTTTTCGATTTGCGGGCCTTCGCCTTTGACGAAATCGAGGTTAATCCCCATTCCAATCAGGGGGGTCAAAATATCGGCAAAAATAATCGCGGCATCCAGCTCAAAAGCATTTATTGGCTGCATTGTGACCGTCGCCGAAATTTCCGCCGAGCGAATGGCTTCCAACATAGTAACTTTGCTGCGGATGGCACGATATTCGGGCATATAGCGCCCGGCCTGACGCATAAACCAGACCGGGGTCGCATCAGTCGGCTGGCGGCGGCAAGCCTGGATAAAGCGGGACTCGCTTAACATTTATCTCTCCTGTGAAAAAGTGGTCAGTGGTCGGTGGTCAGTGGTCAGACAAATCCTAACCGCCGACCTCTAACTTTCGACCCATGATAATTTTCAGTGGTACGAATGCGCCCCCTCGAAGGGGGTTTCCTCTAAACTTATTACAGGGATAGACCGGACTAACAGGATGAATAAATCCTGTCTATCCTGGTACGGTTAATTCCAAAAATTGAAGCGCATATAGTAAGCGCGAGTATAGATTTAGCATGATACCAGAAATTATGAAGCAGAGGCCTTATATCAGCTACATCATAAATAAAAGTGGCAAAATAGTACGTAGTATGTACTACAACCGGGGTAGAAGAAATTTAGGGGCTATCTCTAACCGCCTCTTAGCTTGGCGCAATTATTGGAGACCAATAAGAAAATAATTGTTCGGATATATTTAGTGTAATACGCTCGCATCCCAGCTTGTATCTAACCTAATCACCCGAATATTGCTAATTCAGACCTACTTGAATTTAACGCTTAAATAAAGATAGGGATGAGACCAGGGGGTCTCATCCCTATCTTTATTTTCAGCCCAAATATGTCACAAAAACTCAGTCCTCAGTCCTGAATTTCCCCCGACCTGCACTACTGCGGCCCGGCCTGACGCACTGCCTCACTGACGGAGGGGGCATACTGCTTGAAGTTGTCGGCAAACATTTTGGCGACCTGCCCCGCTTTTGCGTCGTAGGCTGCTCCGTCCTGCCAGGTATTGCGGGGGTTTAGTACCTCGGCGGGAACACCCTCACAGCTTTGAGGGACTGACAGCTTGAAGAATGGGTCAACCATCCAGGTCACATCGTCCAATTGCCCCTTGAGGGCGGCACTAATCAGCGCACGGGTGTGCTTGATGCTCATGCGCTCGCCAACCCCGTAAGAGCCACCGCTCCAGCCAGTATTCACCAGCCAGCATTTTACCTGATGCTGGTCAATCTTCTTGCCCAACAGTTCGGCATAGACCGCTGGATTATGCACCATGAACGGCGCACCAAAGCAGGTGCTGAAAGTCGCTTGCGGTTCGGTGATACCACGTTCCGTCCCAGCCAGTTTCGCGGTGAAGCCCGACAGGAAGTGGTACATGGCCTGCTCTTTGGTCAACTTCGAGATGGGCGGCAACACCCCGAAAGCGTCCGCCGTCAGGAAGATAATATTTTTAGGATGCCCGGTGCGCCCCTTCAAATCCATATTCGGAATAAAATCGAGAGGATAGGCGGCGCGAGTATTTTCGGTCAAGGCATCACTATCCAGGTCAAGCTGGCGCGTCGCCGGGTCATAGACCACGTTTTCCAGCACCGTCCCAAAGCGATGGGTCGTAGCATAAATCTCCGGTTCGGCCTTCGGATTCAACTTGATGACTTTGGCATAGCAGCCACCCTCGAAGTTGAAAACCCCGTCATCGCCCCAGCCGTGTTCGTCATCGCCAATCAAGGTGCGCTCCGGGTCAGCCGAGAGGGTGGTTTTCCCCGTCCCCGACAACCCAAAGAAAATCGCCGGGTCGCCGTCCGGCCCATAGTTGCAGGAGCAGTGCATCGAAAGCACCCCCTTGAGGGGTAGCAAATAATTCAGTAGGGTAAAGACGCTCTTTTTGATTTCCCCGGCATACTCAGTTCCGCCGATAAGCACCATCTTTTTGGCGAAATTCAGCAGGATAAAAGTCTCCGAGCGCGTTCCGTCCCTAATCGGGTCGGCCTTGAAGTTGGCGGCATCGCAGACCGTAAAAACCGGCTCAAAGTCCTTGAGTTCCTCAGCAGTCGGGCGGATAAAGAGATTGCGGGCGAAAAGATTATGCCAGGCGTACTCGCTGATAACCCGCACCGGCAAGCGGTAATCAGGGTGAGCGGCGATAAAGACATCCTGGACATAAGGGGTGCGCTGGGCGAAATAGTCCTTGACCCGGCTCAAGAGAGCATCAAATTTAGCGGCTTCAAAAGGCTGGTTGTTCTTCCAGTCTACGTGGTTCTGGCTACCGGCCTCCTGGATGATAAATTTATCTTTGGGCGAGCGTCCGGTATATTTGCCAGTCGCCACCACAAACGGGCCATCATCGGCGATATGGCCTTCCCCTTTAGCCAGGGCCGCTTCGTAGAGGGCCGGGACTGCCAGGTTTCGGACGGCTCGTTCAATATCAATCACGTCTTCGGGGCCAAAATTAGCCAATAAATTCTTGTCGAGGGTTTGCATTGGGTTGTCCTCCTTATATATAAGCCACTATGCTTTTTCGTTCAGTTGCCAGCAACATTGCTCACAGGAACGTCAGGAACGCTCTCCCAAATCAGGTCGGGCGGTAATTCCAATTGAGGTCATGCGCTTAATTATACCCGAAAGGAACTGGCTGGCAATATCCCCTTGCCTTGTATTTACACGATAGTAGTAACAGGCCACGTCCTAAAGTTTCACTAAAAACATTTTACACGAAATCATATTTCACGCAACCCCTAAAACGGGCCTTTTTCTGGAAAATTCTATAAAGTTCTACGATAGATTGGATTAAGAAAGCGAATAATTCCAAAATAAGGTAAAATGGTCGAGGTCATTAAATCATCCGAAAAAGCCAAACAAAGTAGAAAAAGAAGTAAAACTTTCGCTTGAAACGATTTTTCGATTTGAGGAAAATCGTCCTAAACCCCAAAACCGAATTTGGTTATATTTGAAAAATTTACGGTGTAATTTTTCAAATATAACTTTAGCGGTTTACCTCGATTTGGCAGCGAAAGTCCTAAGAATATCTTGAAAGGGAAATCAATGGCGATTAAACGCGAAATGATTGGGCAACCGCTTCCGGCCTATACCTTCGAGGTCGAGCGCGGCAAAATCCGTGAATTTGCGGCGGCGATTGGCGATACCAACCCGATTTACAGTTCGGTCGAAGCGGCCCAGGCCGCCGGTTATAGCGATTTGCCGATTCCGCCGACCTTCCCGACGGCTGCCGGTTTCTGGGGCGCACCCGCCGACTATGAGGGTACTAATAGCTCTTCCAGCGACCTGGGCTTTCCGGTGACACGCACCCTGCACGGCGAAGAAGAATATACCTATCTCGCCCCGATTTACCCTGGCGACAAGCTGACCGGGGTGCGGCGTTTGATGGATGTGCGCGAAAAAGCGGGCAAGCTGGGCAAAATGGAGATTGCGGTAATGGAGACGGTTTACACCAACCAGCACGGTCAGGAAGTTTTACGCGCCCGGACGGTAGCGATAGTAACAGAAGGAGGTCAGTAATGACTGCGGTTGCCAATAAAGTTTACTATGATGAGGTAGAGGTCGGGACGCAATTACCTTCGTTGGTCAATGCTCCGGTCAGCCATACCCAACTGGTGAAATACGCTGGGGCTTCGGGTGACTTTAATCCTTTGCATACCGACCCAAAAGTCGGGGCGGGCATGGGCTTGGGTGGCCCAATCGCGCATGGGATGTTGATAATGGGCTTTTTGGGCCACTTCCTGAGTGATTATCTGGGCGGGCCAGCCGACCTGAAACGCTTCGGGGTGCGCTTCCAGAATATGACCCGACATGGCGAGGTGATTACCTGCACCGGGACTATCACCAAAAAGTATGAACAGGATGGACAGCACTTTATTGAGGGCAATATTGCCGCCGCCGACCAAACCGGTGATGTGAAAGCTTCCGGCAGCTTTACCGCCCTGGTCGCCACCCGCTCGTGACCTTGACCGCCGATTGTTGTAAAAACCGGGCTGGGCGGTTAAACTAGACCAGCCTGATAGAAAGCAGCCAGAGTGTTGGTTAGAAAGGACGGAGAGCAGTGATGGAGCTGACCGAAGCAGTACGGAATTTTCTGGATGTCCCTCGTTTTGCAGTTGCGGCGACTATTAGTCAGGATGGCACGCCTCAATTGACGGTGGTCTGGTACGAATTGCGGGGAGACGAGATAATTATGAATACAGCTAAAGGCCGTCTTAAAGAACTAAATTTACGGCGCGACCCCCGCATGAGTTTATGCGTCGAGGATGGCTATCAATATGTCACCATCAAGGGGACGGCCCGACTGGATGAAGTGAATGCCCAAAAAGATATTGAGATAATTTCGGCCCGCTATGTGGGGCAGGAGCGGGCCAAAGAAATGATGCGAACCCAGTTTTCCAGGGAGCATCGGGTGTCGGTGCGGCTGCAAATCGAAAAAGTGTCAGGAATTGGGTTGTAACCACTAATTGCGGCCCGGAGCGCCTCGATTTGGGCGCGGCACGCTGCGCTTGTACGAACTTAAATTTCTGTACCACTCAGGAAACGTGGGCCACCGCTACAACTTTCGGCTCGGACGGTTGCAGGGCGCGGCGCATCCGGCGCTGACCTAGCTCTTTATTGACTAAATCGCCATAATGATTGACGATATTGCGGGCTTTGGGGCGCATAATAAATCCCCCCAATTTGCCCAATAGCCCGCCCAGCCCGACATGAACTTCCAGGCTAATTCGGCTGCGGTTTGGCCCTGCCGCCAGAGTTCGGGTATAGGCAATCCCCTTGAAATGACCGCCGAGGCTTAAATCGTGGGCCGACCCTTCGATTACGACTTCTCTAGTGCGCGGGTCAATTTTGGTAATGTTCATATTGCCCCGAAACACAAAGCTGAATGGCCCGATATGGGTTGTAACTGCGCCCAGATAGTGCAGCGGCTTTAGCTCTCTTACTTCGGTGGCACCGGGAATGACCTGGATTGGGCCGGGAAAATCAGAGAAAAACTCCCAGGCTTCCTCTAGCGGAAAATTCAGATAAAACTCTTCGTGAAAAATCATGCTACCTCTGAATAAAATCTGAAATCTGAAATCGTATATCTATAGGACTTTCGCTTGAGACGATTGGCTGATTTGAGGAAAATCGTCCTAAACCCAAAACTGAGTTTGGTTATCTTTGAAAAATTTACGCCGTAAATTTTTCAAAGATAACTTTTCCGGCCTACCCCAATTTCCCAGCGAAACTCCTATTTAAATCAAAAAATCCAAAACCAGCCGATTAAAGCTCTCGGCCTGGTCGAACATAGCATTATGAGTGCCGCGCTCGATATATTCCAGCCGAACTGGAGCTTGCCCAATCAAATTTAGATGGCGTGGGCCAAGCGCGGGAGGCACTACTCCATCGGCCCTACCCCATACCAAGAGGGTCGGTACTTTGAGTTGTTCCAGGTTTTGGGATGTTTCACGGTCAGCCAAAATAGCTCGCAAGGCCATTCCAAAAGCCACCATATCGGTTCGCATACTCCCGGTAGCTATCGTCAAGGTCTGGCGGAGCGGGACTTTGACTTTGGGCATCTGCCAGGCCCAGCGCATCCGCTCACTCAGCGAAAGCCATAGCCCACTTGGGGCAGCCAGTACCAGCCGTTCAATCAATTCCGGGTGGAGGGCTGCTAACCGGATTGCCACTTGTCCGCCCATGCTATGCCCCAGCAAATTGACTTTCCCCAGCCCCATCCAGTCCAGCCAGCCTCGGACAAAAGCGGCTTTGGCTTCAATCGAGTCGGGCTGCCGCAAACGCCAGGTCTTTCCAAAGCCCGGCAAATCCAGGGCATAAGTCCGAAAATGGCGGCTGAACTCACCAAAATTCTCCTGCCACCAGTTCACGTTCCCGCCAACTCCGTGCAACAGCACTAATGGTGGGGCATCCAGCGGGCCAGCCACCTGATAATGCAGGCGCAGCCCATCCCGGTAAATATATACGTGTTCGATTTCGCAATAGTTTGGGGAGCGTTGGGCCACTTGCGCCGCGCCCGCAATAGTTTGGGTCAATTCAGTTTCCCAGTTTAGATATTTGCCCCAGAGCAAGTAATTAGCGTTCAAGGGTTACGCAGGGTCGCCTCTAGCCTGAATCTCGGTACACTTCATTTTCAGTATAACCGATAAAATCGGAATAACGCAACCCTGGCTATAACATTACGGTGGATTTAGGATAAACAAGTGATTAAACTCAGAGCCGAAGATTTGTTCACAACTCAAGATAATTTCTCGTCAAAACTGGCGGCGATAAAAATTGATATAGCTGCCGTATTAGTGTAAAATATGCCTTTACCGGCTGCGGCCTTTTTTGAGGCCCGGATTTTTCGAGTGTACCCGATTTGAAATGAGGTATATAAAGAATGGATACGACTAAAAAGACCAGTGTGAAAGTATCAGCCGAGCAACTGGAAAAGCTGGTGGAATATATCCGCCGGAGCGGTAGACCGCAAACCCTGGAAACTCTGACCAGACGCTATGTTGAGATACTGCGCGACAATGCCGGTATCCGCTAATTCAGTTTCGGCCCATTTCGGCCCAAAAATGGCCCACTTTAATAATAGCAATAGCTTAATGCAAATTGATTTAACGAGGAAAAGAGAGGTAAGCTGCTAATATGGTACAGCAGTTGAGTATGCCAGCCCTGGATTTGGGCGGTTCAGCCGACGAAAAAGCTCTGGCCCAGGAGGTCTTTAATCTAGCCCGCTTGCGAGGCTTTTCTTATGCCAGAAGCAAGCCGATTTCGCTAAAGCTGGACGACCTGGCCCAGTATTTCGCCGAGCAGAAGTATAAAGGCATGGAGAAGCCCGAAGAAATAGCCGTCCTGCTAGATAAAGCCCTTTCCGCCAGTCCAGTAGTCTTTCTGCGCGAAGAAGTTCGCCCGGAGGCTGAAATTGAGCCGGAAGACGAGGCCGCAGTGGTGGTCAGCAAACCATCGGTATATTTCAGAACTACCAAAGATGGCAAAATCCCGGTCAAGCACGAGCTGGATTATCACAGCTACCATACTCGCTTGTTCCAGGGGGCGATGCCAGTATTGCCACCAACCGAGGAAGAACTGGCGGCCCGCGCTGCCGAAATGGTAATTCACCCTTCGACTAATCTGAATCTTAGCTTGCCGGTCGCCGCGCCCCCGGTTGCGCCAAAACCGGCGGCTACTTTACCGCCCGCGCCTACGCCGGTTGCCCCAAAACCAGTCGCGACTCCGCCGCCTGCGCCCGTTCCAGCCCCGGTTGCGACGAAACCCGCCGCGACTCCGCCTGCGCCTGTTCCAGCCGCCAAACCACCGACTCCTGCCCCGGTTGCGGCTACTCCGCCGCCAGCGAAACCGGCAGCTACCCCCGCTCCGGTTACGCCTGAACCAGTTCCCGCCCCCCGTCCGGGAGTGGTTGGGCCAGTTGAAATCGAGGTTGCCGACGGCCTGACGATAGACCTGAACCAGCCGATTGCGGCAGTTCTAGCGGAATATGGCGATTACTTCGCTACGGCGGTAAATCAGGCGATTCAGGAGGATTTCCGCTTCGTCAACTTTACCAGAGATTGGTACATTGAGGAGATTACCGGGCGCTACAACAAGGGTGATTTCCGCCGGATTCGGGAGTATATGAGCGACCGGGAAGGCCCGGTCAGCGATGGCGATATTCTGGGGGATTTGTGGGGCAAGCGTCCCACCGACAACGACTATGAGGCCACTCGCTTTGCCCTCAACCTGCGGCTTTCCAAAGAAAAGAAGGATTTTGAGTTCGTTGGGGCGTATGATGACCGGGTGTGGACTGCACCGGGGCTACCTCAAATCGGCAATCCGCGCCACAAGGCTACCGAAGTTGGCACCGACTTCAAGTATCTGGAAGATACAGCCCTCAATGACCCATCCGAATTAGTCGAGGAAAATGGTCAGCACGTTTGGCGGCACGTTCTCACATTCTATGAATACGAGAATGGGGTTTTGCCCTACGATGCAACGGCCAAAGCCCTTTTCCCTGCGCCTTTGATGGATGACCAAAAATCGTTGGTCTTGCGCTTTGAAGCTCCTCAACTTTACTTCACCTATACTGCCGAATTGCGCTATCCTACCGGCAACCGCGGTGGCTGGGTTGGCGGTCTGGAGCAGTTCTTCGAGGATAACCTGGTGCCGGGAGCGGTGCTGGTTATTCGGCAAGGCAAAAAGAGCAACCATTTTACGATTGAGTACGAACAGAGCGACGAGCAGAATGCTAACGTGTTGTTCTACGATGACCGTCGTCAAAAGTTCGTCTTCCGTCCGATTGTGTTTGCCTGTCAAATTCAGCCGGAAGGTCTGCTAACTCCTGACCGCTACAGCCGGATTAACGGTCAAAAACGGTTGGAAGAAGCTGACCGCAAGAAGACCGACCAGGTAGTAGCGGCGGCTTTCGAGTATGGCGGGCAGAAGAACAAAGATGGCTATTATGCCCTGCTGGACGACCTCTATCCGATTGCCAATATCGAGCGGCCTTTCAGCCGGAACTATTTGCGGCAGTTGCTTTCGCACGGCAACAACGTGTTCCAGGCCGACGAAACCACGCCCGATGCTTTTACCTACAAAGCGCCTCAATCCGGGGTGCGGCGTTAAACAAGCTATCTATCATTAGCTATCAGCCGTCAGCTATCAGCTATCAGCCAAAAATTAGCCGATAGCTGGTAGCTGACGGTCTTTAGTTTATAAAGGAGGGTTTATGCCTACGGCAACAGTCCCTAAACGCAGTGAAATTTCAGTCGAGCATACCTGGAATCTGGAAAGCATTTATGGCGATAACGCTTTGTGGGAAAAAGATTTTGAGGCGATTGGCGAAAGATTGCCCGGTCTGGAAGCCTACAAAGAGCGGTTAGCCGAGTCTGCCAAAATGCTGCTGGGGGCGCTCAAAATGCAGGATGAGTTGTCTACCCGCCTCGACCAACTGGCAGCTTACGCCCACATGCGTAAAGATGAAGACAATAACAATCCCACTTATCAGGCCTTGATGGATCGCTCTATCGGGATATGGTCGCAGCTTGCCAGTGCGGGGGCGTTTATCACTCCCGAAATTACCGCGCTTCCCGCCGAAAAGCTGGCCCAATTTGTCAAAGACGAGCCGGGGCTGGAACTATACCGGCATTATTTCGAGCAGATTGAGCGCCAGAAAGCCCATGTGCGTTCCTCGGAAGTCGAGGAATTGCTGGCTCAATCCATCGAATTGTCCATGGGCCCTTCGACGATTTACACTCTGTTCAGCAACGCCGACCTGAAATTCCCGACGATCAAGGATAGCGATGGCTCAGACCTGGAAATTACACGGGGGCGCTTTGTCAGCCTCATGGAAAACCCTGACCGCCGGGTTCGTCGGGACGCATTCGAGGCTTTTTATGATACTTTTGCCAAATATGGCAACACGATTGGGGCGACCTATGCCGCGTCAGTCAAAAAAGATATTTTCTATGCCCGCGCCCATAACTATAAGAGCGCTCTGGAATCGTCCCTCAGCCCCGAAAATATCCCGCTAGAGGTCTACGATAATCTAGTCGGGACGGTCAATCGCAATTTGGGTTTGTTGCATCGCTATATGAGCTTGCGAAAGAAGCTGCTTGGGGTAGATGAATTACACATGTACGACATCTACACCCCGCTAATCCCCCAGGCCAAAAAGAAAATCCCCTATCCTGATGCGGTAAATATCGTGCTGGAAGGCTTGTCCCTCTTGGGTGAGGATTATGTCCAGGAAGTCGAGAAGGGGATTCGTTCGCGCTGGATTGATGTCTATGAGAATGTCGGCAAGACCAGTGGGGCGTATAGTTCCGGGTCGTACACCACTCAGCCTTTTATCCTCCTGAACTACCAGGATACTTTGGATGATGTGTACACTCTGGCCCATGAGCTAGGTCATTCGCTCCATACTCTCTTTACCAACCGCACTCAGCCTTTTGTCTATGCCAATTACAGCCTGTTTGTGGCGGAGGTCGCCAGCATCACTAACGAGGCGCTCTTGACCAATTATCTCCTCAAGCGCACCACCGATAAAGAGGTAAGGACTTATCTGGTCAATACTGAGCTGGAAAAGTACCGAGGAACTCTGTTTCGCCAGACCCTTTTCGCCGAGTTTGAGCGGGAAACCCACGCCCGTGCTGAGGCCGGGGAAGCCCTCACCCCCGATTTGCTGAACCAGATTTATCTGGACTTAAATCGGCGGTACTATGGCCCGGAAATGATTATGGACGAGCGCATCAGCCGAGAATGGATGCGGATTCCTCATTTCTACCGCGCTTTTTATGTCTATCAGTATTCTACCGGGATTGCGGCGGCTACGGCCCTTTCCCAGCAGATGATTAACGAAGGCGCTCCGGCGGTGGCCCGTTATCGCAAGTTCCTGACTGGCGGCAGTTCGGATTATCCCACCAATCTGCTGGCGCAAGCTGGGGTAGATATGACCCGCCCCGAACCAGTTCAACTGGCCCTCGATGTCTTTGCCCGTCTGCTGGACGAAATGGAGCAGCTGACGGCTTAAACACCTTTTAACAGGGATATACAGGATTAGATAAATTTTGAGTTTTGAGTTAGGCTGCTTGATATTAGCGAAATTGCTCATTAGCATCGCTAGAATTTAGATTTCAGATTTGTAACAATCCAGCCTGGTGAGAACGGTTGCCCCAATCTGGTAGGGGCGGCCCGGCGTGACCGCTCTTGAACACTGGGTACTCGTTTAGGGTCTGAATTGTTACTTAGATTATAGATTAGATGACTCAGTCTAATTTATCCTGAATATCCTGTCCATCCCTGTTAAATTGTATTTTATTTGATTAACGAAAAAGACCTAACCCTATCTTAGACCAAGCCAGGAGCAGTAGCTATGAGCCTGAATGTTGCTACCGAATTATACATTGAGGAAGATATGCCGGAAAGCACCGCCCAGTTTAATTTGGTTCACTATTTGGTCAGCCTTTTGCGGCATATCTATCGCCTCGAAAAATGGTTTTGTACTGGCAATCTGGAAATAATTCCACCTTCGGATAAAGTTTACCC
>JBBRSG010000050.1:0-41117 GCA_038245615.1 Chloroflexia bacterium | reverse complement strand
CCCGACTTTTAGATTAGAACCATAAAAAAGCTGACGAAGGCATTTCCTGACCCCCGACCCCCACTCAAACCGTAATCGCGTTGCCCCGGTAGATGCGGGAGCGATAGCGGCTATCGGCGGCGGTGGCGAGGGGGGCGCTGGTCAATAGCACCGCATTGACAAAGCGGGTCAATTCTTCCTCTTCCTCATCGGTGTTTTGCGGCTCTTCGGTGCGGGCGCGGCGGGTCAGGTCTACCTGATTAATCGGAATCGAGTGGGGGTTGCGCTCGCTCTCGACTGCCAGGGTCACGGTAAAGGCGTGGAGACTGGTCTTGATAAAGTTCGCCAACCCGAACTCCTCCGGCTGGCTGCTGCGATTGGTTTCAGGCGTAACTAGCACAATCTGGGTGCCATCCACCAGCGACATCCGGCGAGCCACCCGGAAATGATGGGTGATATGCTCCTCGATGACCGCCGCAAAGTCGTTTTCGTCAAAAACCCCGTCCCAATTGGTATCCTTGCTAACCAGCTTCTTGGTAGGCAAGGGGATAAAGGGGGTGCTGACACAGGCGATTGGCGCACCATGCTCTTGAATCGCCCGGTTTAGACCGCCCTCAAGGTCAGTTCCAATTGCCAGGGCCGCAAATCGCCCCCGCTTTTGATAATATTCCAGCTGGGTACAATACTTTTCCGCCGCCGCCTGCGTGCGGGTGAGCAACACGACTTTGGCGGCGCGGTGTTCGTCCAGATAACTATGGGTTAGCTGGATGATATGCGACTCTAAGTATTCCCCGATAATAAAGATATTTTTGCCATAGAATTTTTCCAGGCGCACCGGACTGGGTTTACCAAAAAGCTCGCCTTCGGTCACGGTTCGGTCAAAGCGCAAACCTCCGGAAGGGTGAAAAGTTTCGCCGCTAACGTTGCGGTCGCCCAGATAATAAATCGTTGCCAGGGCCACATCCTGCTCGGTGGGCATTCGGTTCAGGTTCAGCATCCCCAGGGTGCTTTCCTTGATTTTGACCGCCTCTTTCTCGATTTCGGCGACACTAAAGAAGGGGTCGGACGGCATAGGCAGTTCTTTAAGCCAACGCTCGGCCCGCTCCGGTTCGGTCACAAATGCACCTAGCACCAACCGATTGACCAGCTTGCGGGCGGCACTGGCGTTCATCAGGTGGGTGTAGGCGCTGCCCTCGGCTTTACCCGCTTTGGCGGCAATATTGGCGGCGACCTTACGCAAAGCGGCGGGCGCATCTTCCTGGCTTGCCAGGGCCGCCGGGTTGTTAGCCGACAACAGGTCTAGCAACTGGTCTACATTGACCCCGCCCCGGTAGCTCTCGATTAGGGCTGAGTAAATCTCGCTCATGCGCCGTCCTTCCAGAATCAAGCGCCCGCGCCGTTGATATAGACCGGGTTTACCGCCACTCCCCTGCAATCGGATACCGTCTACCGGGCCGGGCGCAATCGCGTTTATCTGGATTTCCGGGCCTAAAAAGCGGGCCAGCATTTCGACCAAAGCCCGTTGTCCGGCTTTCGATACGGCATAATCGGCCCGGTTTGGATACGGCACGGCGACATATTTCTCTCCGCCAAAATAGCTGCTGACATTTACTATATAGCCATTGCCCTGCTCTTTCATTAGAGGCGCAACCTTGCGGATAAGCGAATAATTGCTGGTAAGATTGCCCTGAATGGTATAGCGCCAGGCATCTACCGCCATATCTATCACCATTTCTTCCGCCCCGCTCATCCCGGCATTGTTGATTAGATAGTCAATCCGCCCATAAGTCGCCAGGGTGGTTTCGACCAGTGGTCCTAGCGCCGACTCATCACTGACATCGCAATTCGCCACAATCGTCACCCGCTTTTCGGGAAAACTGTAGCCAATCTGGGTCAATTCCGCTACGATGCTAGCCCGCATCTCAATCAACTGGTCTTCCTGCCGGGCCGAAAGCATGACTTTCGCCCCTGCCAGGGCCAGAAAGCGCCCGATTTGTCCGCCAATCCCGGCACTTCCCCCGGTAATCAGGGCGACTTTACCCAGGTGCAGCCCAAATAGCGATTCGGCCCACCCAAACGAAGGTTTTTGCGCTCCGGTTGCGTCGGTGATTTTTTCGGGCAAATAAAGGTTGATTTCCTTAATATGGCGATCCCCGTTGAGCAACTTGGCGGCCCAGGCCGCCGCAAAAGAGCGGTTTTCGCTCTCGGTATTGCCATAGCGGATAATCTGATTGGCCCACACCGCTTGCTTTCTGCGTCCGGCGGTGACATCCATTTCTTCTTCGTGCCGCCAGACCCGGATAAGCTGCTCCACTCCGGCCCGGTAGACATCCGCGAATAGATTGCCATTGCCATCCGAAGGATTAGTCACAAAGATAACTTTAGGGGTATCGGTCAGCTTTTCGTCCTGCTCCCGCCAGAAGCGGGCCAACAGCGAAGCAATCGCGACTGCCCCGCCCAATTCCTGTTCGGTAAAGCGGGCAGCAGTCGCGTCGTCGGCCTGCAAAATCGAATGACCATAGCCCGTGCCATCGGTTGCTGGTAAAATCAGGGCGGCATCCAGATGACCCGGCTTTTCGAGGACATCCTTAAAGAAAGCCGTGACCGTCGCCGCGTCAAAGGGGTCGAGGTGGGCCAGCTTAATCCGGTGGTCGGTGATTTGCTCCTGAGCGGCAGCAATCGCTGCCGGATTGCGAAAAGTCAAAATTACCTCGGCTTCGCAGCGGGCCTGAGTCTGGGCGAAGGCCATCGCATCCTCAATCGTGGTTTCATCTCCGGCGGCGACCAGCACTAGCTTTCCTTCGGCATCTACGATGCGCAGACCGGGCCGACTGACAAAACTGCTTTTGCTTTCGGCTTCGACGGCCATGCCGTTGGTCACTTCAAAGACATGTCCACTATAGGCCGCCGATTCGTCCGAACCCAAAAATACCACCGACCCAGCGACATCCTCTTTTTTGGGGAAGCCGGTCACAAAGCCTTCCGCCGTCGCCCGCTTGAGGCGCATAACCCCAAAGAAACCCTCGGCGGTGCTGCCCTCAGCCTGTCCCTTGAGGCCGTCCATAGCCTTGAAGACCGTGCGAATTCGCTCGCTGTCTATTGGGCCGGGATAGACCGTATTAAGCCGGATGCCTTTGTCACTCAACCCCAGTTCTTTTGCCAGATGCAACGACAGGGCATTCAGGGCCGCTTTTGGTACGACATAGGGGATGCGCCCGTAGTAATCGGTACGACTAAAAATCGTGCTGACATTAATCACACTCGCCCCTGGCGAAAGATAGGGAAAGGCCGCCCGGATAGTGTTCCAGGTCAGCCCTAGCAAATTCCCAAAAGCGGCGGACAAAGTTTCACTATCGGCGAATCCGGCGGCTTGCAAGGCGGCGATGTCGGCCTCGCTGAAAGGGATATTATGCAAAGGCTGTTTCGCTCCGGCTGACCCGGCGTTATTGACCAGGATATCAATCTGCCCAAATTTTTCGGTCAAACCCTGCATGGCGCTTTGGACCGCCGCGACTTTCGAACCGTCCATTACCTGCGCGATAATCCGTTCAGCCTCAAAGCCGCTTTCGCTAATCAGCCGCTCCCGATAGGTTTCCAGCTTTGGGGAGTTGCGCCCGGTAATAATCACCGTTGCGCCTTCTTCCAGATAACGCCGGGTGATAATCTCGCCGATGTTGCCTGCGCCGCCCGTAATCAGAGCGATTTTGTTTGCCAGCCGTCCTGTTCTTTGCATTGTAACCTTCCTTATAAACCATAGACCTTCTAACTATGATAAGTGTTCGTGGTTAGCTTGGTTGAATTAGCTCTTTTTTGGTTGGGGTGAGAATGTTTTAAGCGAAAACAAGGCGGGTAACTACCCGCCTCATTTATTTTGTTATAGAAATTTCGCTTGGGACGATTTTCTGATTTAAGGATAACGGTGCTAAATCCTAAACCAGAGTTATAACTTTGCCAGTTACCGCTCGGCCAGGGCGCTCATCTTGCGGGTCAGGTCTTCCAAAGCCCAGTGAACTTTCGGGTGAGCCAGGGCCGTCATCAGGAAAGGCTGATGGTTGCGGTAGACTGGGGTTTCTGCCAATTCCGACACCCGCCGGGCGATGGGCTTGAGCATTCCGGCAAGCTGGCGAGCGCGGGCCTTCACCAAAGCTGAACCGGCTGGCGCTTGCCGTACCATTTCCGGGCCTTCCTCACAGGCAAAGCTGTTGACCCAACTAATCATTTCGCCCAGAGTAACATCGGGCAGGGTGGCCTCAATTTCGTGGAAGTTGGCCTGGGGCGCATAGCGGAATTTCTCGAAGAAATTAACATGGTCAAGGGCGGTATCCAGAGCTTTGACCGCCTGGCACACTTCACCTAAGATTACTTCGAGCTTCGGCAAAACCATTAGGCTCGTCGCTTGCATATTCTTCACATTCAGCATCTTTGCTTCTCCCTTCTTTTGCCCTGAAGGGGCTGGCAGCGAGCCTGGCCCGCGTGCGTTAAGTATCTTCCCCTGAGGTTCACTTTATCTTAATTGTTGTTACAACTTTCACAAGATGTACTTATATTGAACCATATTAAGCGCCAAAAACAAGATAGTTAGGCGCGAATGGGGCAAGACTTACCGTCAATGGTCGTTTTAAGCCAGTAAACGGTTGTTATCATCACAAAAAGCTTTGATGTTTGGAGTTATCATCAATTTGACCAATAGTAAACCTTATCAGGCCGTTCTAATGCTGGCCTGTTCTTCCAAACCTAATTCCTGAATGAGTTGCTCTCGCAGCTCAAATTTTTTGACCTTTCCACTGGCGGTTAAGGGGTAGTCGGTCACAAATTTGATATAGCGCGGCACTTTGAAACGGCTGATATTGGCCGGCAATATGCCTGTATCTCGGCTTCATCCGCCGTCTGTCCCGCCTTGAGCTTTAACAGGGCGATAAGTTCCTCGCCCATTACGGCATCCGGCAGTCCCAAAACCTGGGCATCGGCTACATTGGGGTGGCCCATCAGCAAAGCTTCAATTTCCACCGGATAAATATTTTCACCACCCCGAATAACCATCTCCTTAGCCCGCCCCACCACGTTGAGATAACCCTGGGGGTTCATGGTTGTCAGGTCGCCGGTATGAAACCAGCCGTCCGGGTCAATCGCTTCCGCCGTCTTTTCCGGCATTTTATAATAGCCTTGCATTATCAAAACGCCGCGCACCAATAACTCGCCGATTTCGCCAAAACCAACCGCCCGATTAGTACCCACCTCGACTATCTTTATCTCATTGTATTCCAGCGGTAAACCGTTTGATTCGCTAACCCAGCTTGTACAGCCTGCGGGCTAGGTATTATACGCCTGTAAATGGTCGTTTCTTAAGCCAGGACAAAGCAAATATCAATGTTCGGAACCCTTCTGAATTAAATAGATACAGCTACACTATCAATAATCCAATTAATGGTAGAGATCCATCAGGGCTTATAGCAACAGCAGGCACCTTTTCAGATTATGGATGGTTAATAAGAGGTGCAATAATAGGGGCTGGATTGACAACCGGAGCAGGATTAGTCTATCTTGGCCCTCAAGCACTTGAATATATAGCATACATAACAGCTGAATTACTAATAGCTGGAGTTAGGGCTATAGAATATCTAATAGTACGAACTGCTGAGAGAGTAAATAGTTTAAGAAATTTTAGTGTAGCTGTAGCTTTAGGGAAGGTTAATGGAGAAGACGAGATTTTTATAGCTTTTAATAATTATTATACTACTGATCCAGCAACTGTGGCTCTTTATACAGCTTTGCGTGCTTGGGCTTTACTTCTTACGCAAAATCCTAAAAGGGTTGGAGGCGCAGAATACCAACCAGGAGCAAGGAGCCTGACAGCTGATCATGCAGAAACAAATATGGTTTGGTTACTTCAACAAAACGTTGGTGAGTTAGACAGGAAGGAAATAGCTTATGGCACCGTTCTTGCTCCCAATTATGGAATGTGCAATAACTGCCGATTAATGTCTACTCATATACGAAATAATATTTGGGAATATCCAATTGATTATGCAAAGGATATACAATGGCGGTTTGTGGTGTTAGGATGGGAGTTATAAGTTTATATCTTTTCTAATAAGGAGAAATAGAAGATGAACTTACCTAGGGAAGTAAGCTTTTTATGTAACCAATATTTAGAGGCGATAAAACAGGGTTCTGTTTTTAAGTCACAAGATCGTTTGAAACTATATAGAGCATTTGGTTCGTCGAAGGTTGATGAAGTTATAGAAAATGAGAAATGGTGGATAACTCATTCTGTAGCTGATAAAGCATTTGGTTGGTTAGCCATTCTTACAGCAGAAAAAGTACTGCCAATTTGGGAGAAATATGGAGTACCAGAAAAGGATAATCAAAATTATTCATATGCTCCTAATAAAATGTTAATCGTAGCGAGAGGCGTGTTAAATAAATCAATTGATGCCGACCAAGCAAAAGGAGATTTACGTGAAAAATTTTATTTTGGCATGTCTGGCATTAGTAAATACGTTACCGAAACAGTCTATTATTCTATGGAGGTAGCTTACATTGCCTTAGAATTAGCAATAACAGGATTAGAAGAAGGTTTAATTTATATAGATATTAAAAATCAGAATCAACGATCTGAAGAAAGGCTTGCCTTTGAAACTGATGAGGACAAGAGGTTTTTAGAGGCTGCCTCTAATCTAAATCCGATTTTTATTGCCCAAACTGATTTTGCTGTAAAAGCTTTAATAGCATTCGCCGCTAAAGATATAAATGAGCCTGGAAAATGGTCTTACACGAGACATGATCCTAATCAAGAGTTTGTACCACTAAAAAATGATCCCCCAAAAGAATTAGAATTTTGGGAATGGTGGCTAACTGAGGCTATCCCGAAAGCTTGGGAACTGGCCCAGCAATCTGCCTCCTCATCTGAGCAAGGCTAATAATTTATACTGAACAAACTCCCCAAATTGACTACAGTTATGACGACAACGGCAATCAGACCCAAATCATTCGGCCCGGCAACCGGACCAGTGGCTACGAGTACGACCCGGCCAACCGCCTGACCAAGCTCACCCTGCCCAACCCGACCACCGGCGCTCTCGACCCCACTCGCACCATTCAGTATACCTATGACTGGCGGGGCAACAAACTGACCGAGACCGACCAGCTAGGTAGGATAACTAAGTACGAATACGACCTAGCGGGCCAACTCATCGCCACCACCTCCGCGCTTGGCACATCTGACCAAGCCCGGATGGTCACGACTTACGATGCCGCTGGGCGCAAGACCGCCGATACCAATCCCAATCTGCACACCACCCTGTATGAATACGATGTAGCTGACCGACTGGTGACGATCAAAGCGCCCTACAGCACCGGGACAATCTCAGCCACGACTATTCTGGATTACGATGCCGCCAACCGCAAGACCAAAGAAACCGACCCCAATGGGCGGCAAACTCGTTTCGATTACGACTATCGAGGGCGATTAATTACCACGACCTATCCGACCCTAACCGATGGGACAGTACTCAGCACCACCCAGAGCTACGACGGAGCAGGCAATCTCCAGCAGAAGAAAGACCAAGCTGGCAAGCCCACCACTTACGGCTACGACACTGCCAACCGCCTGACCTCGGTGACGAATGCCCTCAGCCAAGTCACCAGTTATCGCTATGACCCGGTAGGCCACCTTTTAGAGATAAAGGATGCCAAATCTCAGCGTACCCAATTCGAGTACGATTTGTGGGGCAGACAGACGAAGAAGATGTGGCCCGATGGCGCATATGAGCAATATGGCTACGATGAGGTCAGCAATCGGACGGTTGTGACGACCACCCAAGTGACCGGGCAGACCGCCCAGGTCAACAGCTTCACCTACAACAAGCTCAATCAATTGACCCAGGCCAGCTACTTCGATGGCAGAAGCGTCAATTACTCCTATACCCTATCTGGGCAGCGTTACCAAGTCACCGACAGCCTGTGGGGAACGACCAGCTACAGCTACGACCAGCGCGAACGTGTGACTGCGATTACCGGGCCGAATGTCGGCGGGAGCGGGCGGAGTATAGCTTACAAATATGACGGGCTTGGCAATCGGACGGTGATGACTGCGACTGCCAACACCACCAATCTGGTCACAAATTATACCTACGATAATGCCGAGCGGCTGAGAACCGTCAGCAATGCGACCCATTTCGCGGGTTCAGCTACCTACGATTATGATAAGGTTGGTCTGCGAAGCCAACTGGCCTTGCCGAATGGGGTAAATGTCACCTACAGCTACGACGAGCTAAACCGCTTGACCAACCTCACCCAGACCAACAGTGGCGGCAACCTAGCCTCTTATACCTACCAGCTTGGCCTAGCCGGAAACCGCACCAAAGTCACTGAGTTAGGCGGCAACTCAGTCGAGTGGGGCTACGACGACACTTACCGGCTGACAAATGAGACCCGCAAGAATAGTGGCGGCGCAGTCCTAACCACCACCAATTTTCTTTATGACACAGTAGGCAACCGGCAGAAACAGACTATCACGGCTGGTAGTAGTATCTCGATTACTAATTACAGTTACAACGAGCTAGACCAACTCAAAATCCTGCTAAGTGGCGGAGTAAGTACCGGCTACAGCTACGACCGGCGCGGCAACTTGATGCAAGCTGGAACCAGTAGCTACGGTTTCGATGCTGCCGATAGAATGATTAGTGCAACGCTACAAGCCGGGAGCGCCACCTATCTCTACGACCACGACAATCGGCGGGTAAAGCAGATAGCTGGCGGCAATACGACCTATTATCTCTGGGATGAACTATCCCGGTATAGCGATGTAGCCCTCGAAACCGACGGCTCTAATAATGTAACTGCCAGCTATGCCCTCGGCGGTGGTGAATTACTCTCCCAGAAAAAGAGCAGCACGGTCAGCTATTTCTTAATGGACGGACATAGCGGAGTGCGAGGACTTACCAATAGCGGTGGGGCTATAAGCGAGAGCTACAAGTATGATGCTTTCGGCACTTTGCAAAACGGAGCCGCTAACCCCGCTACCAATTACCTGTATACCGGGCAACAGTTTGACACTCTTACCCAGTTGTACAACCTGCGGGCTAGGTATTATAATTCATTTGATGGGCGCTTCTTAACTCAAGATACTGCCACTATTAAATTAGAAGGGCCATTGGAGCTTAACCGTTATGGTTATGTAGCTAATAACCCCGTCAATTTAATTGATCCGTCAGGTTATGTAAGTACAGCACCGCCGCCAGCTATCAGTCCCCCAGCGTCTCCCCCAGCATCGCCTAATAGTGGTAGAAGTAACAGGATCGTAGAATATTTAACTATCTTGACTTTAGTAGCAGGGGCAACTATAGCAAGTACAACCATGCTAGGTCGGAGTACTGAATGCGCTTGTCAACGTATTATAAGTATACTCCTTGCTGCCACAAAAAATGGTGCAGGTTTAATAGCGATGGAAGCAACTACCCCACCAGATTGTATGATACCTGTTATTAAATTTCGTACAATGGATTTTCCCTATATTACGAATCATATTTGGGTTGCTCAGTATGCCAGAATGAAACCTATGTTACTCCGCTGTAATGGTCCTGGTAACGCTCAGAGTAATCAAAACAGAAAAGGAGTATGCGACTCTAAGAATATAAGAGATCAACTAAGAGATGAATTTGAGCAATGGAATCCAAATTCCACTGTTCCGAGAAACCAGATTGAATGTGATGAATATCCTTTTGCCTCAACGATGGAAGGAGGCATTCCCGGAAATCCAGGAGTTAATCCAGGTACACCAGGTGGACCTTCAAGAATGGGTGTACCAGCAGCTGAAAATAGTAGAAGCCAGGGTCCTAAATTAAGTAATTTCTATGCGGGGAGACCCCCGGACAATAGAACTGGACGACCTGTGATGCGAGGAGAATATTTTGCGACAGTGGCTTTACTCTGATAAATTTGGCGAGGTATTTCTAATGGGTAATTTCGATTGGAAACCGCTTCTAACTCAATGGAGCAAAGAACTTCTTGCTTCTGGCTTGGATCTTTCAGAAGGGGAAGTAAAAATTCCTTCCGCCTCTATTTCTTCTGAATGGCTTGGTTATTCTGGAGCCATTGAAGAGCAAATTGTTGAGACCGAGAATAGACTAGGTGTTTTGCTCCCACCTTCTTATCGGGAATTTCTAAAAATAACAAATGGATGGCCTAGAATTAGTGATTTTATTTATAAATTATGGTCTGTACAAGAAATTGATTGGTTAGCAACAAAACACCAGGATTTAATTAATATTTGGATGGAGATGAACACCCCAGTTCCAGATGAGGAATATCTTATTTACGGAGAAAAGCAAAACCCACTTTCAATAAGAACACACTATTTACAAACTGCTTTAGAGGTTAGCGATAAGGGTGACCAAGCCTTCTTCCTATTAAATCCTGAAATAATAACAGTAGAGGGTGAATGGGAAGCATGGTTTTTCGCGCAATGGATTCAAGGCGCTAGAAGATACCGCTCATTTTGGGAAATGATGCAAGAGGAGCATCAGTTATTTCTTATGTTAAGATAATTTATTCTGATAATATCTTTAACCAGGATGGGATTAGCACCAATACCGGGGCGAGTGGCAGTTGCAAGGCGGGCGATAGTGTCAACAGGTGTTAGGAATTGACCCACTCACCTCACGGGGCCTTTGATGGTAGCGCTTCTTAGAGGCTTAAATAGTAATGGTTGGCTAGATACGAGTAAACAAAGAATATATGGTATAGTTATTAATGATTTTTGCATTAGTTGTAGGGTAAGGCCTATTGGTAATAATAAAGGAGGTACATGGACAAGATGGACTATCAATGATAGTCCTCAAGTAACCTTATGGTTAGGTGATAAATGGGTTTGGCTGGGTGGAAAACCCTAATAAAAGTTTTCAAACCATCATATATTAGAATAAAAACTTAAATATAACCAAACCTACATTTTATGTTACATATTGTCAATGATATATTTAAACTGATGTAAGAGAAATAGCTTTATAACCAAATAAATAGCCTATATGTTTATACTTTTATATATTTTATCAAAAACCACCTTACAAAATTTATAACCCATAAAATAATCGATTTAATTTTAAATAAAAGTTAAATAACAAACATGTTCAAAAACTGCGTTTACAAAATTAGGAGAGCTAAAAATGAATTTAATAAAAGAAACATTGAATTTAACGAACTTTTATTTAAAAGTATTAAATGATGACGCGAAATACTTATTGGCTGCAAAGGACCGAGTTCAACTTTATCGAAGCTATGGCCCTTCGAGATTAGACAAATATTTTGAAAATGAGCAGTTAAAAATAAAAGTTGCTTCATTTGATTTTTTACCTTCTGATAGTGAGTTTGATGGTGGTATAGAAAAGAGTCCTGAGAATCTAGAAAAAGTTATAGAGGAACGGTTTGCAAATTTTACACTTGCAGATTTCGCTCAAAGCTGGTTAGCAATTTTAACGGTCGAAAAAGTTTTATTTGTTTGGGAAGATTGGGACTGGGAGCTGTACAGCCTTGACAATCATCCAAAAGAAGATGCTAGGAAAATCACTGAAGTATCTAAAGAGCTTCTACAAAAAACCGTAAGTTTTAAAACCGTTTTTGAGAAATTTTGTAATAAGTTTAATTTTGGGCTTAATATAGATAATTGGGTTCCCTATCAGGTTTATTGCGTCTATGAAGCAGCTTATTTTGCCCTAGATTTTATTATTGGTGATGACTTGTCTTTAGAAAACGTAGTTTTCGGTCATTTTGATAGTTATGATGAAGCGGAGTACAGTAAAGATTTTGCAACTTCTGCCCTAAAAGCTTACACTGCCATTGATCCTAATCCACTAGGAAAAATAAAACTATGGCCGGAAGAATTCGATGCAAAGAAGCGATTGGAATTTTGGGAATGGTGGCTGACCGAAGCCATCCCTCAAGCCTGGGAACTAGCCCAAAACTCCACCAACTCATAGCCCTTCCTGGCACTTTAACAACTTAACCCCCCTCTTTTACAACCCAACCCGGCGATTTGATACAGCAATCAGACTGCAAGACATATAGGGGTTGAGGAAATTTAGGTAGAGCAAGCTACCAACTAGCCTTACCCAACGGCGTGACGGTCAATTACAGCTATGACGAGCTAAACCGCCTAACCAACCTCACCCAGGCCAACGGGAGCGGCAATCTAGCCAGCTATGGCTACCAGCTAGGCGCAGCCAGGGCAAGTTTATTGGGAAATGGGGCAGACCGGGCAGCAATAATTTGGGTGACTTGCTAGAGCCACGCGGGATTGCGGTAGATAGTCAGGGGAATGTCTAAGTCGCCGACAATGCTAATACCGCCCATCTATATCGCCGATGTCGCTAACGATTATGTCCAAAAGTTTTATCAAAGCTGAGACAGAACTATCATAAAAGTAGTATAATAGACCGCATGAAGCGACCTAGTTTTCTGAAAACTAAACCACCGAGCCAGACCTTGCGCCCCCGACCCCGCGTAGTTGGCGGTTTGTTCTCGTTGGTTCTGATTGTCTGGGCCATTTTGTTTCTGATGATTCGGTTCACTTTTCACTTTCCCGCCAATCCCGCCCTGACTTTCGTCATTTTATTCGCCCTCTTTTTTCTAGCTTTGTTTATTGTCCGGTTCGGAATATTTCGCGCCCGCCGCTGGTGGGAAAATTTCAGGCCGGGCTTAGTCCGCTTGCTCCATAAGCTTTTAAACCGTCGCTAGTAAACAGTGGTTATAGGTTAGAGCGGTTATTTTTTGTCTGGATTGTAAGCAATATCTGTCAATCACATTAAGTAAGTTCGGTATCGCTAGGTTGTGTTTCATTTTAGGCAACCTGCCAAATCAAATTCTAACTTATGCTATTTCTCTAATAAATGTAGGGACATGTTATGTGGATTTATTTCTAGCATTGTAAGGCAGGTGCAATAGCTCTGTCAATTCTTGTTAATCCTGTACATCCCTGTTAAACCTCGCCGACCCCGAAACTAAACCGCGCTTGCTATAGCTTAAAATTGGTTGGACGGTGTATAATTAGCCTAATTAGGCTGATTACATCCATCATTCAATTACGCGCTTTGGTCTTTCCACGTGTTAAGACTAGACCTGATACCTTTTGAAGTAAAGGATTGCCTGACACTTAAATAAAGTGTATATCCGGTAGGAGAGGATTACACCATGCCATTTTCATTTAGTTATAATTATCCCGAAGCCCTGTGGCTTTTGTTGCTATTGCCGCTGGTCATAATCATGGCCCTTAAAGGCGGGAGCGGGGTGGTACGCCGTAAGAGCGCCCGCCGACTTTCGATTGGCTTACGGCTGACGATGGTCAGTTTGCTGGTTTTTGGAATCGCCGGGACGAATCTGGTCACGTCTAGCAATAATATGGCGGCGGTCTTTCTGCTGGATTATTCCGATAGCACCGGAACGAACGGACGTAGCCAATCGGTAGATTTTGTCCAAAAAGCGATGCTGGGCATGAACCAGGACCAGCAGGCCGGAGTAGTGGTCTTTGGGCAAGAAGCCCTGGTGCAAAAGCCGGTCAGCCGGGATAAGCAAATAGGTCAGTTTTCGGGCAACCCCGGCGGCAATTTCACCAATCTGGCGGAAGCGGTGCGGTTGGGAACGGCCTTGCTGCCCGGCAATATCGCCAATCGGCTGGTTTTGGTCAGCGACGGTAATCAAAATGTAGATGAGGTACGGACAGCGGCGCGGCTGGCGGCGGCACGGGGCATCAAAATAGATGTGCTACCGATGCAGGTGCAACTTGGCCCGGAAGTTTCGGTGGCTGGGCTACAGGTTCCTAACAGCCTTCGTAAAGGCGAGGAATTTGAACTCAAGATAGCGGTAGATAGCAATTATGCTGGCCCCGCCAGCCTCCAAATTCTGCAAGATGGTCAGATGGTCAGCGAAAAGCCGGTAGATCTTAAATCCGGCGCGAATCTTTTTACCGAAATTGTGAGCGCCAAAACCGAAGGCCCAGTGAATTATTCGGCGCGAGTAGTTGCTCCGCAAGATACAATTCAGCAAAATAATCAGACCCAGGTCTATGGCGTGGTTAAAAATAGCCCGCGAGTGTTGTTGGTCGAGGGTCATCCCGACCAAAAAGAGGCCGCCAACCTGAGCGCCGCCCTCATAGAAACCGGCATTGAAACCCTGACTGTGCCACCCGACAAGCTCCCGGATAATAAAGAACTAACCCGCTTCGATAGTGTGATTCTGGTCAATGTGCCGGGTAGCAGCCTCAAAACCGAAGAAATGAAAATGCTGCAAAGCTTTGTCAAAGACCAGGGCAAGGGGCTAATCACCGTCGGCGGCGAGGAAAGCTATGGGGTGGGCGGCTGGTTTCGCACGCCGCTGGAAGAAATGTTACCCCTCGAATTGCAATTGCCCTCCAAGCTGGAAGTACCCAGCGTGGCAATGGTGCTGGTGGTAGACCGCAGCGGTTCGATGGCCGCCAGCTACACCAAGCCAGGCAGTCCCGGCCCAATTAAATCCAAGCTGGAAATCGCCAAAGATGCGGCTTATCTCGCTGTGACCCAATTGAGCAGCACTGACCAGGTCGGGGTAGTGGTTTTTGATACCCTGGGGCGGTGGCAAATTCCGCTGGGGGTGGTAGGCGACCCTTCCCGGCTTGGTCCTCAAATCGGGCGCATCGCCCTGGGCGGCGGCACAAATATCTATAGCGGCCTTGCGCCCGCCGTCGAAGGTCTCAAGGATGTGACCGCCAAAAACAAACATATTATTCTTTTGACCGATGGGCAAGACCGTGACCGGGGCGATTATAATACTGTTATGGAAGAAGCGGTCAAAGCCAATATTACGGTCAGCACGGTTGGGTTGGGTGACGACGTGAATTCGAGCTTTTTGCAAGGGCTGGCGACGCGGGGCAATGGGCGTTACACTCTGGTGGACGATGCCAATAATCTGCCCAAAATTTTCGCCAAAGAAGCCCGCCTTGCTGCTCGCTCCTATATTATCGAAGAAAATTTTGCCCCGACCATTTCCGACCCCAGTCCGATGGTCAAGCGGATTACCGGCACCCCGGAACTAAAGGGCTATGTTGCCACCAAAGCCAAACGCAACGCCACGGTTGCTTTAGTCACCCGTCGTAACGAACCGCTATTGGCGCACTGGCAATATGGACTGGGGCGGGTAGCGGCCTGGACTAGCGATGCAAAGGGGCGCTGGGCCAGCAACTGGCTGACCTGGCCCGATTTCCCGCGTTTTTGGAGTCAGGTGGTGCGCTGGACGGTGGCCGAAAATAGCTCGGAGGGGCTGCAAGTCCAGACTGCGCCTTCCGGCAATCAAATTAAGGTGAGCGCCGATGCGTTGGGCAGCGATAGCAGCTATTTGAATGGGCTGGAGGTCAAGGCTAAAGTTTCTACCGGGCCGAATTCCCCCGCCGAGGAGGTCGTGTTGCGCCAGACTGCCCCCGGTCACTATGAGGGTTATTTTACCCCGAAGCAGACCAGTTCCTACTTGGTACAGGTCGAAAGCAGTGGTCAACCCGGTCAAAAACTGACTGGGGCAATTGCCGGAACAGTCGAGGCCCAAAAACTTTCGCAGACGGTTGGGGCCAGCGCCAATTATTCGCCCGAATACAAGCAGCTAGGCACTAACAATTTGCTCTTGAGGGATATTGCGGCGATGACTGGCGGACGGGTATTGACCGGGCCAGAAGAGGTTTTTGCCGACACCGGACAACGCAGCCCCCAGCATCACCCTATCTGGCCCTGGCTGTTGCTGGCGGCGCTACTCTTGTTGCCACTGGATATTGCGGCCCGGACTGTTCGTTTCTCGCCGTCCGGTTGGCGCAAATCTTATCGGGAATATAAGGCCCAAAAAGCTTCCCAAGCGGTAGCCTCTTCCCCCGCCCCGCCACTGGTTGAGGTCGCAATGCCGGTAGCAGCCTCATCTTACTCGCAAGCGGAATACTCTTATTCGGAAAAACCGCCGTCCTATAGCCCGCCATCTGCACCCAACCCTAACAGCAACAGCTATAGCCCAGATTATGTAGCTAATCAAGAAGCCTTGATTCAGCAGCTATTAGAGGATTATCCGTTACAAGCCCCATCGGATGAGCAGCCGCCGCCTGTTCACCCGGATTGAGGACTGAGGGCTGAGTTTCTTAATCGCAAATAACAAGTCAGCCCAACCTCGGAGGGCGACCACGCAGCGGTCGCCCTTGCCAGCTCTTACAATCGTAAATAGTAAATAGCTAATATCCGGCCTTTTTATCCACCAGATTTTTAAGCGGTTCGCCTTGCAAATAGCTCGTCAGGTTGGCACAGAAAAACTCGACACAACGTGGGACGAGCCGCTTGAACAACCCGGCGGTATGGGGTGTCACCAGCACGTTAGGCTTGTGCCAGAGCGGGGATTCAGCCGATAGAGGTTCGCGCTCGAACACATCCAGCCCCGCCCCGGCGATAGTCCCGGCCTGGAGCGCCTCAATTAATTCGGCCTCTTTCAAGAGCGGCCCCCGTGCAATATTAATCAGATAAGCCGTCGGTTTCATCAGGGCAAATTGTTCTGCTCCCAGCATTCCACGAGTCGCCGGGGTGAGCGGGGCAGTCACTACCACGAAATCAGACTGAGCCAATAGTTCAGGTAGTTGGGCGGTGGTCAAAGTCTGGTCTAACCAGGGTGCGGCGCTATCGGCTTTGTTGCGGGTAGCGATGACCCGCATTCCGAAAGCTTTGGCCCGCTTGCCGACTTCACGACCTATCTCGCCGTAGCCGATAATCCCGACAGTCTGCCCATTCAATTCGTCTACTAACCCGGAATTGCGAATTTGGCTAAAACCCCACTCCTGGCGCTGCTGGGCAGCCCACTGCTGGGGCAACATCCGGGCAAAGTTGAGGATAAAGGCCATTACATGGTCGGCTACCGAAGCCGCGATTATCCCCCGCCCGTTGGTAACAATTACATTGCTCTCGACTACTTCTTTAAAAGACATAAGCCGATTTACTCCGACATACGGTACGTGAATCCATTTGAGGTTAGCGGCAGCCTGAAACCGCTCCAATGGCATATCAGTGGCATAGAATACTTCGGCCTCAGCTATCAAATCGGTAGTATCCTCGGTCTTTACCTCCTCGCCCGAACTAAAGACCTGGGTCTGCATTTTATTCCGGTCACTCGGCAGGCCATTGATGAAGCGCCCGTTATGAGGCAGTAAAACCTGTTCTACCTGATTTGCCAATTCGGGGGCTAAATTCGTATCCGAAATTACAGTTATAGAACTCAATTTTTCGCGCTCCTATCTTTATTTGGACAAAAAAAGTTCCCCGCCGAAGGCGGGGCGGGGTGTGAAGCCCGTTATCAGAGTTATTACAAGGTTGTAATTTCCAAAGCCTGCAACCCGGTTCAAGCGACTGGCTGGGCCTGGGGTTCGCTGCGCTTTTTGAAGCGTTGCCACAGACCGCCCAGCTTTTCGAGGGCCTGTCCCACCGTGATACTGACTTCCCCGATGCCCAGATTGGCTTTGAAGCGAATATCCTTCGGGTTAAAGTTTTCGGCAGATACATCCAGGAAGCCAGGTATCAACGGCAAGGTCAGTTTAAGTTTAGCCTTATTGCTATCCTGGTTTTCAGCTTCATTGGTGACTTTCTCGATTTCTTTTTTGACCGCATCGGGGACAGTTGGATCGTTCTTGATGGTATCAAGAGCTTCCTGGGCTTCCACCAAGTCTTTATTAGCCTCTTTCAGAGCCGGGTCGCCCGGTTTGAGAGCATCTATCTGCCCGGTGATGGCATCGAGGGTCTTGAGGTCGCTGGCATCCAGTCGCTCGAAAATAGCTCGCATCAGCTCTTGTTGGGTCGAGTCATAGCGGGCCAACAAGGTCTGGGTCATGGCTGCAATTTGCTCACGGGTCAACTGACCCTCGCTGCGGACGGTTTCCTGAGTAGTGACGGCGGTCTGGGTTACAGCGGTGATAACATTGGTTTCCAGCGAGTCCAGCCGAGAATTCAACTTAATCAAGGCCTGCCCCAACGCGGCGGAGTCCACCGAAGTTGCTCCCGCCCCAGAACTGGCACGAGCGGTACTAAGTTTAGCCTCAATGTCGGCATACTCGGTTTCCCATTCCGAAATTTGTTCTCTAGCCTGCTTAATCTGGTATTTAAACTTGCGCTCCAAAGCCGGGTCGCCAGTAGCAGTCAAGGCAACCTTAGCTGTATCCAAATCATCTATAAGGGCATCGCCATCTGCCACTTTCGATTCAATCATTTTGAGGCGACTTTCCAGACGAGCAATCATCATAGATTAAAATCTCCTATCGTGAAATAAACCAGATTTTCAGGGATATTCGCTATTGACCCAGGGTGAGAGGCGATTGGCTCACATAGAGCCTTTTGAAACATCAATTTTATTCTTGTCAAGTGGTACGCTTAAAATTATACCAGTTTCGTCAAGCGAAATAAATCACTTAATATATGGGCCTCACCTTACAAAACAAAATGCAAGCTGAGGCCCATTTTCGCTATTTGTCATAGTTAAGACAATGCTATCTTTTGCTTTATTAAATATATCAAGATAAGCTTTATTATCTTGATATATTTAATTTATTGCTCTTACATTTTATGAGCATCTATAGTCTTGTAACTCCTCAGCTATCGGAGAAAAGGAGCAATTCCAATGACAACTCACCGTTAATTTAACCGATTGTCAAGCCCTCCATTTGCCACTTTTGGGCCTTTATTCATAATTCACCCAAAATTCACTCTTCTAAATATATGAACCTCAAATCTGAGGGCGACTGCGACTCTCTAACCCATTTTGACTAATCCATATGTATGGCCGACCCGCTTTGAATGGGGATGAGTTACGTGAGGCGGCCCGGCAGATTGCAAACGCTGCCATAAACGGGCAATGCTGGAAGAATTTGAACGTCATCAGCGACTACTTGTATATTTTATCACAAAGAAGATGAGGATGTCATATTTTTATTCTCTATGGCAATTTCAGACCAAGTGAGGGATAGAAGTAAGAGTTTGAAGATATAAGTTGGCGAATAAAGGTGAAGTTTACTAATCCAGATTGGGAAATTTGCTCTTCACCCCCAAAAAGGTTACTATAGTCATTATAGCGCATTAGCAAAAATCATCCGTATTTTTACAATTCAATCAAATTCTGACTGCTCGCTTAGGTGGCAAGGTAGCCAACAACTAGGAAAGGGATTAGCTCATTCAGGGCCGAATGACCTGCTTTAAATCTAAAACAGGCTGTTTTTGCACCTGTAAATTGGGGAGGAAAAGAGAGTAATGAGTTCTTTTTTAGGAATACCATCCGAACAACTATCCGAACAAAAACTTGGGGGTCGCGCCAGACCGTTCAAACGGATCGGGATAATGACCAGTGGCGGTGATGCGCCCGGTATGAATACCGCTCTGCGAGCGACGACCCGCGCTGCCTTGCATCACGGTCTGGAAGTAATCGGCATCGAGCGTGGCTATGTCGGCATGTTGAAGCAGTGCTTCCGGCCTCTGACGGCTCATGATGTCGGCAATATTATGCAGCGTGGCGGCACTGTTCTGGGGACAGCCCGCTCTGAACGGTTTAAAACCGAAGAAGGCCGCAAAGTAGCTCTGGATCATCTGCACGCGGTGGGCATCGAAGCAGTGGTCATCATCGGCGGGAATGGTTCGCTGGCAGGCGGGCTGGAACTGGAAAAGCTGGGGATGCCGGTGGTCGGCATCCCCGGCTCGATTGACAATGATTTGTACGGCACAAATATGGCAATTGGGGTGGATACCTGTCTGAATACGATTATCGAAGCGGTGGACAAAATCAAGGATACCGCCGCTTCGCACCAACGCGCCTTCGTGGTCGAGGTCATGGGTCGTCATTCCGGCTACCTGGCCTTGATGAGCGCCCTGGCGAGTGGGGCGGAAATGGCGGTTATTCCCGAAGTGGAAACTTCACTGGATGAAATCGGTCACAAAATGATACGAGCTTTTGAACGCGGCAAGAATCATTTTATCGTAATGGTAGCCGAGGGCGCGGCCCTGAAAACCTCGGTGATTTATGACCAACTGGCTAAATTCGACAATTTCGAGACCCGCATTACTATTTTGGGCCACCTGCAACGGGGCGGCGCACCCAGCGCCTATGACCGGATTTTAGCCTCGTATCTGGGTGGCGAGGCCGTTGAATGTCTGCTGGCAGGCCAAAGTGGGGTAATGGTAGGCCAGCTTGATGGCAAATTGACCCGTACCCCCCTGGAACAGGTCGTCAAGCGCACCAGTGCCGTAAATCTGAAAGTTCATCAACTAATCCAGCTTCTATCTTAACCAGAGTATCAATCTAGCAATAGGCCTGATTAACCTTGCCGTTTTGGACAAAAGCGGTTAGTATAAAGACCAGGACCAAAAGCTAAATTGGTCGGTACCGGGATAATATCGGGAGATATTCTTGTGTATGGAAAGAGCTAATTTTAGCGGTAATAGCCCGTATGAAGCGATTGTCGGCTATTCCAGAGCGGTAAGGGTAGGCCACCTGGTTTTCGTGGCCGGGACAACCGCCACCGATGAAGGTGGTCAGGTGGTCGGGGTGGACGATGCCTATTTACAAACTATCCAGACGCTCACCAATATCCGGGCGGCGTTGCAAAAGGCCGGGGCAGACCTCCCCAATGTGGTACGCACCCGTATGTTTGTGACCAATATTCAGCGCGATTGGGAAGCGGTAGGCCGGGCGCACGGTGAGTTTTTCCGCGACATCCGGCCCGTCGCCACGATGGTCGAGGTCAGTGGCTTGATTGACCCGGCTATGCTGGTAGAAATCGAAGTCGAAGCAGTTGTAGAGGTCTAAAATCTAAAATCTAAAATCTGTGACCTTAGATTTTAGATTTTAGACCATAATGGGACACCGTAAATTATGACCGAAACCGAATTAACCCACCGCCAGCAGCTCACCGGCATTCTAGTCTTGTTAGCCACCACTGGAATAATGTGGTTTGGCTTTTTTATGCTGATACCGCTAGTGGCGGTGCATATCACCCGCGACCTCAAAATGGGAGCGGCGGTAGCCGGAATGGTGCTGGCGGTACGCCAATTTACCCAGTTCGGACTGGGCTTTTTTATTGGGGCGCTGGCGGACTGGGCCGGGTATCGCCGTATGATTTTGCTGGGAATGCTGATTCGGGCGGTAGGGTTTGCCTGGCTTGCGATTGCTTCGGATATAGCGACGCTGTTGCTTTCGGGCATCACGGCGGCGATTGGCGGCGCTTTTTTCGAGGCCAGCAGCAAGGCGGCTCTGGCTGCCGTTTCCAAAGGCTACCGCCGCGAAACTATTTTCTCGCTCTCGACTACCATCGGGAATATTGGCATGTCTACTGGGCCGCTACTAGGGGTAGCCTTGCTCAAGGTAGACTTTGCAGTGGTCGGGCTGGCCTCGGCCGGCCTTTATCTCCTCGCTTTCGGATTGGTCTGGCTTTTAGTGCCGCGAATTGCCTCGGCGGGGCATAGTAGTCGAGGCGCAACCGCCCAAATGTTCCGCAATATCGGGCAGGTTTGGCAGAATAAACCGTTTGTCATCGTCACCAGCCTGATGGTCGGCTATTATGTGCTGTACACCCAAATTAACATTACCTTGCCGCTCGAAGCCACCCGCCTGACTGGTTCGGAGGACGGGGTTAGTCTGCTATATGTGATTAATAGCGGGCTGGCGATTGGTCTGCAATTTTTCACTATTCGGTTTCTGGCAAAACGCTACAAACCGGCCACAATTATCGCGGTTGGCACCCTAATAACTGGGGTCGGGCTTTGGGCGATTTATTTTGTAAACAGCTATCTGCTGTTGCTCGGCTGCGTGGTAGTCTATGCCCTGGGGCGACTGATAGTCGAGCCGATTCCCTCGGTCATGGTTTCGGAATACGCCACCGAGAAAAACCTCGCCAGCTATTTTGGCTTTAGTTCGCTGGCAATGGGTATCGGTGGAATCTTTGGCAACTTTCTGGGGGGAGTGCTTTTCGATTTAGGGCCGCAAGTCGGAATTGACGGGCTATGTTGGTGGTTTTTTGGGGCAGTCGCCCTGGTAGTCGTCGCCGGAGTAGTAGTTTTACGGCGGATTGAAGCTCACAACCTTACTCGCCCCGCCCGCCTGGAAGTCGCCACCGCCAGCCCGGACGTGGAGTAGGGGTAGGGTCGGGGGTCAGGGAAAAGACGGTTGAGCCGCTCAGGGTCGCTTAAATGGCTCTTGTCGAGCTTGAAACCCCTAGTCTTGATGTCCGAGAAAAAACACTCGATGCGGAATCTAAGTTTGTACTCGAAAGCTACTCCATATGGCTCAGCTAAGTTAGAAATGAGGTAAAGCGGGTGGTCATAACCCCGTTCCCACTCGGCCAGAGCTAACACCGGGCCGTATTTCTCGACCGTAAAGTAGGCCGCTTGCACCGCTTTTAGTTCACCCGGTGCTACTTCCAAAGCCGACAAGCTCTCGCGGCGTTGAGCGTCGTAAACAAAATACTATTCTTGGCTGTGCGTACCACGTAAATCCCAGCCATACTCCTGCAAACGGCTGAGCAACCCTGTACCATCGAACTCACCATCGCCCAACACTAAAACCTGGGCGGTCGAGCCAAGCAGCGAGTGAATTTTTTGGACTAACTCCAAATGGCGTTCTTGACACAGGTGGCGTTTGTTACCTTTGACGACCAGTCAGCCAATTGGCAACGAGCGACCAGCATAAACTGCGCTTGCCATTAGCCCCATACAACCCCGTCCCAAAGTGCTGCCGTCCAGACTGATCTTTAACACCCGCTTAGGGTTAGTGGTCAAGGCTTTGAGTAATGTTTCGGCGTAAGGCCGCCAGTACGTTTCGCTACTCAGAGCCTCATTCGCCATCAACCGGGCCAGTTGTTTAGTCCGACTTTCCACTTTACCTCCACCCCCCAAAGGCATATTGCGGGCGATTTGAGACAAGTGACAGTGTTCCCCCGTAAGCTAGGTGTAAACGAGCGTACCCAGGCGGTCGTGGTAGGCCGTAAACTCAGCTTAATCAAACTGTAGGAGTTGAGCGGTAGGCTGGGAGTGACTTATGCTCAGCCGTAGTCCAGCGCGGCGTGCAGCCGTCGGTTATTATAGAAATCCCTTCACTTTAAATTGAAGCGCATCAGCGACTACGTAGGGTCGCCCTTACCTCTTCACTTTCGTACCTTTTTGTAAAGAGTAGTCCTCACCTAAAACCCGGCATTTTTACGAGAGGCTACCGACAATCACCCCGTCCAGAATCTCAATCTGGCGGTCAGTGTTTCGCGCCCAAAGCAGGTCGGATGTGACCATGAAGACCGTCCGCCCGTCTTTAGCCAATTGTTTTAGCAGCTGGAAAACTTTGTCGGCGGTAGCACTCGGCATTCTGCCGGTTGGCTCGTCAGCTAAAATCAAGGGTGGGTCGAGCGCCAAAGCACGGGCGAGAGCCAGTTGCTTGCGCTCCGAGCGGTTCAAATCGGCGGGGCGCAATTGCATCAATTCCGGGCCACTAAACCCGGCCCAGCGCAATTTTTCCTGCGCTCTTTCCAGCCGCTCTCGCGGGTCGCGCCCGAACCCGGCCTGTTCCAGCACCCACATCACATGGTCGAGGGCCGATTGTTTGGGATTAAACTCCGGGTCGCGGGATAAATAGCCCAACGAGCGATAGCGCCAATTATTCAAATCCCGGTCATTCTCCAGATTGGGCCGCGCCCCGCCGTTGCTTTCGGAAGTCGGCAAATTGCGGCCCATCACCGTGACCGTCCCCTGGTCTGCCGCTCGCAACCCCGCCATTACCTGAAGCAGTTCCGATTTGCCGCAACCGCTCGGCCCGACCAGGGCCACCAGTTCGCCCGGCTTGAGACCCAAACGAATGCCGTTCAAAATAATTTCCTGGGCGCGTCCAGCCCCTTCACTCAAAACCATCTGTTCGATCCGGGCCACTTCCGCCAGCAGGTTGCCAGAGGGAGTCCGGGCCAGATTGCGCCCTTCCGCGTCGGGGATGGCGTTGGAAGCCTGACGCAGATTGCGACCTACTACCCGAATATCCCGAATATCGAGGTCAAGCGCGGTTTCGGATTGTTCCAGGTTAGCCTTGGACTTGAAAGAAGGCATCAAAGGGTCTGAACCTGCCCCCACGAAGGTCTGATCCATCCCGCCCCCGACAAAGGTTTGGTCAAAGCCGCCACTTCCCATAAAGGTCTGGTCGCCCATGGTAGTTTCACGGGCCGTGATTTCGGAGGAAGTATCATTGACGGTGGTTTCCAACCCGAAATTCGGATTATCCCGGCTGATGAGCGGCACATAGTTGGTCAGGCGTTGCGGCTCTAGCTTGAAATCCACCTCGATGTCGCCAAAGCGCAACACATCATTATCCCGCAGCAAAACCGGGCCATCGGCTTGCACATTGTTGACAAATGTTTTATTGGTGCTACCCAGGTCGGTCACAACTACTCCGGTGACGGTTTTTTGCAGCCGAGCGTGCTGACGGGACATCGAGTTGCTGTCAATCACAATGTCATTGGCCTGACCGCGCCCAACCGTCGCCTCCTCGCCCTCGAACAGATAACGCTGTCCGCCCCGCACTACCAGATAGATATAGTATTCCCCCGGCAAGGTAGCCGCCCTAATCGGCGAGGGCTGGTTAATAGCGCCTCCGATTAAGGCGGGCGGCATCAAGGGATTATTGACCATCATTGTAGTCGCCGGGGAGGGATTGACCGGGCCAGACGGATAGCCCATCCCCGGTTGGGCCGGTATTCCAGTTGGCCCGGCGGTGGGAGCAACCGGCCCAAAATAGCGGAACTCAGTCAGGCCGACCCGAATATGGTCGCCGGGATTGAGCGGAATCGGGGTGGTCGGGCTGACCGGTTGACCATTGACAATCGTCCCATTGACGCTGCCCATATCGCGCACCATCGGGCGGCGGTCTTGGCTACTAAAAATCTCGGTGTGGCGGCGGCTAATGTCGCTGGCATCAATCCAGATGGCACACTCCCGGCTGCGCCCAATCAAAATCGGGGCTTCGCCCGGTTCGGGTAACGCCAAAGGTGGTAACACCTCTCCGGCGCGGGGGCCATCCACAATCTCAAAACGTAAATTCAGACGGGGCTGGCCCGGTCTGAAATTAAAGCTCGAATCACTCACGGTCTTTCCTCCGGCGGCGGTCTGGGCCACCCTCTACCATCCTGTCTTCTTGCCTGTTCTACACCCCATCCAAATACTTATCCTTTGTCTTCGTCCAACCCGGCCTGTAAAATTTCCTTAAACAATGATTGTAGCAGCCAGATTACGGTCAGCCCCGCTAGAGCCAGACATATCCAACCAATCCAAACCGGACTATCCCCCGTCGGGGAACTCACTCCGAAAAGCACCAGAACCAGCCGGATTAACCAGTTATAGAAGAAGTTTATTACCAACAGATAAAGCGGAATCGAAATTATCTTATAGGCCAGACAATTTCGCAGATAGCCCTTGAAAACCCGGATTTCGTGGGGGGTAAAGGGCCGTGGAGCGGCCCGCTTTAAGACGTGGGTATTCAAGTAGACCAGGGCTTTGCCGCGTAGCCGGGAAATTTCATACCAGTCACGGGCGACATCATAACCATCGGTTTCCACCGAGGGGTCGAGGTTCATCAAAACCAGCACCAGATTGGCAAAAGCAATCTGATACAAAATCGCTCTTAGAAAGCTATCAGGCTGGGTCAAAAACATCAAAAGACAGCAAATCGCCGCAATCAAGACATTACAAAACGGCCCTGCCAGATTAACTATAATTCGCGGACGGCGCTTTTCGTTCCACATTTCATCGGTGTTGACAAAGAAATAGGGAAAAGGGCCGCGTAGCCCAAAACCGCCGCTCAAAACCGGCTGCCCGAAAGCCTTACAGGTCAGCCCGTGGGCCAGTTCGTGCGGGATAAAGCTGGCAATCATGGCTAAAATGAATACTAAAGGCCAGGCCAGTACGGTGTTTTTGAATAGCAATCCAAAAGGGTAGCCTTCGCTATTATCAAGGCTAAAGTAGGCAAAGGCCGCCGACCCCAGCCCCGTCAGAGCCAGCATCGCCCATGTTACCGGCTTCCAGAAAAAGACCTGTCCGCCATAGTTATATATCCGGTCAAATACGCGGTCTATCCGTTTGAACTCGTGCTTTAGATTTAGGCGGCTGAACAGACCAGCCGATTTCTCGACATCCGGGCCGACCAACTTTTCGTCTATTTCGGGGACTTCCAATAGGCGGGCTGCTTGTAACTGACCGATTAGATTTTTTATGCCAGGATAAAACGACTTATACTTGGACATATATTCCATCGAAAGGTCATTGACGCTGTTATTGCCGTCCATCTGGGTCCACAGGAAAAAGCTGCGCTCAATCAGGCGAACTTTTTCGCCCTCGCCCCGGCTCAGTAAATAAACCGTCTCGCCGGTTGGGGCGACCTGCTCGATAGTCTGAACCTCCGCCACTTGCTTGGGTCGGAAATTCAGCCGCAACTGTTTGGCAAAACTTGGCCCAATATCGTAGTTTTTGCCCAGGCTCATCACTTCGTCCAGCTTGTGACTATACAGCGCCAAAAGCTGACAATCCTCGACGGCTCGCACCGTCCAGGGGCGGGGAACTTTGGTAAAAACGGCATCCTCGCCGAAATACTGCCCCGGCCCAAGCCAGTTATCGGGACGCTCTTTGCCATCGCTGCCGATAAAGCTGACTTCGACTTTGCCAGAGCGAATAATATAGAAAGCGGTAGCCGGGTCATTTTGCCGGACGATTATTTCACCCTTTTTAAAGATGCGGAGGTTCATCTCCCGCCCGATCCGGCCTAGCACCTGGGGCGGCATCATCCGAAACGGCCCGACCCGCTTCAGCACGGCCCTGACTGCCAAGCCCCCCGGCGCAACCAGGCTGGCAGTCGGGTCGCCGCTTTTGGTCAAAACGCTATCGAAATCGGCCCGCGCCAGGACATAACACTCGGTTTTACCGCCTTCGGCCCGCACCGTGCTGGGATAAGTCTCATTCGCGGCGACAATTCCATCTCCAAAGGTATCCCCTTCTTCAAAGGTAGCGGTGACGGTTTCGCGCTCCGGCGACTCGGCAACATATTCTTTTGCCATGCCACCGACTACGATAAAAAACTCGTCGGCTGGTTTACCGCGCTCGGTCAGCATCTGGCCCGCCTCGTATTCACGATAGCGCAACCGCTTGACCATTTCGCGGCGGGTTTTATCGCTCATAGTATGAAATAGCTCGGTACTGTTGAGCCAGTTGGAGGCCGAAACCGCCGAAACCTGTTGCTGGAAGAAACTCAAAATTGTGCTGTCGGCTTTGAGGTCACGGACAAAGGTTCGTTCTTCCAGCCGCAAAGCCTGAACGTCTTCTTCGGCGATCAGCCGATTAACAAAAGGTTGGTCAGCAAAAATAGTCCGCTCCCCATAAATCGAGCCAGGGCCAAGTTCGCCCAACTTCAAGGGAGCCTCGCCCTTATCCTGGGCATTGCCTACCCCTAGCTTGGTAGTAATCGTACCAAAGCCCAGACGCTGACTGACCCGCTCTTTTTCGTAGGGGCTGCGCGTCACCGAAACCCGACCTTCCAGAATGGCATAAAAAGCCCCCTGGTTGCCCCCCTCGCGGGTCATCTCCTGGCCCGCCTTAAAGCGCACTTCTTTGAAATAAGGTGTCAGTTTTTTGAAGATAGCCGCATCCAATTCATCAAAAGGGGCAATCTGGCGCAAGGGATGGACAATCGGGCCGCTCTGTTGGTCTACCAGCAGGCTGACAATGGTTTCCGATTTGGCATCCGACCCGGCATCCGCCAGATTGTTAGCCGCCCCCAACCGCAGCAAAACCGGCTCGGACAAATCTACCGGCCCGGTTGCGGGGCTATCTTCGATTTCGGCCTGACCATTACCGTTGTGGTTGGCCTCGACGGGGGCATATTCTTCAAAGATAAATTCAAAATCGCCAACCTGAAGCCGGTCGCCATACTGTAAGATTTTAAAGCCTTCGATCCGCTTGCCATTGAGCAAAGTACCATTGGAAGAGCCGACATCCGCCAGCATAAAATGTTCGGCTTCGTAGACCAGGCGGGCATGGCTACGCGAAACCGAGCGGTCCGAGAGCCGCAAATCGTTGCCTTCGGCCCGTCCGATTAGTATCTGGCGGTCTTCCGGCAAGACCAGACAGGCTGGCCCTTCCAGCGAGCGGGGGGCGGCGAACCGCAAAACCGCGCTGGATTGAGTGAGGTCGGAATTGCGCCGAGCCGCCGATTGCGCCGAAAGCGGCAGACGAGGGGCGCGGAAGCGCAGCAGGGTCGGGCCAATCGTAATCGAGTCGCCATCTTCCAGACAGCGCGGCTGGTTCTGATAGACCCTATCGCCTTTAACCCAGGTTGGGTTAGCCCCCCCGCCATCTATAATATAAAAATTACCGCCGACCTCTTTAATTTCCGCATGGCGGCGGCTGACCTTACGCGCCTCATCGTCATCGCGCATCAGTTGAAGGTCGTTTTCCGGCGCACCTCGCCGCCCGATTTTGAAAGTATAGCCGGGGGTCAAGCGCATTACCGCGCTTCGGCGCAAGGGGATTTTTACCTCGCCCAGGCGCGGATCTTCCAGTTTGCGATAGCTGCCTTTGTCTATATTGAGGATTTCGAGTCGGGCGACCCCTTCCAGCGAGTCTTCCAGGTACACCCGCTCAGTTTGGCCCGGCAAAAAGGCCAGAGGAACACTTTTCTGCCCAGTATCACGGTAAAAAACCAGCTCGACATCCCCACAGGCAATCGTATCACCGGGAAAAAGGGGGGTTTCCACCGCCAGATATTCGCCATTCAATAGCGTCCCATTGGATGAGCCGATGTCTTCTACCAGATAGTTTTCGTCTTCCGGGCGATATTTAAGGCGGATATGCTTGCGGGAAACTTTATTTTCGGAGGTTTGCAACACAACATCAACCTCTCCAGCTAACCGACCTAACACCAGTGGCAGGTGCTCTAAATCGAGCAGGATAGTCTTACCCTGTTGGGGGCCTTTGGTGATTAGCAGATGGGGTTTTGAAGTATCAAGAGGTTCTACCTCACTAAACTGTGATATTGGCATTAACGCACCCCGAAATTTGTCCCAATCGTGAACGATTATTATTATACCTTAGTGCCGCATAGTCTTCAATCTTTTAGGGTTCTAACTGCAAAATGAGCGGAAAGCCGCTCCCTTAACATTATGGTCATAAGGTCTATTTATATAAACGGATGAAAGCTGGAAATTGGCGCACTAAAACATGGGCAGATTCAAGCATCGGGCAAATCTATTAGAGGGCTTCCTCAAGTACGGTTTCTTTAGTAACCGCACATTTTTCGATGGCTTCCATAATCAGGCCCAGTTGAGGAGTACCTTTGAAGAAAATCAACTGATAGGGCGGGGCTTGGCCCTTAATGTCAAAATTTTCCCGACCACAGCGGGTGCGCTCGCTGACCAATACAATAATGTCGCTGCGCCCGGCCCGGTTGAGCTTGGCAATTTTGCGCTCCAGATAGCGCAGCTCCCAGAAGCCCACTATTTCCAGCAAGGCCCGCCGCCCATCGCTATGCTCAAAAGCAAAATCGGGAATCATCACCGTATCAAAAACATTTATAATTCGGTCTTCCCGCTGAATTGTCCAGCCTTGCCGGGCTTGCGGGTTGGCGGGCGGTTTACGTTTGCGACCTTTAGGTTTTTCAGGGGCAGTCGGGTCGGGCGGCGGGGCTGGTTTGCGAGTGGTAGTCTTGAAACGTTGCTCGAAAGCCAGGGCAAAGCTTTCCTCTAGCAAGCTGTCAAACTCGCCACTCCCCTTGAAATGAGTACGGAGGTGGGGTTGCGGCCCTAGCCGGTAAAGAAAACCAGGAGGGGCAGCCTGACCGGGCCGGGGGTTTGCCCCTATCTGCAATTCGGTTTCCAGCTGCCAATCGGCCTCGCACAACAATAGGGCCGGTAAAAACTTGGCAAATTGCAGCCCGTAGCGGCGGTCAGTTCGGTCCAAAAAAGGCGAGGCCGCGCCTTCCAGCAAAATCTCATACCCACCGATTTCAGCTTCGGGCAAAGGCGCAGTTTCGGGTACATCCTTTTTGGGGATAGGCCTGACTTCGTGCATCAGGCCAAACAGCTTGATATATTTGAACAGGTCTTTATATTTATCGCGCACCACGATTCGCAAACGGGGCGCAAGATACAAAACCCCACGCAACAGCTCAATATTATAGCGATTGAGCAGATTTTCGAGGTTTAATTCCGAACTCAAGGCAGTGAGGCGATAGCGTCCCGGCAGGTCGGCAAAAATTATATCCCGGTCTGAAACATTGTCACGTAATTCCACCCCAGTCTGTTGGGCGGCGCGGTGCAGTAAAGCGGTGCGGGTAGATTGGGGCAGCAAACCGGCTAACAGGGTCTCGTCGTGGGTCGCCATCACTCGCCGCAATCCGCCCACGCCCGGCTTGAGGTCTTCCAGCAACCCACTTTGCCGGAAAGGGTATACCTCCGGCAAGCTCGCCTCCCGCCACAGATTCAGCCGAAACTGGGTCAACGACCAGCCGACATCCGACAAACTACTTTCATTCTCAGCTTTGTCTGACTTATTGTTAGCGGTACTTTCTTCCCTAACAGCCGTTTGGTAGCCGGCAACTTCTCGTTGCTTTGCAACCCCTGACCCCTGACCCCCGACCTCCGTCCCCAATCCCCTGACCCCTGCCACCGGCTCGAAAGCAGCAAAACTATCGCCGATAACTTTAGCCAGCCCGTCAATCTCGCGGTAATCCAACCGTACCCCGCTATATTGGCTTAGGCGCAGAGCTATCGCATCGCGGTTCAGACCGTCGGTCAGGGCCTGTCGAAAGAGGGCGATAACTTCTTCGGCCCGCAGCTGGTCTTCCGGCAGATTTGCATCCATTTGCCGCACGCTGGCCCGGCCCTTATCCAGCTTAAGGCGAGCCTGCACATGAATCAGCTTGAGCATCCCAAAACTCTTTTATCTTTTAACTGTTCAGCCAGCCTGAATTTGGTAGGGGCAACCCTTGTGGTTGTCCTTTGGGAACCGGGCAACCACAAGGGTTGCCCCTACCATCGAAATAGATACTTTACCTTTTAATTAGGTAGAAAACGCAATTTTGCTGTAGATATTAGCCAGGGCTATTTCAATGTCACCACCGGGCAGGGCCAAAGTCACCGCCTCGGCTATATTCTGGTAAGTTCTCAAAAGCCAACCTTCGGCGGTTTTCTGGTAATATTCGAGGTATATCCGTTTTTGGTCAATAATTAGATAAAATTGGAAAGAGGAAATAGCGCGGTACAGTTCAAATTTTCCGCGCCGGTCAAAATCCTGGCTAGAAGGCGAAAGCACTTCGACAATAACTAGCGGGTCAGTTTCCACCTCACCACAAACCACCATTGAATCGGTATAGGTGTAATAACCCTTTTGGCTGACCAATACCTTCATATCGCTGCTGAAAACCCGGCAAGGACGACTACGCAGGGCGAGATTTAGCTCAGTATTAATATTACTGGAAATGGCATTGTGGTTCACCGAACCGCCGGCCATCATAAAAATCTCACCCTGATAGTATTCGCTCTTATAGTCGGCAGCTTCCTCTAAAGCCAAATATTCTTCCGGGGTATAGGAGTTTTTGACTGGCGGCGACATAATTCACCCGTGCCTAAATATCAAGGTTCTTGACGTACTTCGAGTGGGTGATAATGAACTGCTTGCGAGGTGGCACTTCGTCGCCCATCAGCATCCCGAAGGTTTCATCGGCGGCGGCGGCATCCTCGATATTGACTTGCAAGAGGGTGCGGGCGGCTGGGTTCATGGTCGTTTCCCACAACTGCTCGGCGTTCATTTCGCCCAAACCTTTGTAACGCTGAATATCGGGGGCTTTCGCCAGGTTCAGCCGCTTGAGAATATCGTCACGCTGGCTATCGCTATAGGCGTACAGCTTTTCTTTACTGTGCTTAATCAAGAAAAGCGGCGGCTGAGCGATATACAGATAACCCTCGGCAATCATCTCTTTCATATTGCGGAAGAAGAAGGTTAAAAGCAGGGTACGAATGTGGCTACCGTCCACGTCGGCATCGGTCATAATCACGATGCGATGATAGCGCAGCTTGGCTGCCTCGAAATTGTCGCCAATTCCCCCACCCAGAGCTGTCACCAGCGCCTTGATTTCGGCATTGCCCAACATCTTGTCCAGAGCGGCCCGCTCCACATTCAGGATTTTACCGCGCAACGGCAAAATAGCCTGGAACCGGCGGTCACGACCCTGTTTTGCACTACCGCCAGCACTATCGCCTTCTACGATATACAACTCGCTGCGGGCCGGGTCGCGCTCGGTGCAGTCCGCCAGCTTGCCGGGCAGGGCCATTCCGTCAAACGCCCCTTTGCGGATAATGCTATCCTTGATTTTCGATTGGGCCTCCCGAATGCGGGCCGCCATCGAGCATTTCTCGACCACCTTGCGGGCATCACTCGGATTTTCATCCAGCCAGGTCGCCAGGGCATCGCTGACTACCGATTCTACCGCGCTTTTGACCGGAGCATTGCCGAGCTTACCTTTGGTTTGGCCCTCAAATTGGGGGTCAGCCAGCTTAACGCTAATAATCGCGGTGAGACCTTGCCGCACATCGTCGCCCGTGAAATTCTCATCTTTTTCTTTCAAAAGATTATTCTTGCGGGCATAGTTATTAATCGTGCGGGTCAGGGCGGTGCGGAAGCCAGTCACGTGCGTCCCACCATCTACCGTATTAATATTATTAGCAAAGGCGTGAACCGAATCGTTATAGGTATTGGTATACTGGAAAGCTACCTCGACCTCAACCTCGTCCTGACGACGCTGGACATAGAACGGCTTTTGCTGCACTACCTCGCGGGTGCGGTTCATGTGCCGCACAAACGACATTACCCCGCCCTCGAAGTAGAAGGAGGTTTCACGGTCAATCCGCTCATCTATCAGCCGAATAGTCAGCCCTTTGGTCAAAAAGCAGGTCTCTCTAAACCGCTGGACTACCGCCTCGTAGTTATAAGATAAGGTGTCAAAGATAGTATCATCCGCCAGCCAGCTAGTCCGAGTGCCACGCGGATACTCGGCAATTTCGGCCTCACTCATATCGCGGACGCTCATATCGGCGACCGGCGTACCCTGACGATATTCCTGCTCATAGAGCTTGCCATCGCGTCGCACCTGAACTTTGAGCCAGGTCGAAAGGGCATTCACTACCGACGCACCGACCCCGTGCAGACCACCGGAAACCTTGTAGCCCCCGCCTCCAAATTTACCACCAGCATGCAGGACGGTCATCACGATTTCCAGGGCCGGACGGCGCTCAGTCGGGTGCATTCCAGTAGGAATACCTCGCGCATCATCCGAAACGGTCACGACATTATCTTTGTCAATATTGACCTCGATTTTGCGACAATAGCCCGCCAACGCCTCATCTACACTGTTATCTACAATTTCCCAGATAAGGTGGTGCAAGCCCCGATAATCGGTGCTGCCGATATACATACCGGGTCGTTTGCGAACCGGCTCAAGCCCTTTAAGAACCTGAATATTATCGGCTTCGTAGTTGCCTTCTTCGATTCGATTGCTATCGGTAGTGATTTCTAGCGTCAAGATATGCCTCCGATTCAGTCCACCTGTTCGATTGATTTAGACCTTATTATACCACATTTTAGCCTCAAAATAAAGAGTAAGTAGAACACAAATTCAAGGTGAGGGCCGGAGTCAGGGGTCGGAGGTCAAGGCTGAGAATTTACGATTTACGATTAGAAATTCCGTTTCCCGCCTTCCACCTTCCGCCTTCCGTCCTGGATTTCCCCGACCCCACTTCCGTTGTAGCTTTCAAAATCGGCCCAAAAGAGTGTATAATTATGGTAACTTTTGGGCCGGGGAAACGTAAGTAATCTAACTGGCCTGGGATAGTCGGTCCTTTACGTTGGTCATCGGTCAGTAAGAAATTATTATAATCATGAGTGCTGAACAAATTATAAATGAAATCCGCTTTGGCGGACCGGAAGTCCGGGTTCGAGCTGCCAATAATATCGCTGTCGCCAACAATCCCCAGTTGTCCGTTTATTTGATTGAAGCCCTGGGTGATGAAGAGCCAGAGGTGCGGATTGCCGCCGCTCGTGCGCTCCAGACCTATCGTGACCCCCGCGCCGTGCCAAACTTGATTGGGCTGCTCTACGATAACAATTTTTTGGTGACAGAAGTTGTGGCGACCACTTTAGGTATGATTGGCGACCAATCGGCGGGTAAGGCTTTACAGGATGCGATTGAGCGGGCATTCCGCTTTGGGCCAAACACTCCGCCTCAGCACCAGACCGTATTGCAATCGGTCATCGCCCTGGGACGGATTAAAGATGGTCGCGCCCTCGCTTTGCTGATAAAAATCCTGAAGCACGGCTATAAAAATTCGTTGAGTGATTGGCACGTCCAGGCTCGCCAAGCTGCCGCCCTCGCTTTAGGGCTACTCGACCAACCGACGGCCACTACCGCCCTTATCGAAGCCCTGCGCGACAAAGAGCGCCCCGAACTGCGTGAGTCTATTACCCTGGGGCTAAGTACTCTGCGAAGTCCCGACAGTTTTCAGCAAATGGTAGCTAATTTGAGCTTTGCTCCATTTGAAGACCATACCCAGCTTTGGCGCAGACAAGAGGCTATCATTATTGCTTTGGGGCAGCGCGGCGACCGGGCCGCCGTTCCTTATATGATACCGCTGGTCAATAGCCCCTATGCTGAAATAAAAGTTGCCCTCTCCCAGGCCTTGATTAAGCTGGGCGAAACCGACCGGGCCGAAGTCCTGATTCCTTTGCTCCGTGACCGATTGGCGGAGGTCCGGGCCAGTGCTGCCCAAGCGTTGGGCTTTTTGGGAGTCCGGGCGGCGCTTGGGCCACTTAATGCAGTGGCGGTAGACCCTGACCGTCGGGTGGCAGGTGCAGCCATGAATGCCCTGGAAAACCTCAAGGCTTTACCTCCCGCCGGGTCGTCGGTAGCTTATCTTCCACCTCCCATGCCTCCTAAATAAGGCCTGATTCTAACTGGCTCATCTTTTGCCTTATGACCATCCCTCGATTAATTATCTGCCCTATTTATCTCCTTGTGGCACGCTTTATGCACTTTTCATAATACTGTATGAACAAGCCGAAACGTACCGTTGCAAGACGACAATATTCGCTTGGATTGATAATTATTTTTAGAAAGTAAAGTGTGATAAGCACAAGGAGGTTAGTGTGAGTGCAGTAAGCAATCGTAATAATAACCGAGCAATGACCAGCCAGCCTTTATTACATCAGAAGGGCGAAGAAATTCAGCCTTTCGGGACGCTTCGGGATATCCCGTTAGCCCTGGACAAAGCAGCGCGGGCCGAAAGCTGCAAGTTGCTAAATCAGACCCTGGCGGACACGGTTATTTTGTATAACCTTTACAAGAAGCATCATTGGTTGATGCGTGGCCCGACCTTTTACCAGTTGCATCTGTTGTTGGACAAGCATGCCACCGAGCAACTGGCCCTGGTAGACCTGGTTGCAGAACGAGTACAGACTTTAGGCGGCATCGCTATATCCGACCCGCGCCACGTCGCTGAGATAACCAGAATTAGCCGCCCGCCGAATGGTGCGGAAGAAATCCCGGCCATGCTGTCCCGGTTGCTGGAAGCCCACGAAATTGTTATCGCGGGGGTTCGGGAAGCCCTGGACAAGACCGAGGAAAATAAGGATGGCGGCAGCAACGACATCCTGATGAGCGAGGTACTGCGAACCAACGAACTACAGGTGTGGTTCATCGCCGAGCATTTGGTAGATACGCCGACGGTCAAGGCGTAGTCCAGTTCACATTTTAAAATAATAAAAGGCCCGCGATTTTAAAAATTCGCGGGCCTTTTGATTCAAAATTATAATGGTGGAGAAAGCTCTAGCTTTGGCTTTGGCGCTCGATGGCACTGCGCTCGACACAAAACTCGTTACCTTCCGGGTCGTGCATTACGGTCCACTTGCCGCCATTTTCTTCAAAAAGCTTGATTCTCTTTGCTCCTAGCCCCATCAAGCGTTCCACTTCGGTTGCCATATCCGTCCGGGGCATCAGGTCTAAATGAACCCGGTTTTTAGTAATCTTCCCTTCTGGAACGGGCAAAAAGAGCATCTGGGTTCCCTTGCCAGTAGGGTCAACCACCATTGCGCCATCGTCGTCCGACCAATCTTCCATCGAATATTCTAGGGTTGCCGCCCAGAATTGAGCCAGCTTTAGCGGATTTGCACAGTCCACTGTGATACTATGTACCATCGAGGCCATATTTTGTCCTACTTCTTAGATTTACCAGCCTCGCCAGCCGCAACCGCCGTGCGGACTGCTGGTGGCTCAAAAGTCACTTCCAGCGAGTCGCCGACCATCACTGCGTCGGTTGCGGTGTAGCGGGCCAACGAGGTCGGTAGCACAATCGTGCGGCGATGCCAGCCGACTTCTATTACCAGGTCGTCGCCGGTCTGCAAAAGTTTAACTTGCTCCTCGCTGGTAAACGGCAGCTTCAAGGCCAGAATATAGTTATCGCCCCGTTTAAAGATTTGCTGGGACTGCCCTTTGTGATAGAAGTGGGTTGGGTCGCCCTTTTCGCCAAAAAGATGACCTGCCAGCTTTAAGAGTTGCTCCTCGCCGACAATTTCGCGGTCAAATTGGGGGGCGTTAAAGAAAGGCAGCGGCGAAAAGCTCTGCTCGACTTGCTCGCGGTATTTATCTTGCATTGAGCTGACATAGGCCCGCGCCGGCGAGTGCTTGAGCGATTCCTCGGTCACTACCCGGTTAATGACCACCGCATCTACATTGTAGCCAAACAGGTTCAAGTAGGTCAGACTGCGCTGGGCTTCCTTGATAACCATCTTTTCCAGGTTCAAAACGATGCGGGCCGAGGAAACCTCCGGGTTAGTGATAATCTCGCGCACGATGTTCAGCCGGTCAATAATATCCTGGAGCGAACCGAACACATTATCGCTGGCAATCGGCATCGAGGTTACGCGGGTCAGCACCGGGCGGGCCACTTTCATCAGGCTACGCAAGGTCGGGAAGAGTTTTTCGACCCACCAGCGAATGACATCCGGCAGACTCAAGAGGCGCAAAGTTTCGCCAGTCGGGGCGGCATCTACTACAATCACATCGAAATTTCCACTATCGTGATGGCTTTTAATTTGAATGAGGCTGAAAAGCTCTTCGGTACCGGGAATAACCGCCATTTCTTCGGTAGTAATATCGTTGTGACCTTGCCAGGCCAAAATATCCACCAGAAAGTTGCGGATAGTTCCCCAGTTGCGCTCCATTTCGTGCAGGGCATTGACTTCCTGCGCCCAAAGGTTTTCGCGCACCTTGACCGGCTCAGGGCCAAGCATTACATCCAACGAATCGGCTAGACTGTGGGCAGCATCGGTGCTAAGGACAATCGTGCGATAGCCCAGGGTAGCACAACGCAGGGCAGTAGCCGCAGCCACGCTGGTTTTGCCTACTCCTCCTTTGCCAGTATAGATTAATATTCTCACTCCCTGATTCCCTCTATAATGAAGTATGTTCTATGTTTCCTGGGTGGTATTGGGTAGTATTTTGAACCGTATTCAAAATCCTGCAAATTTATCAGAAACCTATTATATCACAATCGAGGCGCGGGGGTCGGGGGTCACGGGAGTTACGATGTACCATTAAGACTCAGTCCTCAGTCCTAAATTCCCCCGACCCTTTTACATCCTATTCATCCTTGTGAAAATTGCCTGACCCTAATTCAAAACTCAAAATTTAAAACTTTCTTACCGCCCACCGTCACGGCTGTGTCCAGAAAAGAAACTACACTAGCGGTGAGTTTCGGCAGATTGGGTCGCCGTTCCAGGCTTAGTCGTTTGAGCCGGGTTTCGTACAGCTCACGGCGTTCCAGCATTTCCAGTAGGGCCGCCCCAAAGCCACCTTCCAACCCGCCTTCTTCCAGCGTCACCAACCGAGGGAAGTAATGGGCAACTGCCGCCAAAAGTGCTTCATCCAGGGGGCGAACCCACCGCACATCCACTACCGCCGGTTGATGACCCAGTTCCTGCAAGCGGGTCGCCAGGGCCAGGGCCGTCGAGGTAGTCGGCCCACACGAAAGTAGCACCAAACTTTTACCCTCGTGCAACATAGCGGCTTTCCCGATACCCAACGGACGCGAAAGCTGGTGAACCGCCGATTTTGTGACCGTCTCCGGTGGACTGTAATAAATTACCACCGGGTTATCTTCTTCCTGACGAGCCTCGGTCAATTGGCTGGTTAATTCATCCAGGCTGGAAGGTGCGCCAATCTGCAATTGAGGCAGGGTTCGCAGCAAGGCCAGGTCATTGCTGGCGAGGGAACGCCAGGTTTGCCCCGCCATTGGCCCATTGACCAATAGAAACATTATCCCCAAATGTTGAGCGCACAGGGCCGCGAGGCTGGCATAGCTGCGGGCTAAATCCGCTGACCCCATCAGTACCAAAGGGTGCTTTCCCTCGACTGCCAGCCGGGTAGCGGTTGGCACTAAATCTGCCAGTAGTTCGCCCAAACCGTAGAAACGGGCGGGAAAGCGCAAGGCCACTTCGCGGGCCACTTCCGCCAACCGATTGTCGGGAGCGGGTAGGGAGTGGGTTGCCAGCTTGGAGGCCAAAACTACCAAACTTTCATCACGCTCCAAAGTTGAAATTAAAGTAGCCTGCAAGGTTGGTTCGCTGGCTTTGAGGCCGGGGCGAGAACGAGCGCCTTGTATTGCCTGGCGAGATGTCCGGCTCATAAAAACTCCTTCAAATACAATCTATCTGGACCCCTATTATATACTTTTTGAATAACTTAAAGCCTCGGCTTGAGCAAAGTGTTGCCCCAACTCTTCGGCAAACCGGGCGGGCCGTTCCAGCATCGGCAAATGCCCGCAATCCGGGAACGGCACTAAATGAGCTTCTGGCTTGAATTGACGAATATTATACATCCCTTTGGGGGGAATAGTCCCATCCTTATCGCCTACTATCAGCAACAGCCGGGCTTTCAGACCCGCCAATTCTTGTTGATAACGGGCCAGGGTTGGCGGTTCGAGTGAAGCCAGGGCCAGTTCGAGGGCTAGGCGCTGGTCAGCTAAAGTGAAATCCTCAGTGATAATCCGGGCATAGCGTTGGGCGATAGGCCGAGCAATCGAGCGAGCAATGACGCCGCCCCGCACTAGCGGCAAATCAAAAAACCGCATGGTTTTCACAAAGATTTTGACAAAAGTATTGAGGCGACTACCCTGCGGCTCGGACGGGTCGAAACTGCCGCTATTGACAATCGTCAGGCTAGACAATTGTCCTATTGCCTCAGCCTGGGTTGCAAAATGGGCCGCTGTCACCCCACCCAACGAATGACCGACGACATGGTAGGCCCGACCCTGTAAATCCAATCGGGCCAAAAGGTCAAAGGCTTCTTTTGTCCCACTCTTGATAGTCGCATGATAGCTGGTTGCATTTGGCCCGCTCAGGCGGCTACGCCCAAACCCTCGACTGTCAAAGACCAATAGCTGATATTGATTTTCCAGCCGATGAAGGGTTTCTTCCCAATAGCGGCCCGACAGACACCAGCCGTTAAAAAATATGACTATTGGGCGCTCGCTAGTAGCTGACCCCCGCAATTCATAGTACCGAGGCGACCCATCAAGTTGCAAGTACGACATAAACTTACCAATTTTACCAATTTTATCGGTTCTAGCAGTTCTACCAGTGCAAAAACGGTTCGTAACCACCAAACGACAGGGCCGAAAAGAGCGCTACCAATAGTATTAACCCATTGCCAGTCAATAAATACCGTTTGTACTGGTCGTGGGTCGGCTTGCGGTAGAGCGGCGGTTGGGCCGCAATCTGGACTATCAAGGCCACGACCTGAAACAGGCCCAACCAGCCATGCCCGGTTGCAAACAGGAAAACCGCCAGCCCCACCTGCGATATATCTATAAAGCCGAAGGCTATCAGCAGCCCGCCCTGCGCGCCGTAGACCACCGGGACGGTTCGCAAACCCAGCGCCCGGTCTCCGTCAATAGATTTCAAGTCGTTCATAATCAGGAGGCCGACGGCGATGCAGGCATTGACCAACGCCAGCACCACTACTTCCAGCTTGAGCGGGGCATAAACCAGATTCCCGCAGAGCCAGGTCAGCATATTATAACCTATCCCGACTGAAACCGGCCCTATCAAACCGTTGCGCTTAAAGGCCAAAGGTGGGGCGCTATAAACGACCCCCAATCCCAACCCCAGAACGGTCATGCCGACCAGCGCCCATCCGCGCCCGCCCCCGACCATAAGCGCCAGCAAAATGGCTACCAAAAGTGCGACTATTGCTACAATCGTGAAATTGACGACTGCCCCGCGCACCGTCACCAGTCCGGCAGGAATTGGGCGGGTCGGCTCATTGACGGCATCCAGGTCGCGGTCATAAAAATCGTTGATAGACTGACTAAAGCCGATGGTCAGTGGCCCACTCAAGGCAATCCCCAACAACAGGAATAAGAAAGTACGTCCATCCCAGGCCATCCCGCCACTGGCAATCGCCCCGCTAATAAAACCCTGTGGCCCTGCCGCCCACGTCACCGGGTCGAGCAAGTCAAGATGACCGCGCCAGGTCGAGCGGGATGCAGTCGGAGGAGGATATTCCATGACGGAATTAGCCGCCGGGCGACCCGATGGCGAACCCGCCGCTGGTGGGATAGAATTAGTGGGTCTCGCCATATTCCCCCTCGTTGTTGGGCTTTGTGCAGTACAACCTGTTCAAAATATCGCTTTCAGCTCCACTTGGTGGAGCATTTGACCTGGCTCAGGCCATTTGATTATGTAAGGTTTACCATAACAGCCTGGTTCGATTATACACCACCCCTCTAAAAATTGTGTGTAGCCTAAAATACTTTCCGGCTTTTAATTCGGCCCGCCTACCCTTGTTACTAAATCTAAAATCGAATATCTAAAATCTAAAATTGAGTATCTCAGGTATCCTGATTACTACTAGCGCTAGAAGCGGGGAATGCCTAAAGCGCAAGCGATGGTATAATAGGCGGATGAAACCAAATTGCCGGTATTGTCAACACGCTGAACACAGCGTTAAGGCCGGCGCGAAGCCCGGCGGCTCGCAAGGTTATCGCTGTCAAAGTTGTCAGCGCT
>JBBRSG010000049.1:0-41307 GCA_038245615.1 Chloroflexia bacterium | reverse complement strand
GTCGGTCAGGATTTCGCACAGCAAGATATACGAGCCAAACCGCTTGTTTATAAGATTGGTATTCTTGCCAAAGAAACCCAACCCGGCCCGTTGCCCCACCGAGCGGTCTACAATCCGGGCGGTATCCACCAACAGGCGGGCCTCTTGCGTCCCGGTGTGGGCCTGGATTTGCTCAAACAGGGCTTGCATTTTGGCCTTTAGCACCGCATGATAATCCTGCCCCCAGGCATAGCGGGCCACCTTACCTTTTGGGTTAGCGGCTTCCCCGGCTTCAGTTTGGGTAGAATCGGCTTGGTTGAGGTAGGAAACGCCGAGCGAAATAATCGAGCGCACCCCCGACAAGAGATTCGCCGGGTCGCTGGAAAAGCGGGCGCGTTCCGGGGTGAACCAGGCCAGCCCCGCAATCCGGCCCTGAGCAATATGTTCCAACAACCGCGCTTCGGTTTCCTCGAAGGGGCCAGCCGAAGCAATCCCCACCAGGTCAAAACCCAGTCCGGCAGCACTCTCTTTGATAAAACTGGTCAGCACGGCCTGTTCCATAAATCACCTTGTTTGGAAGGCGGGAGTTGGGAGTCAGGAGTCGGGGGAAATGCAATCTTGGATTTCGTGGGCTGAGTTCCCCAATCGTAAATACCTCAGTCCTCAGTCCTCAGTCCTCAGTCCTGCTTTCCCTGTTCCCCGACCCCTGACTCCCACAAAGACAACCGCCATCCAGATAAATAGAAGAATTGTCAGGGCCGAAAGGACATTGCGTAGCCATTCCTGGTTCAGGAGAGTACTCCACCAGAAGAAATTGTCGGGCAAGGAGCGCAATCGTTTGCCGCCAAACCGATACAGAAATTCGGTCAGCTGAATAAGGTGCATCCAGCTTAGGGCTAGATAGAGCTTGACCAAACGCCGGTTTTGGAGGGCCGCCAGTCCCATCAAAGGCAGGGCGTAGGTGAGATAGCGCTCCTTGATTTTTATCAACATCGTGAAGCCGGAGACAATCAGGAGCGCCCCCCCAAAGCCGTAATCGCCCGCCGCCCGGTCACGGCCTCGCGTGAGATATAGCACCGCCAGCACTGTCGTCCCTACTACCGCGAACCCGACCAGACTGAGCCAGGCCGGGATGGGTTGCCGCTCGACCCCCAGCACCAGATAATTAAGGTTAAAGGCCGCCGGGTTCAAATTCTGATATTCGCCCATAAATTGCGGCTGGCGCAACCATCCCAAAACCGAATTGAAATTCGCCCCAAACGCGATAACCGAAAGCCCCAGCGAAACTACCCCACCCAATAGAAATCCCCAAATACTTTTCTGCCAGCCACAGCGTTGCACCAGCATCCAGGCCAGCACCGGCAGCGCAAACCAGTTTTGGGGCTTGGTCAGAAAAGCCAGCCAAATCATCAAGCCGCCCGCCAGCGGCATCCGGCGATAGGTCAGATAAAACGCCAGGGTAAAAGGCAACATCGCCAGGGTATCGAACTGTCCCCAAACTACCGGGTTAAACAAAAAGCTGACGTTAAAGGCGATTATAACCAGCCATTCCGGGTGAGATTCCCGGTGTGATTGAAGGCGGGTCGGGGTTTTTGCCATTTGCGGTATGGTATCCAATTTATCGGGAGCGGCAGAATTAAAGATAAATTCGCGGCTGATGCGGAACAGCAAATAAATAACCGCCATATAGAATAGCGAGGCGGTGATGCGCCAAACCAACGCGATTTGCTGCCAGCCCAAAGCGTAAACCACAAAATTATAGAACCATAGCAAATAGATAAAAAAGGGCGGATAGGGGAAAAGCTCATCGTTGTTGTAAAAGTTCCAGACCCCGTGATTTTGCAAAGTGGTCGTCCAGCGAAAGACATCAATCATATCGTCGCCGTGTTCGTCACCACTGAACAGGAAAAAAATTACCAGCAGACCCGCCGCCGCCAATAAAGGCCAGTACGACCAACTCCCGTCGCGCAATTGTCGCCCATCCCAGAAATACAAGCCACCCAGCCCGGCGGCGAGTAACAGTAGCCACCAGCTAAATTGATAGGTCGAGGCCGTGACGGTCATCTGCACAAAGCCAGTCATCCCCGCCAGCAGAATCGTTTCCAGCAGGCTTAACCCGGCTCGCAACGCCCAGGCCACAATTACCGCCAGCAGCGCAAAACCGGCGACCCAATAGGGATTGGGCCAAAACAGCGACAGCAAGTGGCTACGCGGCAACCTGACCTCAGCATTCAGAAACATTACCCCTAGCTGACGGCTATCGCGGCCCACCTGAAAGCTATTAGCCCGGATCTCCAACTTCAAGCCCTGCCCTTCGGCCCGCGCCGGGACTTTGAGGGTATAAGTTTGAGGGCCGGGGCGGTTGGGGTCATATTCCAAAATAGTTATCAGGCGCGGGCCGGTAGCAGGCTCGACGGTATCTTCGTAGATCTCGAGGCGGGCGGGTGGGGTGTCCGTCGGACGCTGCAAATTCAGCCGCAGCTCCAGATTCAAGGGCGAATAGCGCGGCACTTTGGGATAGAGCAGCGAAGCCCCCGGCAAGCTCCAGGCAAACCGATAGCCGTCAGGGTGGGTTTCTGCCCCGGAAAAGCCAGTAAAGCCAGTAGAACCGGGATTGCTATCGGGCTGATGTCCGTAGGTGCGGCTAGATAAGGTCAGCAGCCCCACTCCCGCAAAAACTACGGCGATTACCACAGTTATTTTTAGCACCAGATTGGGCGGGGTAAATTTCAAGACCTGACCTTTAACCTAAAAGCATTTGGGTAGAATATTAACCTAATCCATAATTAAGAAAGCAGCCGCTATTTTACCATAAAGCCTCGGCAAGATTTAGGGCTTGAAGTAGCTATTGTGGAAGCCTCATCCGCCAAGTTTTAGTTTTCGTACCTGGACACTTAATTTGCGCTGGTCATTTGCCAGACCAAGCGCCAGCGGCGATTCGGGTGGGTCTAAGGCTAGTAACTGCAACTGGTTCAAGCCAGGCTTTAGGCTCAGGTTTTTGAGAGCAAAAGGGCCGGGCAGGGTAGTTATATTCAAGGTCTCTACCTCGCGCCCGTTCAAGATGACTTGCAAACGGCGAGGATGGGCGAAAGCTACCGCCTCAAACTCTAGCCCCCCCAAAGTGGCTTGCGGAGTAATAATATTGATATAGGCCGCCGGCCCCATCCAGCGCCCGCGCAAGGTTTGGTTTAACTGCTCCAACCCATACCAACCCTCGCCCAGCAGCAAGGCCGGACGGGGCGGAAAATCCGGCACTTGATAATAGGAACGCTCTAAACCTTCCCGGCGGTAGGGGGGTAGGCCGGTGGCAATGGTTAAAAATTCTTCGGCGCTGTCGGCTTGCTTGCCCAAAGCCGTCCGGTCTAGCACAATAATCCCAACCCGCTGAATTCGCAGCAAATCCAGTAACCGCTCGGCGGCTGGCGGCTCGAAAATATCCGGCTCGGCCTTGAAATCCCGAAAAGGTCGCAGGGGTGAATTCTCCCCGGCGTAGATAGTTTCGGTATCGCGGGATAAATAGCCCTGAAATATAGGTCGCTGATGAGCGGTCTGGAATAGCATCAAGCGCGGGCTGTAAATCGAGCGTTTGAGGAAAGGTAAATCCAGCACTGCCCCGTTTCCCGGCAAACTGGCGTAACCTGCCGGAATTTCTACCGTATTTAGGGGATAGGGAATTGACCAGAACTCGAAAGCGATAACCAAACTTATCAAACCGACCCAGATTGCTTTCCAGCTTGGCCGCCCCAACCGACCAAATATCTGCCCAAAGCCGTATCCCGCGACCAGCCCCAATCCCAAAAGCAGCATTTCGGAAAAGCGGTCGGGGCGACGAATAGTTTTACCATAGGGCAATTCCAGGAGCAACCGATATGGTAAGGGTAGTCCGGTATTTTGTCCATTAAAGCGCAACTCCGGGCCGAGGCTTAGAATCCCAAAAACCACCGCCACTACCAGCCACAAACCCAGGGCCGGACGCGCTTTTGCCGGTTGCCGAAAGTAAAAAATCAGCCCGCTAATTGCCAACCCCAGCAACCCGTAACCCAGAAAATAATGCCCCTCTAGCACGTAAGGCAAGCGGTCATTGCCCAACAGCCGACCCAGGCCGCTATATTGGTAACGAGTGACGAAAAGACTTAAGGGGTCAGTACTATCGCCGATAATTGCCGCGAGCCTTTCTTCCGGCTGCACCCGGTTTTGACTCAATTGGAGGGCTGCTCCAATCAGCACCGGGCTGTATAATAGCGCGAAACCGAGCCAATCAGCCAGCCAGTGCAACCCAAATACCCGAACCGGAACGGTCTTCCGCCAGGCGACCCACCCCAAAAAGATTATACCAACCAGCCCGGCCCATAATATCTGATACTGGCTGTTGTAGCCAATCAAGGTCAATAAACCTGCCGCTCCAAAAACATAACGCCACTTAAAAACGGCCTGTTGGGACTGGCGTACCAGCAACCAGAAATAGAAAATAAGCCATTGCAAACTGGCAAATTCCAGCTGTCCGTTAGCATAATCGAGGTGGTTTGGGGCCAATACCACTAAGCAACCCGATAGGAACGCCCCAACTCCCGGCCCATAGATGCTCGCCGCCAGTCCATAGGTTGCCAACCCGGTCAGAGCCAAAGCCAGCAATACTACAGCGTTATAAGCCAATACCAACCCAAAAAGCTGGAAGGGGAGGGATAGTAGGCCGTTGGTGACATTCAGGGTATGCAGATATAAATCACTGCCGTAGGGGTAGAAAAGATAATCGGTGTGAAAGGGATTAGCCCGCAGATTGAGCAGACTGAACCGCGACCACCAAAAATTCCAAAGGTTTTGGTTTTGGTCAATAAAATTCCCACCCGGTACTCTATCGCTCAGGTGCAAAGCTAGAGGCCAGGTGAAAAGGAGCGCCAGCCCCAGATATGCCCCAAATAAAAAGGCCAGCCGCCGCACCTGGACTTCCCACCGCCTATCGCTAGAGCTTGGGGCTTGGGGGGCGGACGTAACAACCGCAATTTCACCTGAGTTTGGTTCGGTCTTCAAATAGTTACTCGTCGGCCTCGATCAAAAACTCTGGGGGTATGCTATCCGCCAGCCAGACCATTTCGTTACCAAGATAAAATTTCAGACCCTGACGATGGGCTTGACCGGCTTGCACCTTGAGAATAATCGTGCGCCCGGCTTTGCGCCCGGCTACCAGTTGGGCGGTAGTCTCATCCATCGAAAGATGCACATACTGGCGCTTCATAGGCTGGAGACCGGTAGCCCGAATTGCGGACAGGGCATTCTGATTAGTGCCGTGATACAAGATTTCGGGCGGGGTAGCCTGCTCTTTCGCCAGTTTGCCGGGGATAGAGTGACCATAGAAGGCCCGAATTCTGCCGTCCTTGACCTCAAAACGCTGCTTATCCGACTTCAACATAATTTGAATTACTTCGGCTTCGCCGATATTTTGCCAGTGGGGAGCGCGTTGCCGGATAGCCTCCAATAAATCGGACAGCCCTACCCAACCCTGTTCGTCCAGCTCTAATTCATAAAGCCAGGGCGTATGCCGTAAGGCTTTGGAGATTGTTTTGCTCAGTTGGACTAACTCGCGTTCCATCGGAAAAACTTTATCCTTTGTGCTAAAATATCTCGGTCTCGGCTAATTATAGCATATCAGAAATTGGCTATCAGCCCTTAAACTATGAAATTAGCGCCAGTAGAAAGAGTAGCCCGATGAGTTATAATCCCCCCCCGCCCAACTATAATCCCGACTCTTCCCAACCACCTTATTATAACCCTGACCCGTCTCAGCCCCCCAACTATGTCCCCAATCCGCCGCAAACGCCTTATTATAACTATGGCAATTACGGTCAGTACCCCCCGCCCGGCGCGTATGCTCCGCCTGTACCATCACCAACGAAAGAGCGCAAACCTGGCCCGGCCCTGGCTAATTTATGCTTTCTGGTGGCGACCATCGCTTTTCTGGGGTTGAGTGTCGTAGCTGAATTGGGCAAGTGGGGCTTCGCCCTGACCTCGATTGCGGGCGAACTAAGTCTGGTGGTAGTGGCGGTGCTTTTTTGTGTGATAGGCCGCTTTAATTTCAAAGATACCTTCAGCTTGCGAAAGCTGGACTGGGGGACGGTTGGGTTTTGCGTCCTGGCGGGGCTGGCGGGGCAGTTTGCCGTGCGTTTCCCCGCGACCTTGAACCAGTGGATTATGGAGATTTTTGGCCCGTTCCCAACCGAAGACCTGATACCCAACCCCAAGGATGCCGCCGGACGGATTTTGCTATTCGTGGTAGTGGTCATCAGCGCCCCGATTTGCGAGGAGACCCTGAACCGCGGCTTTGTCCTGGCGGGCTATCGCCGTCTGAGTTTTGGCAAAGCAATCTTTTTCGTAGGGCTGTTGTTCGGGTTATTCCATCTTTACCCATTTCGGTTCGCTTACACCTTTTTGCTGGGCATGGCGTTGGCCTATGTTGTCCTGACCACCGGATCTATTTTTAGCTCTATCGCTATTCATTTTGGGTTCAATCTGATCGGTGGATTTTCACCCTGGATTCTGGAATGGCTGGAAAAAGTGAATCGAAGCAACGGTCAGGGCTTGATTGACAGCGATGCCAAAATTGACCTGGCGACGGTGGTAGCGACCATCCCGGTCAGCCTGAGCGCGGCGGGGCTTTTCTTTATCCTTTTGCGGGTGATAACTCTGCGCTCCGCCAAGAAGCGGCCCGAACTGGAATTGAGCTATTTCGGTTTTGTCCGTCGGATTAGGGCGGAGGTATCGAGCGAAGCAGCCACCGAAATGACCGGGCCTTATGTCGGTCCTGACCGCCGCTTCAGGTATGGACGCTATGGCTACCACCGCACCGAATGGACGGCAGATAGTTCTACCCCGCCGGGCTATCCCAATCCGGTCCAAAGCTGGGACACCCCTGGCCCATCCAAACCGGCCCTCTCGATTATGTCCCGCACCTGGTGGCAATTGAGCTTTATCGGCATCGTGCTATTTTATATGCTCACTACCGCCAGTGAAATCAGTATTCGACTACAAAGCACCGACAAAGCCAAACTCAAACCCAAAACGGCGCTAGTGATAACGGAGCAGGAATTGGGGACAGGGGGATTTACCCCCAAAGGGGGCGAGGCCGCGATTTACGATTGGGGATTAAGAACCTCAGCCCTTATTCCTGCGACCCCTGACCCACGACCCCTATCCCCCTAGAAATTTTGCGTTTCTTCCCGGCTGGAGTATAATTGGCCCAGTCAATCAAACAAAATCCAGGCTCTACCGTCTAATAGACTAGAAGACTGTTCAGTGAGTTTTCTAACCACTGACCACTGACCACTTTTTTCAAAGGAGTTTTGAGAAAATGACTGCTGCTTTGGAACCGTTAATCTACGAAATCAGCCAGCCCGGACGGGTGGCCTATTCTCTACCGGAACTAGATGTCCCCGCCACCCCCATCCCGGCGGAACTGACCCGCGACCCTGAAAAGCTCGGTCTGCCCGAAGTCAGCGAACTGGACGTAGTGCGCCATTTTACTCATTTGTCGCGCTTGAACCACGCAATTGATGTCGGCTTTTACCCGCTCGGCTCGTGTACCATGAAATATAACCCCAAGCTGAATGAGAACGTGGCCCGGTTGCCCGGCCTTGCCGATATTCACCCCATGCAGCCAGAGGAAACCATTCAGGGGGCGTTGCGGTTGCAGTACGAGTTACAGGAAATGCTGGCGGAAATCGCCGGATTCGAGGCTGTCACTCTGCAACCGGCGGCGGGCGCTCACGGGGAGTTGGTCGGGGTACTGACTATCCGGGCCTATCACCATGCACGGGGCGACACCAAGCGCACCAAAATTCTGGTCCCCGATGCGGCGCACGGTACGAACCCGGCGACGGCGGCGATGTGCGGCTTTCAGGTCGTCAGCCTCAAGTCGGATGCGCGTGGCAACGTGGATTTGGAGCATTTGCGGCAGATGGCCGGGTCGGACACGGCGGGCATGATGCTGACCAATCCCAATACCCTGGGTCTGTTTGATGAAAACTTGCTGGAAGTCAGCGAAATTGTCCACAAGGCCGGGGGCTTAATGTACGGCGATGGTGCGAACTTTAACGCGATATTGGGTATCGTCAAGCCGGGTGAGGTCGGTTTTGACGTGATGCATATCAATCTGCACAAGACTTTCAGCACTCCGCATGGTGGAGGTGGCCCTGGCAGCGGCCCGGTCTGCGCCAAAGCCCATCTTGCGCCTTATCTGCCTTCGCCCATCGTCGAGAAAGAGGAGAAGGACGGACAAACCCGCTATTTCCTGCGCGAACTGCCGGAAACCGTCGGACGAGTGCGCTCGTTCTGGGGCAATTTCGGGATGCACGTCCGGGCCTATACCTACATCCGGGTACACGGAGCGGAGGGGTTGCGGGCCATCAGCCAGAATGCGGTTTTGAACGCTAATTACATGCTGCGAAAACTAACCAATGCTTTCGACTTGCCTTTTGACCGCATTTGTATGCACGAATTTGTCTTGAGCGGTAGACGGCAAAAGCATCAGCACGGGGTCAAGACCCTCGATATTGCCAAGCGTTTGCTAGATTTCGGCTATCATTCTCCGACGATTTATTTCCCGCTCATCGTGGAAGAAGCGATTATGATTGAGCCAACCGAAACCGAGAGCAAAACCACCCTCGACCAGTTTATCGAAACCATGCTGCACATCGCTCAGGAAGCCGAGGAAACCCCGGAACTGGTGATAAACGCGCCCTATACCACCCCGGTTTTGCGCCTCGACGAAGCCACCGCCGCTCGCAAACCCGTCGTCCGCTTCACGGTTTAGAAAACATTGGTAACTCTTCAGTCCAGGGCAGCTACCGAGGGCAACCCTACTGAATCTCCTACCTTTGGTACAGGCTGAATAAGTATGATAGTTTTGGAATGAGCTATGTGCCGCTTCCCAGGTGTAGTCTAAATTACATACCTATACCTGCCTAAAGCTTATACTTATCTTATACATTTCATCTATATTTATTAGACGACTGCCGCTTGTTAAAAAACAGGGCCAACCTGGACAAATTGACTGAACTGGTCTTACCTTTAATACCAGGATAACACCGGGAAGGAAGCTCACTCTTGACCAGACTTATTTTGATATTAGCAGCTGCTCACACCTTGTTGCCCAATTTTTTAGCTTTGGCTGGCAAGTTAGAAGCTATAGGCTATCAAGTAACTATAAAGCAGGTGGCTTAAAATGTTTAGCAGAGTAATAATCTTTTCCGGCAAGGGTGGCACCGGTAAGACCACAATCTCGGCGGCGACCGCCGCCCATTTAGCCGAACAGGGCAAAAAAGTCCTGATTATCTCGACTGACCCGGCACATTCGCTGGGGGATGTGGTTTGCCGCTCGATTGACCGCACTCGTCCCACCGAACTAGCTCCTAACCTGTATGCGCTTGAGATAGATACCCTTTACGAAGCCCGCCAGAGTTTGAGCGGTCTCCAAAATTATATGGAGAACTCTTACCGCAAACAGGGGGTTTCAGGGCCTGCTGCCGCCGAATTAGCCGACCAACCCGGCCTGGATGAAATAGTTTCGATGAACCGCCTAATGGAAGAGGCGCAGTCGCGGCGCTGGGATGTTGTAATCGTAGATACCGCTCCGACTGGCAATACTCTGCGGTTGCTGGCCTACCCGGAATTAATTGTGGGCGGAACTACCGGCGCTACGATGGTCAAGGCTTACAAGGGCATCTTCAAAGTCGTAAAGTCTATCAGTAAAGAGGAGAGCGCCAACGAGCGTTATTTTAACCAGGTCAATCGCCTGATTGAGATTATGCGCCAGTTAAACCATTTTCTACTCTCAAACGCCGTGACAATTAGGCTGGTCCTCAACGCCGAAAAGCTGGCGGTGGAAGAGACCAAGCGGGCTTATACTTTCCTCAGCTTGTATGGTATCAACCTGGATGGAGTGATCGTTAATAAACTTTATCCACACGGGGCGGAGGATGCGGCGGCTTTACTTGGATTACCCGGTGAGGGCCAAAACCAACAGCCCACTGCGCCTGGCCCCTATTTCGATAAATGGGTTTCTCTGCAAAATCAGCATTTCCAGGATATAGAAAACAGTTTCGCAGCTTTACCCCTTTTTAAGAGCTATTTGCAAAGGAATGAGCCGTTAGGGGTAGAACAATTGGCCCAGTTAGGGGCTTTGGTGTATGGGGTGGTTGACCCAGCAGCCCGTCTGAACCAGCACCGGACAATTTGGGTCGAGGATGTTAAAGGCAATAGCCTGATAAGCCGCAATCTCTGTTTGCGATTGCCGTTTGTAGAGCAGAGCGATCAACCAGTTGAACTACAACGAGTTGGGGAAGAAGTGATTGTAAACTTCGGGCGAATACAGCGCAAGATTAACCTGCCGCGTATTCTGAACCAGGCCGAGTATATCGGCAGCAGTTACCACGACGGCATTTTGAAGTTAGGTTTTGGGGCGGTATTGCCGGTAAAAGTCAGCGCAACCCCGACCAGCAAAGCCGCTTCCCGATATGCCGATGACCCGTTTAAAGTTGATTAGAAAGTAGATTTGCAATGACAGCAAGTAGTTCGCAGTCAGGCTCTAATTCGCGGAAAGAGCCGCAACAATCACAAAGCTCAGAAAGCAAAGATAATAAAAAACTGGCGGCGGAACTAAGCCAGGCTATAATGGAATCTAAAGCTGTCTTTCGCCGTAAATGGGCCGGACTGATTGAAGAACGGGGATATAGAATTGAAGTCGCCCAGTTCGACCCCCAGGCTCATAATCGTCACACCGCTTTATGGATGGAATTTCTTAAAGGTCTGGAAACGAACCGTTTTGAGCCTTATCTAGCTCTATTGGAAAAAGAGGGGCGGATGCAAGCTCGCGGTTGTAGCCGGATTGATGCCCTGCTGACTCAACTTACCACGATTATGAACTTGATGTGGGATGCCATTAGTTCGGTACCTTCCTTTGCCTCCAACCCGGCCCTTCTGCTACCACTGACGCGAACAATTAATCTGGTACGGCCTCAAGCGGAAAGCGCATTATTAACTGGCTATCTCGATGAGTCGCGCTTGATTGAGCAGGAACAGACGGCGGAGAGCGCCCTTCAGCGCCGTTTGCGATTGGAGCGAACTAACCTGCAAGATTTGATTAAGAGCATTCGAGATTTCCGTTTGGTACGCTATGAAGCCGGTCAGATTGCTTTCCAACCCGGCGATAATTGGTCGGGGCTTTATTTTATTATGATGGGGCGCATGCGGATTTACGAAATCTTGCCCGATGCCAGAGCCATCACCCTTTCGATTCTGGGTAAGAACGATGTGTTTGCTCAAAGCGTCGCCAACAACCGCTATTTTCACGATGTATACGCCGAGGCTATGCAACCTTCCCTGGTCGCCTGTATTCAGGAAACGGCTTTATCCAAGTTAATGGAAGAGTCTCCGGTCCTGGCCGCCCGAATGATTGATAGCTTTTCTCACCAACTTTCCCATTCGCAGACTTTGATTGAAGGTTTGCTTGGGCGGGATGTAGGTGCGCGTCTGGCAGCTATTTTATTAAAGTTAGGTAGTGAGTTTGGCATCAGTCAGCCAGACGGTAGCCTAAGGATCGAACTGGAATTGACCCATCAAGAGTTAGCGGATATGATTGGCTCTAATCGGGTAACTATCACCCGCAAACTGGCTCGACTTCAGCAAGAGAATTTAATAAGGGTTGAAAAAGGCGTGGTTTCTATAATAAAGAAAGATGAATTGGCGGAGATGGTTGCCTAAAAGCCTTCAACCCGGTATTCAAACTATTTTAAGGAGCAGCAGGAATGATGGGTTGTCCTTACCTGGAAAACGATTCGAGTGTAATCTGTTTTAGCCAGTGCAAAGCTGAACGACTCAAAGAACAGCGTAAAGTTTGCGCTGGCACCCGATTTGACCCGCTCCCTTTGACGGTCATCGAGGTCATCGCTTCTGGCTTGACCGATGAAGCAGGCAATGAGCTTTTTGAGATTTACCAGGGCAAAGAGTATGTCGGCTCTTGCTATGCTAATTCACAGCGTGAAGCTCGTAGCAAAGCCGCTACCGGGCAACTAATTGAGCAGGTCGGTTAAATGGAAAAACCTTCAGCCAAGAGCAGTGCGGAATCTGAAGTAAACCGGCGGGAACGCTTCATTTTTATTGTGCTATTTATTTTGCTTTTATTGATTAGCGTAGCCCTGGTCGCTTCGTTTATCTATGTGAAATAAAATTCCGATTCTTCTAGTGTTCATTCAATTTCGGATAACCATCCGACACAGCCTTCGATACTTGTCGAAAGTAATTCCAGAGTAGCGATAGTCCTAATACATTCGCGTAGACCGAGTTGCTGTTCGACAACCTCGCTGCTTTCTTCGTCTATTGAGCGGCGCATGTTAAATTCGAGCCATCCCAGCCACCCACTGAACCCCGCCTGCAAAACCGCCCTGTAGTCCTCATGAATTGCGCCGCCGGCCCTGCAATAGCCCTGTAAAAGAGCCTTGAAAGCCGCCTCATCAAGCTGGCCTGATAATAAGCCGCTCCAACTCAAAGCCGCTCCAATTACGTCCAAAGCAGGATTGACCAGTCCGGCAGCCTCCCAATCTATCAAAAGCGGGGTGTCCCTATCTCGCCAGATGACATTTTTTTGATCAAGGTCGCGGTGAGATATAATCACTTGCGCGCTCAATCGCAAGCGGGCCTCACGCCCAATTGCGCTCCATTCGACCAGTCGCGCAGTCTGCTTCTCAGGGTTTTCGGCCCACCCCATATTTTTACGAGTACCCCGCCAGACTAAATCAGCCCAATGGTCGGGCGAAAAGTTGGGCGGTTGGGGCAAGGATATAGTAGCTACCTCAAGTCCGACGCGGTGGATTCGGGCCATAATCTCCCCAATCTGCCGGGCCTGTTCGGGGCGGGTCGGGCCAATCCCCAGCGTAACACCCGCCACCCAATCGAAAATCATTAGGACTGTGCCCTCAACCTCATAGAGCCAATCGCCTCTATTTTGCAAGGCACATACCGCCGGTACGCCAGCCTGCAACATCCTAGCAGCAATTTGCTCGCTGCGGCGATATTCATCCCGCAACCCTGGTCGGCTGATAATTGCCGGGTTGAGTTCTTTTACTGCCCAACTACCCCGTCCTGTATCAAGCCGCCACATCTTGTGCAGGAGGCCTCCCGTAACCGGATGCAACCCAGTTACGGGTTCTCCCAAATCATAATCCTGACAAAGTTGAGCGGCCTGACTTTGATTCATAGCATACTTGAGGATATCATCACCGGGTTAGCTGGCAAGGCCCGGCACTTCTTTGTTATAGAGCGCGCGGAACTTTTCCAGATAATCCTCGCGGGGCGGGCTGAACACATCCAGGACGGTGCAAGCTACCTCGCCGACGGTTTTCGCGGCGTGCAGTACCCCGCCCGGAATAACATAGCTGTCGCCGGCCCGAACTACTCTGGCATATTTTTCTTCGGCACCACCAATGTAGAGCAATAATTCGCCTTCCATGCCGACTCCCATTTGCTCATGCGGATGGCTGTGCAAAGGGACGGTTGAGCCGGGTTGCAAAGTCACAAAGCTCATCATGGCTTTCTCGCCACTGACCAAGCGCAAACTCACGCCGGGGGCAAGTTCAATCGGCTCAACTTCCGCCACCGGGAAAAAGCCCGATACGGCTTTGAGCGAGCTAACGGTCAGGTTCTCAATGCTCATATTTTCCTCCTCTGTGAATAAGGGTCTAAAATCTGAAATCGGAAGAGCGTATATTTTTATCTTCGATTTTCGACCTTAGATTTCCGTAATTTAAAAACCGGGATAGAGGGATTATACAGGATTTTGGGTAATTTATCCTGAAGTATCGCTCTATCCCGGCTTTGTGGGAAACTATTGTGCTTCTTTAGTTGTTGAACTTATTTACCAAATACGGCAGCCGAGTCGGTTTCGCCACCGAAAAGCCCGGAAGGGATAACGAAGGCCAGCAGCAATCCCAACCCGCCCAGCGCGTATCCCGACCAATTGTGACTAAGCCCCTGGTATACTTCAATTGCCCCGCTCAAACTGAGGGTCGTGGCGGTCATCGCATTGAGGCACAAGTAGACTGCACCCGCCAATGTCCCCAAAGTCAAGACCACCGCCAGACCTTGATGAGCATAACCGGAGCGGTTCAAAGCGCCCAATCGAACTGCCAGCCCAATAATAGCCCCGACTATCGCCGCCGGTAGCCAGTTTAATTGATGCATATCTGCCGATAGCCCAAACTGGGTCGCCATTATCAGACAACTGGCGGAGGCCGCGAGGCCCGCGCCCAATCCACCAAACAATTGCCAGCGAGCCTTCCGGCGCGGCCCGGCATCTTCATGGGTCGCCTGAGCCGATTGGCAGTCCCGACAAATCGGCGGACGAGCGTCGTTTTGAATGATTATCATTTTTTCGGGGGGCAGTTGCCGCTTGCAATTCCGACAACTAACCTCCGGGTTGAAATTTATCGCCGGGGTAGTAATTGTGCCGGGGCGATAACTAGCTTTCAAAGCGGTTGCTCCAATAGACTCCATCAGAAAATCCAGGTCGGCGCTGGACGGGGCAAAGCGCGAAGAACTGGAGTTGCTGGAGGCATTGACCGGGAAAGGCAAAGGCTCGTTAAAAACCGGCAAAGGCGGGCGCGGCGGAGCAGAGCGGTCATAGCCACCATTAGAACTTTGGGACGAAATAGAAGTCGCCAGACTGGATAACCAGGCGGGCGGGCCAACCGGGATCGGAGCTTGCAGCGAAAGACTCGCCATCACCGGGTCAATTGCCGTTCTACAACTGGTACATTCATAAGCTTGAACTGGATTCGAGAATCCGCACGATTGACAGAGCATAGTCGTAATTCCTTAATACTTTAGTAATCCCTATTCACCATCGTTAAAGGGCAGTTTACAACTTTACGTTTAAACTCCAATTTTAACCACATAGCTATATTCTACGAGATGAACATTACAATTAACATTACTAAAGTACTAGGTCGCATTAACAAGTTTTCATCTCAGGCCAGTTTTTTGCTTCTGAAAATCGGCTTCAATCGTGCGGTCTACAATTTTCACAAATTCTTCGGCTTTGAGGCTCGCCCCACCTACTAGCGCCCCATCAATATCAGGTTGGCGAATATACTCGGCAATATTGTCGCCAGTCACGCTCCCGCCGTACTGAATCCGTATCTGAGCGGCTACGTCCGAGCTAAACAGTCGGGCCAGGGTCTGACGAATATGGGCGCAAATTTCTTGGGCTATCGCCCCATTCGCGGCTCGACCAGTCCCAATTGCCCAGATTGGCTCATAAGCAATTATTAATGAAACTGCATCAGCTTCTGAAATTCCTTTAAGGCCATTCTCAAGCTGACTGGTAATATGGGCTTTAGCATGACCAGCCTCGTGCTGGGCCAGACTTTCACCTACTGCCACAATCGGATTTAAGTCATGTCTAAAAGCAGCCTTGACTTTAAGATTTACCATCTCGTCGGTTTCGCCAAAATAGGCCCGCCGCTCACTATGCCCAATAATGACATAATCGCAAATTTCGCGCAACATTAAAGGGGAAACCTCGCCAGTATACGCCCCGCTTTCCTGATGATACATATTCTGAGCGCCCAGCCGAATATTGGTGTCTTCTAATAGCTCCAAAACCGGGTAAAGCGCAATAAAAGGCGGGACAAGTACTATTTCCACTCCCTCAAAGGCATCTAAATCCTCTAGTATAATGTCCACCAGGCTCAGAGCTTCCCCAACCGTCTTATTCATTTTCCAATTTCCGGCAATTATCGGGGTTCGCGGCTCTTTTTCCTGACTACTCCCGCTCCGGTTGATTTGCACCATTGCTTATCCTCTGGTTCTTTTCAATCTAAAATCTAAAATCTAAAATCTAAAATCTAAAATCGCGGCCTCGCTCCCTTGTCACCCAATCGTAAATCGTAAATTGTAAATCCTTATGGTAGCGCCTCGGTGGGAGTGCGATACTCATACTTAATTGGAATCATTGGGTCGGTCTTTATCTGGACTCCTGGTTGAGGCTGGTTACTGGTAAAGGCCGAAACTACTTTACCACCGCGCTCCTGCCAGCTCACCAGATAGGTTTTATTCGGGTTCAGCTTAACAACCCAACCCCCATCCGGGGCAGTCGTAATGCCGAGGACTTCGCCCTTTGGTACAATCCCCTCTTTGCGACCCCGGCAATCGGTATCGTCGTCCGGGGTGTTAGCCGTACAGAACTTCCAGTCGGTAGAAAACTGCACCGGGCGATTACCCAATGGGTCGCCTTTGCTGTTCAAGATTTTGCCAGTTACTTCGATTTGGGCATTCAAAATATCGCGGGCGGTCTTAGCCAATTCGCTTGTCCCATAACTCCCGACAATATTTTGCAGCAACTCGCGGGCCTTGACCAACTTGGCATTATCTATCACATTAGGCACCAATTTAGCCTCTTTGATATTCTGGTCTGCCAGGGCATAAAGAACTTTGGGGGCAATATTGACCAGATTTTTGGAGGCCGCACTGGTCTTGAATTGCGGGTCGGCTGCCAGCGCCGCATAGACGTTAATTGCACCTTGCAAATCTGGCTTTTGCTCCGCCGCTGCCCCCTGCTTGAGGAAAATATCGCCCCCGGCATCCGTCGCTCGATTTTTGGCGCTGGCCTCAAAACCATTGGTAGTCAAGCCTTCCCGGTAGACCCCCAAAGCTTTATCGAGGTCGGCTTTCTGCTCGAACTGCTGCGCCCAGCTAAAATAGGTTCTGGAAACATTGCTGGTGGCGGTACTGGTTTCGCTCAGACTAAAATACTTGAGCTTGAGGCCATCCCGATAAATCGCAATCGCCTGGGCAAAGTCCAGCTTGAGTTCGGCCTCCTGACCTTGCGCCAGATAGACCCGCCCTAATCCTTCGCGGGGTCGGGTATCATTCAGCTTGTATTTGGCATCCAGGTCAAAGGCCAGCTTGAATTTATCGCGGGCGGTTGCCAGCACCGGGCGGGCTTCCAGGTCTTTACCATATTCAACATAGCTATTGAGCAGAGCTTTCGATAAGGAATTAGCCGGGTCTTTCGCGCCATAAATTCGCAAAGCATCTTCCAACCGACTTACCGCCTCATCATACTTTCCATCGGTGATAAGCTGAGGCGCAAGTTTACTATAGTTGTTTATCACATCGGGCAGCACATTATCCAGGCGACGCGGGTCGTAGCTGCCAAAGCGGGTTTCGGCTTCGCGCAAATATCTCAGGGCCGCTTCATAGTCAGTTTCGTTGCTCAGGCGACGACCCCAATCCCAGAAATTGTTGGCCTGTCGCACCTCGACTTCGGCTAAGGCTTGGGGGCTGGTATCCAGATATTTGACCACAATCCGTTTATAGAGGGCATCTAAATCCTCATATTTAGTCTGGGCCTTCAAGTCCTCCGCTTGCCGATAGAGAACATTTCGCGCTCCTGAGCGGGCGGCATTCAGGTACACCTGGGAGGGTTGCAGGGCCAGGGCCGCATCGTACTTCGACAGCAAATCGGTATCAAAAGCGGCCCTCTGAGCGGCGGTCAACCCTGCCAGTCCCCGCGCATTGTCCTTATCCAGCCTGTCGGCCCAGGCCAAATAGACCCGCGCTCGTGCATCTGGTATCTGGCCCTCAAGCAAGTTAGGGCGCAATTCCGGGCTAAGGATTTTCTCATAGCGGGCCAGGGCCTGCTCAAACTGTCCGGCCTTGAGCAGCTGGTCGCCCCATTTCAGATAGGTTTCCGGCACTTCCTTCCGCAGATAGGCCGGGTCGTCCGCCATGCGATATTCGGCAATCGCTTGCTCGTATTTCTGGTTGGAAATCGCCTGTTGGCCCTGGCTATAGTGGGCCGGGCCGGTAAAAATAGGGGCTGCTACGATATTGGCAATCCCGACTACCAGCAAGACCAGAGCTGATATAAACCCCAGCCCTAATAACGGCTTGCCGCGCCGTATCATTACTCCCAAACCCAATAGAAGACCGGTCCCGGCGATACCCCATCCAACCAGGCCAATAACCTCGACCATCCCCGCCACATCGTCGGTGGCAATTACAAACGAAAGGGCCACAAATAACCCGACGACCAATAATATCGCCAGGACAACCGGAGCATAATAAGTTAATCCCCGGCGCGAAGTGGTTTTGACCGACCGGGGCGGTTTGGAAGTTGCCGGTTTTTCAGGTGGAGCAGTTAGCGTCGCCATTATTCCCTATCTCTACATGTTGTTTTTCCCATCATTCGGCCTATTCTAACAAATCCAGACCGATTGAACAAACCAGCCACTCAAAAAGGATTTTGGCGGTAATTTAGCTAACGGGTAGCCGCCAAAACACTTTGTGGTATTGTCAGAGCGGAAGCATCTGCGTATAATAGATTTCAAGGTCAAACTTGCATCCGTTTAACAATTAGATAACAACCATTTAATAGAATCTAAAGAATAACACCTTATAATAAAATCAGATTTCGCAATTCACCAAAGATTTTTGATATATTTAAAATTCAGGCTTGTTGGCACTAACTCAGGGGATAATCAAACAAGATAAAGGGGCGGGAGCGATAACCCATGTTTTTCAAGGTGTTGAGCCGAATATTTGGCGGCTTTTTCAAATCAATTGGACATGGCTTTGGCGGCATGTTCCGCTGGATTAGTCGGCACGAGGGATTTTTGGGTTTTGTGGTTGTAGTTGTAGCGGCCTTCTTTGGGATTTGGCTGCTGTTGAGCATTCTGAATGTCAATATCGTTTTTGGGCCACCTCCCGCGACGCAGGTTCAGGTCGTAAGCACCGAGGCCACCCCCGCCACCACTCCCACTCCCGCCCCGCCCCCGACTCCCCTGCCAGTCACGCGCACCAACGCCCCTGGCGCAACCGAAGCCTTTATGATTGGGCAAATTAACGGCAATGCCGACCAGGTCTGGAACGCCATGTCCGCCAACCTGCATAACAAGTTAGCCGGGGAAGGCCACGACAAAAGCTATTTTGAAAGAAATTTTGCCGACCTCAAGCGCAGTGGCTTTCTCTATGACAGCTATCAATATGTCGGTGGGGTGGCTTCTGACAATGGTACTTCAATCCATTTTTACGTTATGAACGTATCTAATAGCGAAAAGCGCAGCCTCCAGGTTCCCTGGACTTTTGTAGTAGACAAAGATGGCAAAATCATTGATAGCAATTTTGCAAGTTAAGAATAATGGGGGTCGTAAATCTGAAATCTGAACTCCAGGATTCAGAACCCTTTGATATTAGATTTACGATCTTAGATTTTAGATTTTATCCAAACAAGGGTGATACTTATGTTTTTTAAGGTAGTCGGGCGGATAACCGCCGCTGTTTTCAGAAGTATTGGCAAATTATTTTATACCATTTCTCGCAGTATGGGCAAACACCCGATTGGAGCGGTAGTCACGATAGCTCTAGTGGTCGCGATTGGGGTGATGCTATATGTCACCGATATTTTTGGGCTGGCGAATGGGACTTTCTTGGGCGGCGGCGGGGATAATGCAGTAGTCACTCCCACCGAACGCAAGCAAGAGCCGGAGGGCAAAAGCACCGAGTTTTTAAATGCCTTGAAAGGTGCTAAAGCTGGGGATATGTACGCCGCCTTGAGCGACGATTATAAAAAACTCCTCAAGCAGCGCGGGGTAGATAGCTCCAAAGTGATGCAGGATTTGATTGAAGACAAGTTGACCGACATTACCAAAGAAAAGGGCGCTCGGCTCAACTATAAATTCACCTATATCATTGGAACGCGCTATAGCGACGGTTCGGCGGACGACAATTTTACCGGCACGCTGGAAAGCAAAACCGCCCGCCGGGCAGTTGAGTTCGTGATGAAGGTCAAAAATGGCAAAATAACCGATATTCAGACTACCGACCCGGTGACGCTGGCGGCGCTCGGCACTAATAAGGTCGAGTCGAAAGAGGCCGCCCAACTGGGAGTTTTTGCCGATAATCGCAGTGCCAATGCTGAGCTTTTTATGGCGGGGCTGACTACTTTCGATGCCGCCAAGGTCTGGGAGGCGCTGTCGGATAGCTACCGAGAACAACTGACCGCAAAGGGTCTCACCCAAGACTCGATGAAGAAGCTTTTCGATGAAGTCAAGGCCGAGAATGATAAGGGCGGAGCTAATAACGCCGCCCTAACCTATAACGGTTACGCTTATGTGCAGACTATTAACTTTCCCAACGGCGTTTCGGTGAATGTATTCGTTTCCAGTATGAGCCTACGGGATAATGCGATTGAGCCGGGCTATAACATAGTCCTGGACAAGAGTAACAAAATTATCAAGCTCGGCAACGACCGGGCCGAAGACCCAATTTTTTCAGCTATCCTGGGCCGTAGCCGGGGCGGTTGATTTGACTGCCCGGTATTCGGGCCACTTTAAGGGTAAATCCTATATAGTAGAACAGGAAGTAGACTTATGGAGAACGTAAAAAGTAAACGTCGCCCGGTCGAGCATCAGGACGACGTAGACATAGCCATAGAGAGCATGAAGCACCGCTGGCGCTTCAACCCCCTCCGCAAGTTCTGGTGGCGCTATCTAGTCATCTTTTTTGTGGTTTTTATGCTTTTCAGTTTCCTCGCTCCTTCCTGGAACGCCGGGGGGTTTGGCGGGATAGCGCAAGTGCTGGCGCAACTGGCGATTCAGGTGGCGACTTCGGCCCTGTTCGCCATCTTCTTTATTTACATTCAGTTCTTTGCGATTGCCCGCCCGCGAGTCTACTGGCTGAAACCCTACGAAACTGGCATCACCTTTAACGATTACAAAGGCAATCCCCAGGTGTTGGAGATGGCCCGCGAGGTGGTGATGTTGCTCAAGGGCAGCAAAGAATTCAAGAACATGGGCGGCGAGGCCATTCGCGGTCTGCTATTGGAAGGCGACCCCGGCGTAGGTAAAAGTTACCTGGCCCAGGCGATTGCCTCCGAAGCGGGCTTGCCTTTTGGCTATTGTAGCGCTCCAAGTCTGCAAAGCCCATTTTTGGCTGGCGGTATGTTGAGCATCAAAGCTCTGTTCAAAAAGGCCCGCAAGTTCTCGGCCCAATATGGCGGCTGCATCCTGTTCCTGGACGAAATTGACGCTATTGGGCAGTCGCGTAACGGCGGCAACAATGGCGGCGGAATCGGGGTTGGGATGGGCGGCATGATGGGTGGTGGAAACTTGCTCATCAACGAACTGCTGGTTCAACTCGACCCGCCCCCGGTAGACGAGCGGATAACCAGCAAATTCTATCGCTGGATTGGCCTTGATTTCAAGCGCAAAAAGGCCGAGCGCCCGTTGGTGCTAACTATCGCCGCGACTAACCTGGTTTCGACCCTAGATGTCGCCCTCTTGCGCCCCGGTCGTTTTGACCGCATTGTAACGGTAGACAAACCGGACTCGGAAGGTCGCCGCGAGATTATCGAGTACTACCTCGACAAAGTGAACCATGAAAATATTCCGGTTGACCGGATGATTGACGAAACTATCGGCTATAGCCCGGTACAGATTCGGTATGTCATCAATGAAGCGGTAGTCCGGGCGCACTTCAATGGCCGCGATACGATTAACTATACCGATATTGTAGAAGCCCGCGAACTCCACGAAGTCGGCCTCAAACAGCCGATTCGGGGGATGACCCGCGAGGACAAACGGCGGATAGCTTATCATGAAACCGGCCATGCCGTTGCTCAGGCGCTGCTGATACCCTGGGAAAGAATTGTCCGCCTGACGATTATTCGTCACCGCGATGCCCTCGGCTTTATGCAGCCCAAACCCAAAGAGGAAAAACACGTCTTCTTTAAGGAAGAACTGGAAGCCGACATTCAGGTGACGCTGGCAAGTCGCGCCGCCGAAGAACTGTTCTTGGGTAGCTCCACCAATGGTTTTGCGGGCGACCTGGCGAGTGCCAGTTCCCTGGCCTATCGGATGGTGGCGATTTACGGCTTCAATGGACATTTGTCCTCTTCAGCGGGCTTGAGTATTCCCGCTGCCAGCTATCAGGTCGAAATTGAGCATTATCTGGAAGAGCAGATGCGCAAAGTTCGTGAGCTGTTAAGGGCTAACTCGGATATGTGCCACGCTCTAGCGGCGGAGTTGCTGGAACGCCAGGAGCTTTTGGGGGATGAGGTAATGGAGATTGTCAACTCCTTTGAACCCAAGTTGACCAACGATGCCAATCAATTGCGTCGCAAAAACGAGCGGAAGTTTGCCGGGTTTGTACGGGAGGATACCGTCCCGACAGTGGCCTCGGTCAGTAGTCGGGGCGGAATTTGGGTCGAGTCGCAGCCATTAGCCCCAACCGGGACCGATGGAGCAGCGGCATATCAACCGCCTGCACCGACTTCCGGGCCGGTAGCCTCGCGCCCAATGTCGGTCACGATTGAACCACCGGCTCCTGCGCCAGTGCCTGTCCCGACTTATCCGGTGCAGCCCGCCCAGTCCTGGGAGCAGAAAGTACCGCAACCGCCAATGCCGCCGGTACAATCCGCCCCGCCGGTTCAGCCGCCGCCAAGCCTGAATGCCCAGCCGTTGGTGCCGCCGATGCCGCCTGTGCCGGTTGCCCCGCAACCGATTCAGCCGATTCAACCGGCCCAGACTGCCCAACCAACTGAGCAGCCCAAGTCGGAACAACCTGCCCCGCCTCCGCCAGTGGTCAAACCACCAGCACCGTCAGAGGACGAGGACGATATTCTGCCACGTGGCTGGTAATTAGTTAAAGCAAAAAGGTGGTCGCAATGCGACCACCTTTTTGCTTTGTTTTTCTTGTGGAGTTTTATTTATATTAGTGATTCGCCCTTAACTGGAAAATGTAATAAAATAAAGTAGCTAGGCAGCTTAGGTACGGATATAATTTGCGCTTATGGGCAATTTGAAATTGCTTGAAGAGGAAGGGATTTAACATGCTCTACTACGTGGAGCTTATACCACGCAACCTTGCCAATGACCAGGGCGCAGGGTTTTCGAGGGCTACCGAAAGCAATTTTTCAGCCGAAGGGAGCGAGGCCGCTAGTTTTTTCGGGCCGGGAACGCTTCTCGAAAGCCGCCGCCTTTATTTACTTCAGTTCGACCTCGCAATCAGCCCCGAACAGGCCCAACGAGCGACCTGGCAGACCGCCCAAAATCTGCTATGCGACCCAGTAGCCCAGACTTTTCGGGCCGGGGCGCTGACCGGGTTAGCTCGACAATTGAGCGAGGAGCAGTTTTCGGGGCTGATTATGACGGCCTACCGACCCGGCGTGACCGATGCCGAGGGCGAAAGTACCCGCCGAGGCTATGGGGTGATGACGGCGGCGCTCGACCAACCCCTCCCGGCTTTGCTCAAAGTGCGGGGCGCGACTCTCTGGCTATTGCAGACCGAACAAACTCCGCCTCCGGCGCAACTGGCGCAATTCGCGGCCCGGAGGCTCAATCCATTGGTACAGGATTTCGTGATTTTTCCAAAAAATGAGCTAAACTCCACCGAACTGGAACACTTTGTCGAAAACCAGTTTCGGCAGGAACAGACCGGGAGCGGGACGGCCCGGACGATTGAGCTGGCCCAAGCCAATCCTGCCGAATTGGAGCAGATTTCCAAAACCGGGCTTTTGGCCCTGAACCTGGAAGAGATGCAAGCGATTCAAGTCTACTATCGGCAGGCCGGACGCAATCCCAGCGATATTGAACTGGAAACTCTGGCCCAGACCTGGAGTGAGCATTGCGTCCATAAAACCTTCAAGGCGATTATTGAGTATAGTGAAAGCGATGGACAAGGTAATATTCTGGTTCAGCGCGAAATTGATGGACTTTTCAAAAGCTATATCGCCGAGCCGACCCATCAGCTTAAAAAAGGCTGGATTGTTTCAGCTTTTGTGGACAATGCCGGGGTTATCAGCTTCGACCAGGATTATGATGTTTCCTTTAAAGTCGAGACCCATAATCATCCTAGCGCGCTTGAGCCTTTTGGCGGGGCAAATACCGGCTTGGGCGGAGTCATTCGAGATGTGATGGCGGTTTCCGCCAAACCGATTGCCGCCACCGATGTCTTTTGCCTGGGGCGGGCCGACACCCCCGCCGAATTTGTCCCGGAGGGCGTGCTAGACCCGGCGCGGGTCTTACGCGGGGTAGTGGACGGAGTGCGCGATTACGGCAACAAAATGGGCATCCCCACCGTCAATGGGGCGCTGATTTTTGACCGCAGCTATGTCACCAATCCGTTGGTTTTTTGCGGGACGGTGGGAATTGCGCCGCACGGTAGCCACCCGCGTCAGCCTAAGAAGGGTGATCGAATAGTTGTTATCGGCGGGCGGACCGGGCGGGATGGGATTCATGGCGCGACCTTTAGCTCCATCGAGTTGGGCGGTGAGGCCAGCCAGAGCGCCGAACTCAAGACTGCGACGGTAGTCCAAATCGGCAATCCTATCGAGGAAAAGAAAACCCTCGATTTACTGCTTAAGGCCCGTGACCGCCAGCTTTACAATGCCCTGACCGATTGCGGGGCGGGCGGGCTTTCGTCGGCGGTAGGCGAAATGGGGGCGGAACTAGGAGCGCAGGTAGAATTGGCCCGCGTACCGCTAAAATATGCCGGGCTAGAACCCTGGGAAATCTGGGTCAGCGAGGCGCAGGAGCGGATGGTGTTGGCGATTTCTCCGCAGAAGTGGCCCGAATTTCTGGCGCTTTGCCAGATTGAGGATGTTGAGGCGACTGACCTGGGCGAGTTCACCGACGACGGCAAACTAACCTTACTTTATGATGGGCAGGTGGTTGGGCAACTGGACATGGAATTTCTGCATCACGGCCTCCCCCGCCGTCGGATGCAAGCTCGCTGGCAAACTCCGCCCCCCCGCCCGATTTACCAACGCGCCCATTATGAACATCACCGACCATATCAGGGCTACTCGCTTATTCTCAAGCGGATTCTGGCCGACCCGACGATTGCCTCTAAAGAAAGCGTCATCCGGCTTTATGACCACGAGGTACAGGGTGGAACGGTAGTCAAGCCGCTGGTGGGAGTGCAAAATGATGGGCCGGGCGATGCCGCGATTATCAAGCCATTGCCCCACTCTAACCGAGGGCTGGTGATTTCTAATGGGATAAATCCGCGTTATAGTCTGCTCGACCCCTATCACATGGCGATGAACAGCCTGGACGAGGCGGTCCGCAACGCCATTGCCGTCGGCGGCAGCCTGGAACGCATGGCCTTGTTGGATAATTTTTGCTGGGGTAATCCCAACAACCCGGAGCGATTGGGCGAACTGACGCGGGCAGCCCTGGCCTGCCGCGATTACGCCCTGGCGCTGGGATTGCCTTTTATCTCCGGCAAGGACTCGCTGAACAACGAGTACCGCAACCCGCAAACCGGCGAAAGTAGCGCGGTTCTAGGCACACTTTTGATTTCGGCCCTGTCGGTTATCGAAGATGTGACGAAAGCCGTCACGATGGACTTAAAGCGGGAAGGGAACTTGTTATTTATTGTCGGGCGAACCCGCGCCGAATTGGGGGCGGGATATTATGCCAAATATCACGGGCAGTTTGAGGGCGAAGTGCCAAAGGTGGATACCGGGGCAGCCCGCCGCAATTTCCGGGCGGTCAGCAAAGCGATTAAAGCCGGGCTGGTTCGCAGTTGCCACGACCTGTCGGAAGGCGGGCTGGCAGTGGCGGCGGCGGAGATGGCCTTTGCAGGCGGTCTGGGCTTGCGCTACGACCTGACCCACGTCCCGTATGCCGGGCGCAAAGATGACCGGACGAATTCGGCTCTCTTGTTTAGCGAAACGCCTTCCCGCTTTTTGCTGGAAATCGAGCCGGAGCGCCGCACCGAATTTGAAACCGTGATGCAGGATTGCGTCTGCGAGCAAATCGGGTTAGTGCTGGGCGACGACGAGTACACTGTACTGGGCCTCTCCACCGCCACCGTCTTGCGTATCCGCGCCTCCGAGCTAAAAGAAGCCTGGCAAACAGGGTTGGGGTAGTTTTGAGTTTTGAGTTTTGAGTTTTGAGTTTTGAGTTAAAATGCCAACAACTCACCGGATTTTCTCAGCACTCAGCACTCAGGATTTTTCTGACCACTGACCACTGACCACTGGTACTATGTCAAAATCGAGCAAGTCAAAATCCCGGTCGCGGGTGAGCAGTACCGCTTATTTTACGGCGGCAGTCTGGAATGAGCTGGGTGTGCCTTATGCCGGGCAGTTTGTGACCGGGCGAGGGCGCTGGCTCAATCGGATGGTGCGGTGGGGCGGCAGCACTATCGGGCTGGGCGGACAATATAGCGTCACCAATCTTTTCCTGGCTAACCGTCATCTGGGGCTTAATCAGCTTTTGGCAGACCTCGGCCCGACGCAGGTCATTGAACTGGCGGCGGGCCTTTCGCCGCGTGGCCTGTCCTGGCTCCAACATTACCCCGATAGTCGCTACCTCGAAATAGACCAGCCCCAGGTTATCGCCGCCAAGCACGAGCTTTTGGGGAAAAGACGGAAGACGGAAGACGGAAATTTACGATTTTCGATTTTCGATTTTCGATTGGGGATTAACAAACTCAGTCCTCAGTCCTCAGTCCTCAGTCCTGAATTCCCCCCGACCCCCATCCTCCTTTCCGCCGATTTGCTAGGCGACGAAGGGGCGGAGTTAGGGATGCGATTGACCGAATATTTAGACCCAGGCTTGCCGACGGTAATTATTGCCGAGGGGATAACCGGCTATCTGGATGAAATGACTGTCCGCCGCTTGTTGGCAGTAATCCATAATATTGCCAGCCACTTCGAGCAAGCTACTATCTTGATAGATTTTTATTTGCGGCTGGAACGCAAAAAGCATGGAAGAGTGGCGCTGGCGATGTCCCCGGCGATATTTTTTTCCAAATTGGTCGGCGCTCCGATGCAAATGTTTTTAAGTGATGAGGCTGATATACGAGCCTTAGTCGAGAGCAGCGGCTTTGGGCTTGACCAGTTATACGATGGGTCAACCCTGGCAAAGCTGGCGGGTCGGCCTATTCCGCCCGTAAACCTCTTTTATATTGCCCAAATCCGTAAATTCATTCGGTAAAGGGTTTTCAGGTCAGGCCACATGATGTTATAATTAAACCAAGCTTTATGTATAGCAAGGAATGATTATTTGCAAATGGCAGTTTGCAGACTGCAAAGCTGTAGATTTATCGAACTGTCGAATTCAGGCTTTTTTAACTGGCGACACAAAGCAAAGCATTAAACCAGAAATTTGGAAACCGGGTAGCTTTTAAAGGTTACTCCGAACAGGCAGCTATCTTTCTCATAAAGGGGACAAGACCTGCCTTCATAGACCAAATATACCAGCAAACAGGTGAGGGCGTAACAAGTTATGACCGAGGTTAATCAGGGTTTCGAGGCAGCACTCCGGCGGGGCAAGGAATTTGGGGCAGCAGGGGATTGGAGCAAGGCCCTTACCGAATATATCCGGGCCGCCCAGATTGCTCCCAGCGATATTAGCGCCCGCTATAATTTGGCTTTCGCGCTCTACAAGCTCAACCAGTTTGACCAGGCCATTCAGCAATTTCAGGGTATCGTCCGCAACCAGCCCCAGAATACCGATGCCTGGCAGCGCATCGCTGAGATTCAGCATATCACCGGGCGCACCCCCGACGCAGTGCAAACTTACCAGCGTATTAAGGAACTTCACAAAAAGAACGGCAAGACCCGCGAAGTCTCCGACATTCTGCGGGAGATAATTCGGGCTGACCCCGGTCGAATCGAGGCCTATAGGGAACTCAGCGACTTGCTCAAGGGTAAAGGAGACCGCAAGGGCGCGGCCCAACTTGCGGTGCAACTGGGGCAATATTATCAGGCCCAGAATAAAACCGGCGACGCGCTTTCGGCGATTAATGAAGCCCTCAGTTTGCAACCGGGGATGCCTGAAGCCGAAGCCCTGAAAAAAGAATTGGGGGCAAGCGGCGGCCTGAGCAAGCTCGAAGCCTTGCCACCCTTGCCGGATTACCAGGGGGGAGCGGCAGATGGCGGCGGCGGTTTAATCGCCACTATTTCGCCCGCCGAGCATACTATCAACCAGATGATTCTAGCGGCGGAAGAGTCGCTGGCACGGGGCGATACCGGCCCGGCCTTGCGAAACTACGAACTGGCGGTGGAGGCCGGGGCAAACCGGGCCGATATTTTCTATAGCATCGGGCAGCTTTACGTCGAAAACGGGCAGGTTGACCGGGCGGTAGAGAATTTGAAAAAGGCCACGATTGAGCCGGACTATGCGGCTTCGGCCTATTTCATGATGGGCCAGGCTTATGGTGCGGCGGGACGGCTGGCGGAAGCTTCCCACGCCTATCGGGATGCCCTCAACCTGATTGATTTGCAGACGATTGGGCGGGAGGAAGTTGATGAGCTGATAGATATGTACGATGCCCTGGGCGAGTCCCTGGTGCAGCAAGATAAGGTGGAGGAAGCCGCCGAATCGTACAAAAAGCTGACGGCCTTCCTGACCGACAAAAACTTACGTACCGATAAGGCGGGGGCAGCCCATATCCGCTACCGCGAACTGACCGAAAAGCTGAAAGCGGCGGCAGCCGTCCCGGTTTCCAACCTCTCGGCGGGGGGCGACGACGATGAAGAGACCAATTTTATCACCGGCTCGATGCGCTTTGGGGTGACTAGCGAAGACGGACCGACCGATGAAAATCCCCTGATTGCCGAAGTCAAAACCGGGCCGGGAGCGACCCTACCGCCGATTGGCTCATTTGCCGGAGGGACTGGGGGCGTACGCGCTCCGATAGTAAGCGGCCCAACTATTTCGCCGGTATTCCCTTCCCGACTGATTGCGATTGAAGACCAGCCTGATCCCTTTGTACAGGCTTACTTGCGAGCGGGCGAGGAATTTTTGCGAACCGGGCGGATTCACGCCGTCAGCGATGCCTGTCAGGAAATGATTCGCTATTTTCCCGAATATCTCCCAGCCCAGGCGCTCCTGGCGGAAGTCTTTGTAGCCCAGGACCGGCTGGAACAGGCCCGCCAGAAATATCAGTTTGTGGTAGACCTCTACCAGTTGCGAAACCAGCCGCTCCGTCAGGTCGAGTGTTACAAGCGGTTGAGCGTTCTCAGCCCCGATAATGCCGGACTGCGTACCAAGTTGGCAAATTTGCTGCTGAAGTATGACCGCAAAGAAGAAGCTGCCGAGCTTCAACTGATGAACGTCGCTACTTTTATTAGCACCGGACAACTGGAACGGGCGCTGGACGAATGTCGGCAGTTGCGGGCGATGGCTCCTCAAAATGCGGCTATCCGGGTACAGTACGCCGAACTGTTGGTGCGGCTGGAACGCCATAGCGAGGCGCTACCGGAATTGGCTCGCGCTCTGGAAATTGATGGCAACAATCTCAAGGCCCTGGCCCTCTTAAATATTTGCAGCTTTATTCTCAACGATAACAATTTGCGATGGAGCAGCTTTCAGACCGTAATCGAGCGCAGTCGGCAAGAGCAAGCCAATCGCAAGCTCTTCATCGAGGAATATCGGCAAGCGGTATTGCTCCAACCTAACGGCGGACTACAATATGCCCTGGGCTGTCTGTATCTCGAAAATAAACAAACCAAACAGGCCGAGCAGATTTTTAGTCAGGCTTTGGGAGGTGGTACGGCTATCGGCAGCGAGTATGAGCCTTTAATCAACTGGGAACTGGGTCAGTTATATCTAGCCCAGGAGCGTTCCGACCAGGCCGTAGAAGCCTTTAGCCGGTTGGCAACTCAATTGGAAAAAGCCGACCCCAGCAAGTATGCCCCCGCCAAATCTCCCTATGGGACGCTACCGGGCCAGGTGCCGCTCTATCAGCAGATGGCAAAAGCTTTCCAGGTGCAGGGCAACCCGGAACAGGCCCTCAAAGCTTTGAAAACCGTCAAGAAGCTGATGCCCTATAACCGCGAAGTGCATACCGAACTGGCGGAACTGTATTTTAATCAGGGTCAGTTGACTGAAGCATTGGGCGAACTGGGCGAACTCGCCAGCCATTATGAAGAGGTCGGCAAGGTTGAGTCAATGATAGATGTTCTCAAAGAGATGGCCCAGCTTGCCCCTAATAATATGGGAGTCCGCGACAAACTCAGCGAGGTTTATCTCAAGCGGGGCATGATTGACGACGGCCTGAAAGAGCTGGACGAATTGGCGGAATTGCAGCGCAAAAACGGACGACTCAAGGATGCCGTCCGCACTTTGCAGCGAGCCGCCGAAACTTACTGGATGATGGGCCGCATGGAGCCAGCCTATGAACTATATGACCGAATTGTGCGTATATCTCCCGGCGATGTGGAAGCCCGACAGCAATTAGTCAATCGGCATCTGATGTCCGGGCGAATGAAAGAGGCCATCGAGGAGCAGCGCACCATCGCCCAGATTTGTTTGCAATCCAATAATACGCAGGAAGCAGTCGCGGCCCTGCATCAGGTCATTGGTCTTGACCCGGAAGACACCCGCGCTTATTTCCAGTTAGCGACAGTCCTGACCAATACCAACGAACATTATCAATCTTACCGTCTGTATCAGCGCATTTTGCGCCTCGACCCCGGCAACGACAAGGCTAAAAGTCTGGTAGAGCAAGCCCAGAAAAGGGCCGTCGAAGCCGGGCAGATGAAATCTTGAGGTCTTAATTACGGTCGGCTACCGACTTTCAGTCCCACCCCCTTTTGCGGGCTGGTCGGCAGTCCAAGCTGGCTTGAACTAGCTAACTTGAACTAGCTAACTTGAACTAGCTAACTTGGACAAGCCAGCTTGGACAAGCCAGCTTGGAGCTTGAAGAATAAAATGGATCAACTAATCCAACAAGCCGGACGCATTCTATCCAGGTTAGATGTGCTGGCTTTTGTGGATATATTAATACTTACCTTTTTAATTTACGGGCTGTTGTCTATCATACGAGGTACACGGGCTGAGGTATTGTTGCGCGGCCTGCTTATTTTCTTTGCCCTGGCCTTTATCATCGTCAATATCTGGCCGCTCACCGTCCTTAAATGGTTGGTCACTAACGCTATTTCGGTAGTCTTTTTAGCCTGTGTAGTTATCTTTGCTCCCGAATTGCGTCGCGCCTTGGAACAAATTGGGCATACCGGCGATTTTTTCAATCGTCCGCTTGCCAATCGCTCCGGTAATGGAGTGCGAGCAATGATTGAGGAAGTGGTTTCAACCGCGTTTTATCTCTCTAACCAGCGTTGGGGAGGCCTGATTGTAATTGAGCGCGATACCGGGCTGCAAGACCTGGCAAACAAAGGTGTCCCGATTAACGGGCTGGTCAGTAGTCAGCTTCTGGTAAATATTTTTGTCCCTAACACTCCGTTGCACGATGGCGCAGTACTTATCCGCCAAGACTTGATTATTGCCGCCAAAGTTATATTGCCCCTCAGCGAGAATCTTTCCAAATACGAACACTATGGGACGCGCCACAAAGCCGCCCTGGGCATGAGCGAACAAAGTGATGCGATTATTGTAGTGGTTAGTGAAGAAACCGGGGCGGTTTCAGTAGCTTGCAATGGCAAGCTTCAGACCAAATTGGATCGGGAGCGGCTGCGAAGTAATTTACGCGCTCTCCTCGAACCCTATTCCAGCCCGCTCGGTCTGCGCTATCGCAATGGTCGCCGCAAACTGCCCGACCCTAAACCAGAGCCGGATAAAGAGCCAGTCGGTCAGAGCGAGAAACGGTGAATGGGGTAGTTTTGAGTTTTGAGTTAAAATGCCAACCATTAGCCGGATTTTCTCAGCCCTCAGCCCTGTATTTTTCTGACCACTGATCACTGACCACTGTCCCCTTTCCCAAAGGAAGTTGTAATGAAAGAGGCGCTGAAAGAAAAAGAGAATGAGATAGTTAAAATTGCCAAGCCGATTTTGCCGGGCTTTTTTAGGAACGTCAATTTGTGGCGGCTGATTATTTCACTAGGGCTGGCGGCGATTGTCTGGGGCTATGTGACTATCACTCAATATCCCGAAAAGACCTTGCCGCCGTTGGAAATCCCCCTCACCGAACCGATTCCGCCGCCTAGCGATTTGGCAATCGTGCCAACTGAGACCACTGGCGGGGTAAAAGTTATTATCAGTGGGCCGACTGACCAGGTAGCGGCAGTCATTCCCAGCCAGATTAAACCCTATCTCGATTTGTCGGAACTGAAACAACCCGGCCCGCACGATGTTCCGGTCAGGCTCAAACCGGGGGTGCTGCCAAGCGAAGTTACCGCTAAAATCGAACCAAAAACCGTACCGGTAGTTCTGGAAAAGGTCGTCAGCAAAGCCGTTCCGGTGGAAATTATCCGGGAAGGCGAGGTAAATCCCGATTATTTTCTTGACCCCGATATTCCGCCGCCCTCTCCGGCTCAGGTCACGGTGTCAGGCCGCGAAAGTTTGGTAAGCAACGTGACTAAAGCTCAGGTGACGGTCAATGTCACCGGGCGGGTTGGGCCGCTAAGTACCTCGGCCCAGGTGCAACTACTGGATGGACGAGGGCAACGCCTCAACGAACCCAACCTGACTATTTCGCCGACCAATGTCAATGTGACGATTGTGATAAGCTACAAGCTCTCGACCCGCACTGTCCCGATTCGCGTGATTACTAAAGGCGACCCAGCGGCGGGCTATATCGCGGGGGCGGCCCAAACCACCCCGGTACTGGTGACTGTGACCAGTGGCAATGCCGAATTATTGAGCAAACTGGAATATGTCGAAACCGAACCAGTTGATATTACTTCCGCCAGCCGCGAGCTTATGCGGGTGGTGCAACTCCGAGCGCCCTCTAATATTACAGTAGTCGGCAACGACAAAGTTACCGTCAAAATCGGAATAGTCCCATTCCAGACTAGCAAGAATATTTCGGTAACGCTGGAACGACTAAACGAGGCCAGCAATCTGCGCTATATTTATAGCTCCACCACGATTAATTTGACTATCAGCGGGCCTTTTCAGGCCTTCCAGCCCGACTTACCACTGGATAAAATCCGGGCGACGATAGATTTGCAGGGTCGGGCGGTTGGCAGTTTTGAGCTACCGGTAGTGGTCAGTTTACCTCCCGACCTGGTTGTTACCAACAGTCCGACGGTCAGCGTGACGATTACTCGACCCTTGCCGACGGCGACTCCTATTCCCCCAACCCCAATTCCGCCAACGGCGACTCCTGCCCCGACCCGTACCCCGGTCCCAACCAATTCGCCTGGTACTACGGTTACGCCCGGTAATACTCCATTATCTACTCCCACCGTGACTACAACCTCGGCTTTAGCTTCGCCGCCCCCGACTACCGCCGCGACTCCTGAACCAAAAGTTAATCCTACTCCGCGCCCGACCACCGGAGTGATTTATACCGAGCGGTTAAAGTTACCAGAGGGCTTGCTTTTGGAGCAGTTTTTGGCGTTGCTGGATACTATTCTGAATGACAATTAGCATAAATAGCCCAGGTCGGCGCAGTTTGGGCTATCTTGCGGCGGCGCTTTTTGGAGCAGCACTTTTTGCTTTGCGGCTGATACCCGCCGGACAGGAGCGTTTTGCCTTCGATGAGGCCCATCACGCGGGGTGGGCGCGGCTTATTGCCAACGGCGACCCTTTTATGCACCAGATTGCCGCCGACAAGCCGCCGCAGCTTTATTATCTGGTGGCGCTGGCTTTCAAGCTTTTTGGCGAAAATGAAACCGCCGCCCGCTTGCCCAATGCTTTACTAGGAACCCTGATAATCTTGCCATTGTGGGGGCTCACCCGGCGACTTTATCCGACGCAACCCCTACTAGGGCCAGTGGTGGTCGGGCTTTTCGCGCTTTCGCCCCTGGCCCAGGTCTATGCCCCGACGGTCTTTACCGACCCGGTGATGGCCTTCTGGCTAGTGATGAGCGTCTGGCTGTTATCCAGGGAAAACTGGGGGTTGGGGGGGCTGGCTTTCGGGATGGCGCTATGTGGTAAACAACAGGCGCTTTTTTTCTTGCCCTACCCGGTTTTTATCGGTCTGATAAGCTACTTAACCAGTGCCAAACGCCCGTCCAACCTCAACTGGCGCTCGTTTATTCCGCTTTTAAAGGCCGCAATCGGGGTGGCTATCCCGGTGCTATTGCTGATTGGCTTCGATAAATGGCGCGGGCAAACCAGTTCCCTGACCTACGGCGCGGCCCTGAACGGCGAAAAACTCACGCTGGCTAGTCCCACCCAGTGGCCCGGCAGAGTGGCAGAGTGGTGGAATCGGGTACTCCAATATTTCTTTGTCCCAAACCCGTTTGGCTGGCTGCTACTTTTAGGGCTAACAGGATTTCTGGTCTGGACGCTCAAGCAGTTGTGGGATATGTGGCGCAAGCGTCGAAATGAAGAGCAATCGCTATCCGACCCAGCCTATTCCAAGACAATCTTAACCGATGCCGCTCTTTTCGCCGCCACCGGCATAGTCTTGGTCTGGCATACCGCCCTCACCTTCCCGGTCTGGGATAGATACCTGCTGCCGCTCGTCCCCTTCGCCGCCCTCCTGGTTGCCCGCTTACTCGCGTGGGGGGCATACGATTTACCCCCAAAGGGGGCGAGGCCGCGATTTACGATTGGAAAGAGTCGAGATTCAAAAAAGTCGTATTCCCCAACTCAAAACTCAAAACTCAAAACTCAAAACTATTCCCTCGCCCTCCTCACCCTCGTAACCCTGGGGCTGATGGTGCAGCCGGTGGCGATGGCCGCCACTTATCAATTGCCTTTGGGCGGGGACTATCTGGCTTTTGGCGGAAGCGGCCCAGGCCAGCATTATGCCTATGACGGGATTGACGAGCTGGCGACTTTTTTCCGCAACAACACCCGGCCTGGGGCAGCGGTCTTTCAAGAAGAAATGGACTGGCATTTCAGCTATTACCTCTTTGGCATCCCGCTCGAAATCCCCTCGAATAAAAGCCAGTTGCTCGACCCGGCCCAAATCGCGGCCCGCGCCGCCAAAGGTGAAAGCTATGTAGTCTTCGCTGACTGGCAATCCAGTTCCTACAAACGGTTGCGCCAGGGTCTCGCCCCTTACGGTCTGCAACTGGAAGAAGCTCTCGAAGTTTACCCCTTTTCGGACGAAGAACGCCGCGCCTGGGTGGTCTATCGGGTGGCGAGGGTGTAGTAGGTAGGACTGAGGACTGAGCAATATCTACAGGATAGAGGTGAACTTCTGTGGGACATTGCTCCGTCAATGGATTGTTCCCTTACCCCTCAATCTTGGGAGATATTGCTTCATCCTTCCCCCGACCCCTGACCCCCGTCCCCTATCCCCCGTTCTCGAACATCAGCTTCAGCACCCGGCGGAGGCGGGGCTTTTGCCCGTATAGCAAGACCCCGGCCCGGTAGACCCGCGCCGAGAGCCAGGTCAAGACTAGAATTGATACCACCATCAGGCCGATACTTAATATAAGTTCCCACCATGCCGCCGACTCCGCGCCAACCTGCACCAGCATCAAGGTCGGGGTGAAGAAGGGAAAATAAGACCCGGCGGCAATCCAGGGCGAGTCCGGGTTGAATACCGCCAGATAGCTCAGACCATTGTTCAGGCTGGTGAAATAGCCAATCGGCATCATAAAATGGCTGACATCTTCTTCGCTGTTCGCCAGCGACCCAAAGGCCGCATACAGCCCGGCATAAAGGAAAAATCCCAGGGCCGAGAAAAGCACAATTAACAGCAATAGGCCGAGTAATTGGACAAAAATTTCCACTTCCTGCCCAATTACAGGGCTAAAGCGGGGCAGAAAAATCAGCGATATGGCAACCTGAATTCCAAAGGCCACAACTGCCGCCCCCGCAATCAGGACGGTTTGGGTTATCCCGACCAGCCCGATGCCAAAAATCTTGCCAAATATCAAATCGAGCGGTTTGCACGAGCAAAGCAAAATTTCCATTACCCGGCTACCTTTTTCGAGAGCTGTACTGTAAGCCACCGCCCGACCATAGCTATACATCGCGGTAAACATCCACATCATCCCAAAGATAATCAGCCCTTGCCTTACGGCTTTTACCAAAGCGCGGTCTACCAGTGTGCGCTCTCCCAGATTGGTAGAAACGTCAGGGCTGTTGTCGCTCGAACTTGTATCCTCGGCGGGGCTGGCGGGGGCGTTATTGTCGGCAGAATTGGAGTTATCAGAGGGAGTGGCCTCGGTTGCCGCCGGATTAATCTTCTCAAAATCGGCACTATCGAAAAGCGAAAATAGCCGGTCATCAGCTACCCCGGTGCGGGCTACCCGGTCAAGTAGACTAATTTTATCTGCCGCATTCTGTACCATAAACACTGTTCCACTTTTCAGATTGTCGGTAGTGTAGTAGCGAATTACTATAAGCATTAACCTTATCGGAAAAAGTTTGTTACTAGCTTTGAATAAAGGAAAGGTAGTCCTTTACTACTATCTTAAAACCCTTCCCGCCAAATAAATTAATCAAACCGATAGCCTTGATAAGTTCTTTAGCATGACGTAGGGCAAGCTGTTATAATATCGGACGGACAAAACCAGGATTTTAAACCTGCTATTTCGATTTTCGTCTCATTCATATAACAACCGAGCTTATAAAAACCGAGGAACAATGTTAAATCAAGCGGAAGAACGATTGCAAAAGGCCCTGGCGCGGGCTGGAATTGCTAGCCGTCGGGCCTGTGAAGAATTAATCGCGGCGGGGCGGGTCAAGGTAAACGGCAAAACCGTAACCCAGCTTGGCACTAAAATTGACCCGGCCCGCGATAAAATTACCGTAGATGATGCTCCTGTGCCGGTGCGCCACAATATCGCCCCCCAGAAAATTTATATGGCCTTGAACAAGCCGACTGGCTACATCTCCACCGTTACTGACCCGCAAGGACGACCTACCGTGCTGGATTTGATCGCCGGAGTAGAGGGTAAGCGGTTGTATCCCGTCGGGCGGCTGGATGCCGATAGCGAGGGGCTGTTGCTATTGACCAATGACGGCGCTTTTGCCAACGCCCTGACCCACCCCCGCTATGGGGTCGAAAAAGAGTATATCGCCCTGCTGGATGGAATTATTGCAATCCACGACATCGAAAGTTTGCGGCTGGGGGTAACTATTCGGGTGGAAGACCCTCAGACTGGCGAGCGGGTGGCTTATCTCGCCCGCGCCGTCAAAGTGGATTTGGTACGGCACGAAGGCTCTAACAGCCTGGTACGCTTTATCTTGAAAGAGGGCAAAAAGCGCCAGATAAGACTTATGGCGGAGGCGGTGGAGCATCCAGTGATTGAACTCAAACGGGTGCGGTTTGGCCCGCTCAAGCTGGCGGATTTGCCGAGTGGTCAACACCGCATGTTGTCCAAAGCCGAGGTAAATTCCTTAGTGGAGTCGGCCAAACAACGCCCTGTTATTGTACCTGCGACAGCGGGCAAACCTGCCCCAAACTCTGCTAAACCTCGACTTACCTCATCCCCGTCCCAAAAATCGCCCGCCGCCCCGCGCTCCCGATCTGGGCCGTCTGCCTTCGGCAAGCCCCGAACCAGCGATAGACCTGAGCGACCCGCCAGGCCCGCCAAACCGTCCCGAAGCCGGAAAGATTTACCTCAAAAATAGAAGGCTAAAAAGTAGAACGCTGATATGAGGGAGGCATCGAGCAAATTGATTATCACGATTGACGGCCCGGCGGGGGTCGGTAAGACTACGATTGGACAAATGCTGGCGGCTCGGCTGGGCTTGAACTATCTGGATACCGGGGCGATGTACCGGGCCGTAACCTGGCAAGCTCTTCAAAGCGCGGTCAATCTCGCGCCCCCGAATGAAGCGGCCCTGGTCGAACTGGGTCGCAATCTAAATTTTGTGTCGCGGGATGCTACCCCCGAAGAGGCTACCGACGAGCGTCAATATACCGTGATGCTGGACGGACAGGACGTGAGCCAGCAATTGCGCTCGCCCGAAGTCGAGAAATGGGTTTCGGTAGTGGCGGCAGTTGGCCCATTGCGACAAGAGATGGTAGAACGACAACGCGAAATCGCCCGGCAAAATGCCGGGATTATTATGATAGGGCGCGATATTGGGAGCGTAGTGTTGCCGGATGCCGATTTGAAAATATATCTGGACGCTTCCCCGGAAGTGCGGGCGGTGCGCCGTAGCCGCCAGAAAACCTCCAAAACCGTTGCCGAAAACGCCGCCGAAGAAGCCCGCCGCAATCTGGAAAAACGCGACCAGATTGATAGCCAGCGTACGGTTTCACCGATGGTCATTCCCGAAGGCGCACTGGTCATCCGCACCGACCACCTGAACCCGCAAGAGGTAATGGCCCAAATTGAAGCCGCCCTGACCGATTGGCTACCGTAGGATATTGGAATGACCGATAAACCAAATTTCGCGCCCGACCCAAAAATTACAAGCTTACGACCTGACCCGTTTTTCAAATCACTGACCCTGGTACAAGCCGAAGTATTGGGATTGCAAGCCATCGAAACCGAATTTCAGTATTCCAGCCGGGCCGACCTGGTACTGACCGTACCATCCGGGGTTACACTGGACGGAACAATGTTTGAATTCTTCCGGGAAACTAATGTCGTGGAATTCAAAAGCCAAAACGACCAGTTCACCCTATCGGAGTATATCAAAAACGAAATCAGGACTGACTTGTTATTCTTACGAGGTAAATCCCGACTTTTTTCCAGTATGTTGAATGTGATTATTTCAGCTCGCGCACCGCAAAAATTCTTTTATGATGCTAAAGAACGCGGTATAATATTCCAGACCGAGGAGACTAAGCCCTGGTTATGGCGGGGGAGAGTTGGATTTCAAGATGTAGCGATTGTGGTCTGCCGTGATTTACCGATAGAAGACCCGTTTTATACCTGGTTAGCTTTCGCACCGACCGAAAGCCGCAAATGGCGTGATTTCGTACTGGAAATTCTGAGGCAGAATAATCAGGAGGTAATCAAAGTGTTAGAAGATGTCCGTGCCAAAGACCTGAATGCCCTGCTAAAGCAGCATCGGGACAAAGTTGAGAAAGTTCTCAATAACCCGGAAAACCGAATTCCGATGGAAGAGCCGTCGCTCGAACTCCAGGCCGAGCTATTGCTGGAAGCGGTAGCCTACGACTACCCGGAACAGCTCGGCAAAGTACTTTCGGTCCTCAAACCGAAAGAGCGCATGACCGACCTGACCCCCGAAGACCGCCTCGAAGACCTCACTCCCGAAGACCGTCTCGCGGGATTGACCTCGGAAGAGCGGAAAAAACTGTTGAAACTGCTTCAAGAATATAACAGAAAAGGAAAGCTTTAATATAACGCTTTAATAGCCGGACTTTCACTATAAAATAAACCCGAAAAGATGGACTAATGTACTTTACAGCGTTAGGCGGGGCGCACGAAATCGGCGCGACCTGCTCTTTAATTGAAATAAATGGACATCGTATCTTGGTGGATTGCGGGATGCGGCTCAATCGGCAGGGCCTCGAAGCCTTGCCCGATTTTTCGCTGTTGGGCAAAATTGAGGCGGTTCTGATTACCCATGCCCATCTGGACCATACTGGCAGTCTGCCGCTTTTTCACAAGCAATTCGGGCATGTCCCTATTTTTATGACCGAGCCGACCCGCAATCTGATTGAAATTCTACTAAACGACGTAGCCCGCATCGCGGAGGGCAATTACAAAAAGCGTTCCGGCCCGATTCCGTTCTATAATCTGGAAGATGTGGATTGGTTACTCCGAGAAATTACCCTTGTCCCCAGCGAAACCTGGCTGACCCCGCTCAAGAATGACCCTGAATTCAAGGTGCAGTGGCTTCCGGCGGGTCACATTTTGGGGGCAAGTTGCGTTCTAATGGATAGCCCGGACGGTAAGTTAATGCTCTCTGGGGATATGTGTACCGTGAAGCAAAAAACAGTGGACGGTATCCGCCAGACCGATTGGAAACCGGATGTGCTGGTGCTGGAATCCACTTACGGCGATGGAGCGCACCCCAAACGCTCAGTCGAGGAGCGGGGCTTGGGTGACTCGGTAGCCGAGGTGATTCGGGCGGGCGGAGTGGCATTGGTGCCGTCGTTTGCGCTGGGCCGGGCGCAGGAGATTATTCTGACCCTCAAGGATTTGCAACGCAGCAAGATTATTCCGACCTTCCCGATTGTGGTGGATGGCATGGTACGAGCGATTTGCGATGCCTACGAGACCATGAAGCCCTATCTTGCGGAAAGTCTGCAAAAATACGTCGCCAACAGTCGGCAGCCGATTTTCTGGAGTGATGGTGTCATTCGGGCTGACGAATTTACCCGCTTGACCGCCCCTAACACTCCATGCTGTATCATCAGTTCGAGCGGGATGCTATCGGGTGGCCCGGCAGTTGGTTATGCCAAGAAAGTTGTCCCGGCGGAGAAAAACGCGATTTTCTTCACCGGCTATGTGGACGAGGAAGCCCCCGGCAAAAAGCTGATGAACCTCAAGCGGGGCGATAAAATGACTTTGGATGGCAGCGAAATCGAGGTAAATTGCCAGGTTCGCAAGGTAAATCTGAGCGCCCACGCCGACCAGGGCCAGCTTTGCCAGCAGGTATCCTATTTTCAACCAAAAGCGGTGGTGCTGGTACACGGCGAGGGCAATTCTATTCCGACCTTGCGTACCAAGCTGATGGAAAAATACGTAGTCTGGCATCCTCGCAACGGCGAGCGGATTGACCCGCTTTCGACCCCTAACTGGATTGGCGAAACCAAAGCCCAGGTCGTCGGGGCGGCCAGCGAGCGATGGCCCGGCAAGCTGGAAGTGACCGAGGACGAAATCATTATTCGGCTGGATAAAGCCTTGCTCGATTCACCTCTGTGGCAGCAGTTTTATGCCAGCTTCGATGAAGTGAGCGCCAAGTTTATGGGAACCCGCCTGACGATTAAACCCGAACCGCCCAAAGTTGAGCCGGAATAACGAGGAATCGCCAAAAGGTCGCAAAATGGAAGTGATTGAAACCATCGCCAGGATGCTGGCCCGGCAAGCCGAATGGCGCAAAAGTGGGCGCGAAGTGGGGCTGGTAATGACCATGGGCTACCTGCACGAAGGCCATTTGGGGCTGGTCGAGCGGGCGCGGGCCGAAAACGAGCTAGTTGTGACTAGCATTTTTGTGAACCCGTTGCAATTTGGCCCAAAAGAGGATTTTGGGCGCTATCCCCGCAAGCCGGAGCAAGATTTGGCGATGCTGGAAAAAGCCGGGGTGACGACGGTCTATTTTCCCTCGGTCGAGGAGATGTATCCAACGGGCTTTCAGACCTCAGTAGAAGTGAGCGAGATTACCGAGGTGCTAGAAGGCGCAATCCGGCCCGGTCATTTTCGGGGAGTGACTACCGTCGTCACCAAGCTGCTGCACGCCATTGGGCCGCAAAGAACCTATTTTGGGCAAAAGGATGCCCAGCAAGTCGCGGTCATCCAGCGCATGGTGCGGGATTTGAATTTCCCGGTACAGGTCGTGGTCGTCCCTACCCGGCGCGAACCGGACGGCC
>JBBRSG010000048.1:0-41311 GCA_038245615.1 Chloroflexia bacterium | reverse complement strand
TATCCTCAAACCCAGTATAACACCAAATCTCCTTCAAGACCAGATGTCCGGGCAGAAATTGCGAAACTCACAATCCGTACACCTACCCCGCACCGGAGTCGCATCCGGCAAGGTCTCGCTCTCAATCATCCCCCGCAAAGCTTGTAATTGACCTCGCAACCTTTTCTTTTGGGGCTGACCCACCTCCACCTCCCGCGACTGTTTGGTCGGAATAAAATGCACAAATATACCTCACCACTTTAGATTATAGGTTTTACCAGCTTATTTCGGGCGGAATTAGGTAAGACTGCCCAAAAGATAATAAGGCAGAAGTCACAGAGGCAGAGATTAATTGCACTCTTTAATCCTGATTGACAAATCGCCGCACCTTCGCTAGATTATAACTATTCTGTAATAAGTGAAACAAGGTCAGAAAGTAGCTAACAAATTTCGGTTCAGCATCGCCTTTCAGGGTAATTTTGACACACTGCGCGGGCTGAGTCCGGCGGAAAGTATCCGACTGCTGAGAGCAAGGTTTACCTTATTTTGTTTGATTTTGTCTGCTATTATTACCTGCTATTATTATAAGAAGCACAAGGAGCAAACGATGGCTAAAGTTCAATGGGGAGTGCTGAGTACTGCCAATATCGGTACTGAGAAGGTTATTCCGGCCATGCAACAAGGCCAGTTTAGCGAAATAGCGGCAATCGCTTCCCGCAATCTGGAAGCGGCCCAGGTCTTCGCCGATCAGTTGGGTATCCCCAAAGCCTATGGCTCTTATGAAGAATTGTTGGCTGATACCGCGATTGAGGCTATCTATAATCCTTTGCCCAATCATCTGCACGTGGAGTGGTCAATCAAGGCGCTAGAGGCCGGGAAGCACATTTTGTGCGAAAAGCCGATTGGCTTGTCGTCAGCCCAGGGTCAGGAATTAGTGGAAGCGGCCCGCCGTTACCCCCAACTAAAGGTGATGGAAGCCTTTATGTATCGGCATCATCCCCAGTGGCAAAAGGCTAAACAGCTAGTTGGAGATGGCGCGATTGGTACTTTGCGGACAATCCAATCGTTTTTCTCGTACTTTCTGGACGACCCCAATAACATCCGCAATATGGCTGACATTGGCGGGGGCGGGCTGATGGATGTCGGCTGTTATAATATTTCGCTGTCGCGCTTTATCTTCGGGGCTGAACCCAGCCGGATTTTGGGAATTGTCGAATACGACCCGCAGTTCAAGACTGACCGCCTGGCTTCGGGGATTCTCGATTTCGGGACTGGCACGGCGACCTTTACCTGCTCCACCCAGTTGTCGTCCTATCAACGGGTCAATATCTTTGGCACGACTGGGCGAATAGAAATCGAAATACCCTTTAATGCCCCACCTGACCGCCCGTGCCGAATGTGGGTTGAAAATAGTGCCGGGATTGAGGAAATCACCTTCGAGATTTGCGACCAATATACTATCCAGGGCGATTTATTCTCGCAGGCAATTCTGAACCAGACGGTAGTCCCGACCCCGATAGAAGATGCCGTCGCCAACATGAAAGTTATCGAGGCGATTTTCGAGAGTGGCAAAACTAACGGTTGGGTCGCGGTCTGATTTCTATATTCATAAATATCGTTGAGGGTGGCGAACAAACCACCCTCTTTTTGTTTACGTGAATTTTACATGACCCTTACAAGCCTCTAACTTAGGCCCGGTATGATAGCAATGTAATAGTAAAGGCGGGTCTTGTTTTGAATAATGACCGCCGCGAAGTTAGGGTTTTGATAGCGAGGATAAAAATTTTATGAGTGATAATCCTTTGAGTGAGCGCCGGGCGCAAGCCGCCCACCTGCTGCGGCGGGCCGGGTTTGGTGGCACACCTTCCGAAATAGATGAATTAGCCGCCCTCAGCCACGTCGAGGCCGTCGAAAAATTGTTGAATTTCAAGTACGATGGCAGTCTGGCCTTTAATCTAGAACGCAAGCTGCGCGAGAGTGGCTACGAAGCCGGGCTGAACGACATCGCCTATTGGTGGATGCTGACGATGGCCCGCACCCGCCAGCCTTTGCAGGAGAAAATGACCCTGTTCTGGCACGGTCATTTCACCAGCTCGTTTGCCAAGACCAAAGACCCCATGTTGCTGTTGCAGCAAAACCAGCTTTATCGCGATAACGCTTTGGGTAATTTTAAGGATTTTACCAAAAAGGTGTCGCACGACCCGGCCATGATTGACTACCTGGATGGTCAGTCCAATCGCAAGGGCAAACCCAACGAAAACTATGCCCGCGAATTGCTGGAACTCTTTACGATTGGCATCGGCAACTATAGCGAACAGGACATCCGGGAGGCGGCCCGCGCCTTCACGGGCTGGGGTTTTCGGGACCGCTCGTTTTATTTCACTCCGGCCCTCCATGATACCGACAAAAAGACCTTTATGGGCCAGACCGGGAATTTTGATGGGGACGATATTGTCAATATCATCACCAGCAAGCGCGAAACTGCCCAAACTATCGCTACCAAGCTTTGGAAATTCTTCGTCTACGATGAGCCGGAAGCGGCGGTAGTCGAGCGCATCACCGAGGTGTTCTTCAAAAGCGGTTACAACCTCAAGGAGCTGATGCGGGCGATTCTGACCGCCCCGGAATTCCTTTCGGAAAAAGCTTTTCGGGCGCTGGTCAAAAGCCCGGTGGAATACACGATCGGGATGCTCAAGCAGTTAGGAACTGGCAATATTGAAGCGAATGTGGCCCGCGCCACCTCGATTATGGGCCAAACCGTCTTTAATCCGCCGACGGTCAAGGGTTGGGACGGGGGCTTGAGCTGGATAAACAGCGCCTACTTCTTCGAGCGGATTAACACTGCCAATCAATTGGTGGTCAATCGCGGGCAGCAGGGTTTCCGCTACAACCCCTACGATTTGCTGGGCCTCGGTCAGGACCAAAGCGCCGGGTCAGCCCAGGCCGTGATTGACCGCATCGTTGGAGTATTTCTGGACGGCAATACCCAGCCCGAAATCAAGGATGCTCTGGCGGAATATTTGAGCGATGGCAAGAGCCTCAAGGCCAGTGATTTTACCGCTGCTGCCGCCAATAACAACGCCCAGGGCAAAGCCCTCGATGTGCGCTTACGCGGCACGCTCCATCTGGTGCTGTCCGCCCCGGATTATATGTTGAAATAGCTCTCAGCTATTTAAGATTAAGAACGCTGATAGTTGATAGCTTAAAAAAGAGGTACATGATGATTACGCGCAAGAATTTTTGCAAAACCTGTGGGCTGGTCAGTGTCGCGGGCATGATGGCTCCCAGTTTCCTGGCCCAGACCGTTTCCGCCAGTTCCACCAGCCTGGCCCAGGGAAAACGCGCCCTGGTAGTTATCCAGATGACTGGCGGCAACGATGGCCTGAATACGGTCGTGCCTTACGCCGACAGCGCCTACCACAATGCCCGACCCACCCTCGGTCTCAAAGAGGCCGACCTTTTGAAGATAAACGAGGAGTTAGGCCTGAGCAGCGGCTTAAAGGGCATGAAGTCGCTCTACGACAATGGGCAAATGGCGATTGTGCGAGGGGTGGGCTACCCCAATCCCAGCTATAGCCATTTCCGCTCAATGGAAATCTGGCAGTCGTCCGAGCCGGAAAGCGCCCCGAAAGGTGGTTGGCTGGGTCGTTATCTGGCGGCGGAAGCTGCCGCCGGAAACAAGGATGCTTTGAAAAATCTAGGGATTACGATTGGCAATACCGGGCAGGGTGGCGGCGCTCCATTGGCCTTCTGGACCGAAAAAACGGTGGTGCTATCCTTTAACGGCCTCGACCGCTTTGCATTCAAAGCCGACCCGCAGGTTAAGACCGACAAAGATGCCCAATTAGCGGCGGCCCGCAAAATCTACAATGTGGTCAATAAAAACCCGCTGGCGGATTATGTCCGAACTACCGCTTTGGATGCCTTGAACGCCAGTGATTCGATTGAGAAGCTGGCGAGCAACTACAAACCGGACGCTACTTATCCCAAAACCCAGTTCGGAGACCGGCTCAAGACCATCGCCCAGCTATTGACCTCGGACTATGGCACCCGGATTTTCTATGTCTCGACCGATGGCAGCTTTGACACTCACTTTAATGAAGGGCTGGCCCATCCTCGCTTGTTGCAAGGGATGAGCGAAGGTCTGGACGCTTTTTACAAAGACCTGGCAGCCAAAAATCTGGCGGACTCGGTGATGACCATGACCTTTAGCGAGTTCGGACGGCGGGTAGCTGAAAACGGCAGTCGCGGGACTGACCACGGCAGCGCCGGGCCGATGTTCATCATGGGCGGCAAGAATATGCTAAAGCCGGGCCTCTACGGACAGCAACCGTCCCTGACCGACCTCGACAACGGCAACATGAAGTCCAGCACCGATTTCCGCTCGGTCTATAGTACGATCTTAAAGAACTGGCTGGGGACTGACCCCAAACCGATTGTCGGCGGCGAGTTCCCGACCCTCGATTTTGTGCGCTAGAGTTAGCCTGAAACAGGAGTAAAATGATGAAACCGATGATTATCCGAGATTTAAATCTCAAAAAGTGGTTCAGGCTAAATGGGGTGGTGCTGAGTCTACTGCTGCTGGGTTTAATCCTGGCGGCTTGCGGCAACGACCCTGCCACCCCCGGCCCGGTCAGCCCTAGCCCGGCGGCAACCACCGCCGTAGCCACTACCGCCGTAGCTATCACCGAAGCCCCGACCACTACCGTCGTCCCGGCAACTCCGCTCAATGGCGGTTCGGTGACACCAGTCGGGATTCCGACGACTGCCGCCAGCACGCAAGCAGCGGGGGTAGCGGTGATTGACCCGAATCTCAAGAGTGAACTGATTATCTGGGATGCCCTGCCCGACAAAGAGGCCAGCAGCTTCCGCGACCTGGCGACTACTTTCGGCAAAGCTTATCCGGGAGTTAAAGTATCGGTCTTGCACTTCGAGGGCGACGAACTGGTTTACCAGGTAGAGGAAGCCGTCAAGAGCAAGAAACTGCCCGACCTAATACTTGCCTCGTCCGATTTCGTGACCGATTTCAATGCGGTCAAAGCTCTGCAACCCGCCGATAAGGTCTTTGACCAGACTTTTCTGAGCGGTTTCGCCGACAATGCGATGGGCGGTAGCCGAGTGGATAGCACCCAGTGGGGAGTACCCTTCACCTATAGCGGCACGCCGGTGATGCTGTATAACAAAAAGTTAGTCCCGACTGCCCCGACGACCTGGGACGAGTTAGGCAAGGTCGCCCGCCCGCTCTATGACCAGAAGGAGAAGAAAATCGGAGTAGCGGTGGACATCAACGAGCCATATATGTTGCTCAGTCTGTTGGGCGGCTTTGGCGGCACGGTGCTGGACAGCAAGAACCAGCCGACTCTGGATACTCCTCAGATGGTGAGCGCCCTGACTTTTGTGGATACTTTGCTCAAAGACCGCACCTTGCGGGCCGAGTCACGCCTGAAGGACAATCAGATTGATTACGCCTTTCGGGATGGACGGTTGGGGATTTATCTGGCGGGCGATTGGCTAATTAGCCAGTACGCCGGGGCGATTAATCCCAGCGATACCGATGCCAAGCTGGAATTAGGGGTTGCGCCTTTGCCAAAGGTGGACAAGACCGGACAAAGCCCGATACCGTTCAATACCAGCAAGACTTTCTTTATCGGGTCGCAAGCCACCGGCGAGCGGCTGAAAGCGGCTAAAACTTTGCTGGAATGGCTGGCAAAGCCGGAGCAACAGGCCACTATCTTGACCAAACAGGCCCTGCTGCCCGCTACCAAAGCCTTCTTGAGTAGCGAGGCGGTCAAAAGCAACCCGGTCTGGAGCGGTCTATTGGCCCAACTCGAATTGGGCAAGCCCCAGCCCCCCGTGATTGAGATGCGGGCAGTCTGGGAAAGCCTGCGGCCCGGTCTGGAAGGGGTCGTAGCCAGCACCATGAAGCCCGCCGAGGCCGCCAAAAAGATGCAACAAACCGCCCTCGATAACGTCGCTAAACTGGCGGTCAAATAGAATTTACAACCTATCCCCATTTCAATTCAAGAGAGCCTGGATAAGGCTCTCTTTTTCCTTGCCGTAATTTCAAGTTTAAAATTAACCGCTAACCTTTAGCCCATTTTTATCAATTTCAAATTCAAAACTTACCTTTTCAAGCTTGGTCGCGGTGATGTCAAGATTGTCGCTAATAAACGAAGCGATTCCCCCTATCTTTTCCCCGGCGGTCAGACGGATTGCCAGGGCTTTGAGTTCTTTAGGCCAGAGGGGTTCTAGGTCAGGTACTTCGGTCAGGGGTATCCAGATTGGCACTTTGCTGGTAGCGGTTTCCGGGCGGGGTAGAGGTTGCGATTGAGTGGGAGTAGTATAAAAAAAGACTTCCAGACCAAAGCCTGCTTGTTCGGTACTGGCTTGAGGTTCTGGATAAGGGCAGTATTTTGGAAAAATCCATTCTCTAAGAAAAGCCACACCTGCCACCTCTACTTCCAGCCCGGTTTCCTCATAGACCTCTCGGATAATGGCTTCGGTTAAACTCTCGTTTGGTTCCAGCCCACCGCCCGGCGGACACCACCACCCGTCCGGTTGGGTCGGGGACAGCAACAGCACCTGGCCTTGATGGGGGATAATTGCCCTGGTCCGAATATTTTCATAGATGTTATGGTTAGCTACTAACATAACCTGGATTTACCTCCTCTGCAAAAAGTGGTCAGTGGTCAGTAAACTTGCGACCCCCGACCCTGATAATTTTCATTGGGCTGGTGCGTCCCATGCGAATGGAGTCTCCTGTAAAATAACCAATCGCTCGGATATTTCAGGCTCAAGAATATCATAGCATTTCGCTAGAGCAATAGAAACATAGCTTTCGGCTGACTGCATTATAGAATTGCTGGCAAGTGCGAAATTAATCGAAAATAGGCTCGCATGTATAAAATTTGCGATGCTTATTCTAGCGCGTTATTCTAGCCCATTTACCGAACTGAGGCTTTACATAAACCGGGCTTCTGCTATAATCATGTTATGTAAATAGATATTATGCGGAAGGATTACAAAGTGAAAACCCAGACCAGCCAGGCGGAATTGCTAGACCGAGCGGAACTCGCGGGCTATCAACCTGCTATCCCCATCATCGAACCCCTGAGCGAAGCTGATTTCTTGGAAAGTTTAGATAAACTTAAACTCAGTCAATCGCTGGCTGAACTGAGAACCGAAATTGTTTGGCTGGATAGTCGTTTGCGCCAATTACCGCCCTCTATATCCCTTTTCAACCTCAGCCCGGCCTATCTATTGAATGAGTTGGCCCAAATCCGGGAAACTTTGACCCTGGAACGGGCCGGATACTACGTGGAGCGGCTGGAAAAAGGTCTGCTGGAAATTAAAACTGCCCCGCTCAACGATATTAACCTCAATCGCTGGAAAGCCTACGATGATATTCAGACCGATAGCCTGTGGCTGATAAACCGCCGCGATAGCACCGGAGTGCATAGCGCCGGATATTGGGGCAACTTTGTCCCCCAAATCCCCCAGCAGATGATTAAACGCTATACCAAAAAAGGCGAGCTAGTGCTTGATACTTTTGTTGGCTCAGGCACAACCTTGATTGAAAGTCAGCGATTGGGTCGGCACGGGATTGGGATTGAACTTCAAAGCGAGGTCGCCGAAACCGCCCGTACTCTAATCGCTAACGAAAAGAATCTTCATCAGGTCAAGGCTGAAATCGTGACCGGCAACGCCCTAACTACCGATTATAAGGGGTTATTGTTAGAACATGGGTTTAAGTCGGCCCAACTGGTTATCATGCACCCACCATATTTCGACATCATCAAGTTCAGTGATAATCCGGCGGATTTGTCCAATGCCGCTTCGATAGAAGCTTTTGTCGAGCAAATGGGACAAGCCGTAGAAAATGTCAGTTCGGTGCTGGATAAGGGTCGGTAGTTGGTGATAGTTATTGGCGACAAATACGCCAAAGGTCAATGGATTCCGTTGGGATTTCAGACCATGAATGAAGTGCTTAAATCCGGCTTTTCGCTCAAAAGTATTGTGGTCAAGAATTTTGAGGAAACCAGCGGCAAGCGCAACCAGAAAGAGTTATGGCGCTACCGCGCTCTGGCTGGTGGGTTTTTCGTCTTCAAACACGAATATATCTTTATCTTCCAGAAAGGGTAAAGAGAAGCATCATTAGCTATTTACCCTTGAGATGGGCTACAATATTCTCACAGAAAAAAATCGTAAGTTGCCTGACCACGCTTAATCCATATCCAGCGGTAGATAGTAATTTTCAGCTCCGACCTTTCGTATATCGCTTACCCAATCACCTTCGTACAAATCAGTTGGCCCTTGTAGAGGGTCTGCCATACTCCAGGCTTGTCGCCGATAGGTCCAGTTGTTGGGTTGGAGACGATGGGCTTGCCTAAAATGGACAACTGCAAGGTCAGTTTTACCCTGGCGGTACAAATGCTGCCCCAGCTCAAAATGAGCGGCCCCTAGCGCTTCCTCCATTCCACGCGGGCGGCTGCGCTCTATCACTTCCTCTGGCGATAAGACATAGCGACTATTTGCCCCATTTGTGGCCCAATCCCGCAAGGCTGGAAAATATTTTTCAGTGTCTTGGCTTACTTTATAACCCTCGATCATCTTATTAACCTCGCCTATCATTTCTACTACATAGGCCGAGGCACCTTCAGGTATTTGTCGGCTGCGAAACTGTCCACGTGGTACGTAAGCCGGTTCGACTGGACGTACAATTATACCCTGCTCATCAATCCAAACTCCGCTTGGCACATTTACAACCCCGAAAAGCTCATCTAAAAGATGGGCCTCATCAATCAAGGCCGGATGGGTTGGCTTGGCGGCTTCAATAAAGGGTAAGGCGGCTTTTAGGCCCAAAGTATCGAGCGCAACTGTAACAATTTCGAGTCCTTGCGGATAAAGTTCCTCGCGTAAGGCCTGCCACACGGGTAGGTCAAAGCGGCATCCTCACCAGGAGGCCCAGGCTACCAGCAATACTTTTTTACCACGTAAGGAGCTAAAGTGAAAAGTCTGACCTTGCCAGTCGGGTAGCTCAAAGTCTGGCGCGATGGTCGTCGTTAGAGCTTTACCATTTGCTTCCGGGCCTAAGCACCATAATCCAGCAACGTCATCCCGAATAAGCGGCATATTGAGCTTTTCAGCCAGCTTGGACAGGTCAACTAGACCGGTAGCAGTCGTGACTGAGGAAAATAGCGGAATACAAATTTCACCTTTACATGCGCCTTGAGGTTTAATATCCCAACCAGTCCGACTTTTTAGCTGACCAGGTGTAATTTCCAGAGTTTCGCTTATCAAAGTTTATCTCCATTAATCTCTCTTCGTAAATCATAAGTAATTATTCAGACCCAGAACGATTACTCAGGGTTCAAGGGCGGCCACGCAGGGCCGCCCCTACAAGCATCGGGGTAAAAGCGACCTGCTATAACGACCCGCCGAGGGCTGGCTGAATTCACCAATCGTAAATCGCGGCCTCGCCCCCTGTGGTGGTAAATCATAAATCGTCTAAAGGACCCGTACCGCCATAATAGTAATATCGTCCGACTGGTCGCAGGGGTAAACATAGCGGTCTACCGCCTCAACGATGCGCTCAACCGTCTGTTGAGCGGTCAGGCCAGTGCAGGTGCGGGCGACAGCGTGCAATTGCTCGAAAGAGAAGATTTCACGTTTAGGGCCGACGGCCTCGACCACCCCATCGGTGTAGAGCAGCACAATATCGCCCGGCTGTAGGCCGCGCCCGGTCTGCCGATATTCCACATTGTCTTCCAGGCCGAGGGGTAGCCCGCCCAATTCCACCGGGAAGCAATAATTTTGGCGAATGAGCAAAGGATAGGTCGGCTGCCCGGCGGTGCTGACCACAAACCGTTTCTTTTGCAGGTCAACGAGCATATAAGTTACCGCCACATAGCGGTCTCCCATTTGGTTGACCAACCAGTGATTAGCGGTGCGGAGCATTTCGCGGGGTTGTTGGGCGCGATGTACCGCCATGCGAACGGTATTATGAGCCAGGGCCATCAGAAAGGCGGCAGGAACACTTTTGCCGCAGACATCGGCGATAACCAGCCCGACTTTATTCCCGAAATCCATGACATTATAGTAATCGCCATTCATCTCTTTGGAGGGACGGCAGAAAGCGTAAATATCCAGACCGGGAATATCGGGCATACTGCTGGGCAATAGACTGCGCTGGATGTCACTGGCGATTTCCAGTTCGGCCTTAATCCGCTCTTTTTCCAAAACCTCCTCAATCAGGCGAGAATTATGAATCGCAATTGCGGCAGTCGAAGAAAGCGCCAGCAAAAGTTCTTCATCATCAGGAGTGAAGCAATGGTCGCCGACGGTTCGATTAATCACCTGTAAGACCCCGACCAGATGGCCCTGCCGGTCGCGCAAGGGGGTCGAAAGCATACTTCGAGTGCGGAAGTCGTTGTTAAAATCATTCGAGGGGTCAAAGCGCGGGTCGGCGTAGGCATCATCCAGATTGACCACCTCGCCGGTACTGGCGACATATCCCGCAATGCCCCGACCAAGCGGCATCCGAATCGTGCGCTCGGCCCGCCCCATCCCTTCGGCGATTTTCGACCAAAGCTCGCCTTTTTCGGCATCTAATAGATAAAGGGTCGCTCGTTCCGCATCGAGCAACTCGCTGGACTTGGACACAATCAAGTTTAGCAGCGCATCGAAATCAGTTTCCGAAGTGAGCGCCTCATTGATTTTTAGCAGGTTTACAAACCGGCGTTTGGTATCTTCGATAGTCAATTCCAAAATACTCTCCCGTTATGAAGGCTTTCCCGGCCTTAACTTTTACCCAACCCAACCTGACTTGATTACTTTAACTACCCATTTCAAATTCTACCGTATGGCGAACCATAAAACCGTTAGGGTCAGTGCCGCCGTTCTCGCGCTCATCGCCATAGGCCCACTTTTTGGACTTGTTCTTGAAATGAAAATCGAAAGCGCCCACCGCGATTTTCCAATATAGCCACCAATCGAGCGCATCGAGGGTTGCCGGGCCGCCAACCAGCACCACCAACGGATTTTCGGGCTTGTCGGTCAGAGGCGCATCGTGGTCGGCGGTTAGCTTTTCCTGCGGATAGCTGTTGACCCGCAGAAGCTGGACAAAGCGGCGCTGCAGTTGGCGATGCAAAGCATCATACAGTCGTCGGGGGTCATCCCCGGCAATCGTGTCCTGGTCGCCCCTGATAAGAGTGTACCATAGATTAGTCGGAATACTAGCCGCGGTAGTCAGGGCATCGTCATCACACAGCCCGCCGCTGGCATTACTGAAATTATTGGCGATTATCGCCGTCGGACGCAGATAATAGCGGTGGGTGGTCATGGCGGCGGCAATCGCCTGCACTTTCGCCCCCATCGAATGTCCCCACCACGCCAACCGAGGGGGAGTGGTGGCCCGATTGCCCAACTTTTTGGCGATAGTCTTCCAGATAGCTTCCAGGAATTCCCCGGCCATCCGGGTATGCTGGCAATCCAGCGGCCCGGTATCAGCATCCACCAGCAGCACCACATACCCTTTTCGGCAGAGATGGGCCAACAGATGCATGTAGGCCGTCGGGTGGTCTAAAAATTTGCCGCCCGAAGCCGCTATAACCGGGAAGCCCTGTTCTGGCACAGGCCCATCCGGGATTAGATAGGTTACGGCGGTCGGGTAAATCGCAAACAGCTTGAAATGCCAGACATTATACGTTCCAACGCTATAAGAGGAATAGGGATAAACATCGCTGCCGGGGTTTTCCGGGTCGTGGGATTGAGCCACTCCGCCAGGGACGGCGGCTTGCTTCGCCAGGGTCACTGGCCCGCTCGTTCGCAGGGCCGTCACTAGCTCTTGCTGCCGCCGCAAAGCATTTCGGTTCAAAAGATTCAAGATTTCTGCCTCATCTGACCAACTAATTTTATAAAAAAGCCAAAATATACCGGCACAACTACATATATTATACGGTAATTTAGGTGGCCCGGCAAAAGAATTATTAGGCATTTCTAAAATCTGACATCTGACATCTGAAATCTGAAATCTGACATCTAAAATCTGAAATCTGAAATCTAAATCTCAGTTTGACAGTCGGCAACTCTCAACCCTATAATTCGGCACAGAGTAATCTTTGAGTTGAGGACTGAGCTTTTAAGGTTTTGCCGATTTTGTCTATCTTAGCCCGCCCGCCCCGGTCACAAACCGATGCTGATAACGTTAAACCGCCCCGACCCAGACCTAAATTTGGGCTACTGCTGATGCTTGCAGCCCTCTTATTAACCTTGCTGATTTATTCTCCGGCTCTTTTGAGTAGTGCGCCCGACCCAACTAAAGGCAATCTGCTGACCACCCTTAGTGGTTGGTCGCCCGTCCCGGCGGATGCCAGCTTTTATCGCACCTGGGAGGAAGCCGGACGACAGCTTCGGGCCGGACGAATTCCGCTCTGGGAGCCTGAAACCGCCCAACCCCTGCTTGAGGCCAGCGATATTCCGGCCCTCTATCCCGGCGCACTGCTTTATTATCTGGTCGGCAGCACCTGGGGCGTACTGCTATTCAGTCTGGTACATTTTTGGGGATTAGCGATTGGAAGTTGGGCTTTAGGACTTCGGTTTGGCAAAACCAGAGCAACGAAATTACTACTGCTGGCAATTATCACTGGCAGTCTTCTGATTGCCGCCAGCTTGCGCCCGGATTGGCTGGCAGCTCTAAGCTGGCTGCCCGTCGCCCTATGGCTGGCAAGTTGGCGAAGGCGCGGGCTGGCCCTGGTAGCCCTGCCCCTACCCCTGGCCCTGATTGCCCTCGCTGGGCCATTCCCCCTCACCCTGCTTTACTGGCTACTCCTCCCAAAAACCTCAGTCCTCAGTCCTCAGTCCTCAGTTCTGCCTTCCCCATCTTCCGTCCTCTACCTCACCCTGAGCATTATCGCCGCCCTCTTCATCGCTGGGCCACAGTTATTTCCGCGCTTGAGCTACACCGGGCCGGGCTATAGCTCGCTGGTCTTGTCGTCCTCGTCCGAAGCATTCAGGGTTAGCGGGTCTAAGGGAATGCAGATTCAGCAAATCCAACCCCTTCCCGACGGACAATACTCTATAAACCTGACGATAGCCGCCGGGACCGAGCAGGCCGAAATCGGGCTACAAGGGCGTACTCCGACCACCGCGACCAGCCCGGAAGAAAAACCAACCGGCTGGAGTGGACAACTGACCCTGAGCGGGTCATCCAAAAAAGGGCCGGAAGTCAAGATAACCGGCCCGGCGGGTAGCACCGGCGACCAACGGATTAGCATCAAGTTCGACGAAAAGCAACGCCCCCCGGTGGAGACCGCTTATACCTTGCGCCTCCGCTATACTCCACTCTGGTTTTTGCTGGGCATCTACAGCGCCTTTTTGGGGCTGGTTTCGCTAGGGCTGATTTTAGGGATAATGGGCTGGGTGCGGTTTTACCGCGAAGAAGAGGGCGACCATCCTTTGCGGCGGGTGGTCAAAAACAGCGCCACTCCGCTTTTTGCCCAATTGGTCGGCAAGATGCTGGATTTCGGTTTTGCTATCTTTGTACTGCGGCTGCTTGGCCCAGAAGGGAACGGACAGTACACTTTTGCGGTCACGACCTGGGTTTTTTTCGCGGCATTTTGTGATTTCGGGTTGGAAGGGATTGTTACCCGTGAGGTGGCCCGCGCCCGCAACCTGCCGGATGCCCAGGCTCAGGTCAACCGCCTGTTTTACACCAAGCTCTTTTTGCGGCTAGGGTTCTCGCTGGCGGCCTTGCCCCTGGCGCTATTGTGGCTGGGGTTGTTCGGATTGAGCGGCAATCTTTCGGCGGCCTCGGTTTGGGCGGTAATTCTGCTAATGCTCGGTTTCTGGCCTTCGGTGGTCGCCGGTTCGATAACCGTCGTCTTTCGCGGCTACGAGAAATTTGAATATCTGGCGGCGGTGCAACTGCTGGCGGCAGTGGTCAAAGTGCCGCTGGGTTTGGGGGCATTGCTGGCGGGCTGGGGACCAGTCGGTCTGGCTGCCAGTTCGGTAGTGGTCAATGTTATCCAGGTAGCGGTATTACAAAGCCTGCTCAGTAGTCAGATTTTCAGGCCGCGATTGAGCCGAATGAGTTTTGACCGCAAATTAGCGGGCGAACTGCTGCGCCAATCTTTTCCGTTGCTGCTAAATGGCCTGATAATCAGTATTCTTTTCAAGTCGGATGGCCTGATTTTACAGGCTTTCCAGGGTAACGCCCAGCTTGGAATTTATAATGCGGCCTATAAATTTATAGATGCTCTCCTGATTATCCCCTCGACCCTGACGATTGCACTGTTTCCGCTCTTTTCGAGCTATGGTACTGCCGCCAAAGATAATCTGCTGCGGGCTTATCGGGAGGGTTTGCGGTTGCTGATGGTCATCGCCTGGCCGGTTTCCGCCGGAACGCTTTTTGTGGCCTATGATGTGATTGGCGTGCTGGGCGGTTCGGACTATTTGCCGGACGGCGCGATTGCCCTGCAAATTCTTATCTGGTTTTTGCCGTTCAGCTATATCAACGGCCTGACCCAATACGTCCTGATTGCGATTGATAAGCAACGCAGTATCACCTGGGCAGTGGTGGTAGCCGCTGTCGCTAATATCGGCCTGAATTTGCTGTTAATCCCTTTTTTCGGTTATATTGCAGCGGCGGCCTTAACTATTCTGACCGAAATTATTTTGCTTGTACCGTTCTGTCTGATAATGCGGCGGGCGTTGGGCGCGGCGGCAGTTCCGCTTTTTTCGACCAACTGGCGGCCCATGCTGGCTTCCGGCGCGATGATTCTAGTCTTATCCGGCCTTTCGCTGGTCGGGGTTAATAACTTTGCGATAACCGTTGTGGTCGGAGCGGCGGTTTACCTAGTGATATTAGCCGCCACCAAAGCCGTCACCAAAGCCGATTTGACGCTATTGAAAAAAGTAGTAAAAAGATAACATTTATAAGGTTTTCGCTTAGTCAATTTTTCTTGGATGACGAAATTTTTGATATACCACCAAAGCTATAAATCTTCCGGGCTTCTACCCGACTTGAAGCGAAAGTCTTAATTTAATAACTGAAAGCAAAAGACACAATGAGGTCTCTAAGATTACGATTATTCATGCTGGCTCTGGGCAATTTTGTGATTGGGACAGGCTCGTTTGTCATCGCCGGGATACTGCCTAAAATCGCTGGAGATTTAAACGTTTCGATTACTACTGCCGGGCAGCTAGTGACGATTTACGCCCTGACCTATGCGATTGTTTCGCCGCTATTGGCGGCATTTACCAGCCGTCTGCCGCGTCGGACCTTGCTAATTTCGGCTTTGCTGCTTTTTAGCGGGGCAAATTTACTGGCTGCGCTCGCTCCGAATTTTGAGATTTTGTTTCTGGCCCGGATGCTGTCAGGGGTGGGCGGCGCACTCTACACTCCGACTTCTTCGGCAGTAGCGGTTACGATTACCCCGCCCGCCGAGCGGGGTCGCGCCCTGGCAACAGTCTTTGCCGGGCTTGCCATCGCCAATGTCCTGGGAATACCCTTCGGCACTTTTATCGGCAGTAATTTTGGCTGGCGGATAACTTTTGCCCTGGTCGCGGTGCTGGGTCTACTGGCGATTATCGCTATTTTGGTGATTATTAAGGAAATGGCTACAACCGCTCCGGTGGTTTTGAGCCAGTGGTTCGGACTGCTGAAAAGAGGCAAACTGGTAGTAGCTATGAGCGTAACCCTGGCTCAGTTTACCGCTCAATTTGCCGTCTTTACTTACATCGCGCCTTTGCTTACTCAGAATATCGGGCTGGATGGCAACTCTATCAGTCTGATGCTGCTTATTTTTGGGGCAGCGGGGGCGCTTGGCAACAATTTGGGCGGAATGGTGGCTGACCGCTGGAATCTGGTCAGATTGCTGATAATCAGCGTAAGTGGGCTGGCGGCGGTGCTTTTTGCCTTCCCCTGGCTGGCTTCGAGTCTGGTCGGCGCGATAATCGGTTTCTTTATCTGGGGCTTGACTGGCTTTCTGTTCAACCCGGTGCAACAAACCCGCCTGGTCGGGTTCGCCCCTCAAACTCCCGGTCTAGTGCTTTCGCTCAACTCCTCGATGCTCTATTTGGGGAACGCCTGTGGCGCGGCTCTGGGCGGGGTCATCGTCTCGAATTTCTCAATTGCCGCTACCTGCTGGTTTGGCGGTATTCTAGCCCTGATAGCCCTGGCTCTGGTGCTATTGAGTACCACCATGAAAGACAAACCGGCCCTGGCTGCCCCTTTTGCCGAGGCCTTGCCAGAACCGGGGTTAGATTGATTACTGTTTTGCAACCGTTCTTTAGCCAAATTGGTATCAGGCTACTGTAAACTCGGTAGTTTTAACGAGTTGGTCATTCAAATATGTGTCAACCTTGTACTTACCCACCGGAAAGTCATTGTCTTGGGTGTACTTGTTAGTAGCTATGTTAGTGTTTTTATCCAGCGCAACCGTACTCTCTACGATTTTACGATCTGTAATTGGGGTAGTACTCCCCGGTGCCACCACCGAAACTGCTGTCCACACAAACCTGATCTTTGCTGTATCCGTAGTACCGTCTATCTTGGCGACAGCATATATAACCTTGTCAGTAGGCTTAAAAGTGGTAGTCTCGCCCACTAACGACCCATCCTTAAAATCATGCCCCATCGTCACTGAAGCCAGGGTGGGTGCAGTATCTCCACATGCTACTAAAGTAAGCGTAAGTAGGAGGAAAACCAGTCCTATGAGTAGACTTTTTGATACCTTTTTCAACGAAATCTCCTTACCCCCTGGTGGGATGTATAATTTTGACCTAAAGAGGCAGTATAAAACCCCAGCCATTTCTACGCCTTAAACTTCCAAACGTAGAAGACTAATAATGGTAACTTTATGTTAAACTGTGATGTACCCTTGTGTCAATCATGACAGTCACAAAAGTCAGTCCTCAGTCCTATTTTATTTGCTGGTCCAGCGCCAATAAAGAAAGACCGGGACGAGTGCCAGAAGTGCGGCTACTAGAAGGCCCACGCTCGAAATGGTGCGGAAGGTATAGAGCAACACCCACATATTCTGGTCAGAATTCAGGTTGGGATAAAAGACCGAGCGCACCAAATAATGAGGTAAGGCAAAAGTCAGGATGAGCAACCAACCGGCAATCCGTACCATATTTTCCAGAGGGGGCTTTTGGATGATTTCCAGAAGCTCGCCCAGAATCCGCGCAAACCAGAATAGGGCAATCCCCAAAAAGACAAACCCAATGTCCAGAAAGAGGGCTGGTGAGCCAGTGAGGGCATCGTACAAATAATCGCCAATCAGCATAATTGCTACTCCTTCAAATCAACCAAATCAGCCAAATCAGCCAAGTCGTATCCGGTCAAAGCCCGGTTTGCCGATAACCTTGCTACTTAACTCTACTCCGAGGACAAGATATTCTTGGCAATCAGCCGGAAAATGTTGATTACATAGAGGCAGGCCAAACCAGAGATGAACAACGCCAGAAACGCGGGCCAGCTCCAAAAGTCGGTCAAGCGGCCTTCCCGGATGAAGTCTTGCACCTGGATGATAGCGTAAATCAAGATACCAACCGGGGCAATCATCAGCCAACGCCAGTAAGTTTTTTGCTCCGAAAGGGTCTCAAAACGTTGGGCCACCAGCGCAATAATGATAAAAGCCAACCACAGAAACAACGCCCCGACCGTGCCGATAACATCGGTGAAGGTCGTAAAGATAAAGTTAAAAGTATTTGGGGCGCGTGGAATGGCATTCAGGCCTGCTCCGGTAGTATTATGGACGGTGAACGGGCCTGGGTTAATCTGACCGGGGTCGGTGGGCTGACGCTGCCCGATAGTCGGCGTGCGGCCCAACGATTTAGCCTCATTGTTGGGGGCGGGTAGATTGGTGTTGACATCGCTGGCAAGGCCCAGGGTGGTGCGGTCAGGGCTACCCCAGCCAATTTGGTCTACGATTTTACCGTCCGGCCCTTTCAAAACTATCAGGTCTTTAGTCGGGTCGAGCTTGCCCAAAACTTTATCTTCGCGCAAGGGCAAAGGTGGGCGTTTGACCAAAGTGCGGGCGGCATCATCACGGGCCGAGCTTTGCAAGAAGGCAAAGGCCTGGTCATTGACGATTTGGGGGGTGCTGGCAAGTACGATAGCTGCCCCTTTGTTCAAAACCCCTTTGGACGGGCTGTCCGCCGAAATTGCGCCCAGGTCAATCGTGCCTTTGGTCGTCACCAGACTGTAGCCGGTTAATTTCAAGGGGTCGTTAGTATTGTTGAGCAGTTCAATCCACTGGCTACCTCCGGCGGCACTCCCGGTAAAGACCTCGTTAATCAGCAGGTTTTCGCTGTCGCCGGTTGGGGTAAGCTCGCCACAAGCCGACAATAACAGCACGAGTAAAAGAGCGCCTGCAATTATTTTTAATTTCAGAATTCGAGGCGGTAGTTTCATGAGATTCCTCTCCTTGAATAAGCATATCTTCCCAAGCGAAAATCCTGTTACAGTATGTAGGTTAGGTATAGTTATGATGAGTGCTGCAAGTGGTACCGGGTTCACTATTTCTGGTAAAGTGTTCTGACCCGTTCCCGCATTTGCTCCGCCAGTTTCTCGGAGCGGCCTGGCCCAACCAGTAGGGCCGCCAGTTTGCGGAAGTTATTGACCACATCGAGGGCCTGTTCGTAGGTAATATCATCTTCCAGCTTGAGGCCCAGACGCTGATAGGATTGGTCGAGCAAGGCTTTAGCCGGTTGCCCAAGCTGGCTGATTGCCAGTTGGTCGAGTTCGGCATACAGGACATATTTGAGGTTGCGGGCCTTTTTCTCAATCAGGCCAGCCTTGAGCAAATTGGCAATCGTGACCATCGTGCGGAATTCGCCCAGCCCGGTCTTGCCGCCCAGGGTTTGGACATCATCCTGCCCGCTAATCATGGTCAATAAACGCCAATCTTCGCTCCGCAAATTTACTCCTGCCCCAATCCCCTGCGGATTATCTACCAGAACCGGAATATCGCCCGGCTGAACCAGATTTTTGATTTCCTTCCACTGGTCAGAGCGGTTAATCCCCTGCATAATCACCATTTCGTTAGAGATTCGCAGTTCTTCCACGTCCGAGGTCATGCCCTCCTGGAAACGAAAATAACCCTCTTCAAAGACGAAGAAGGTAAGGGCGGCTTCCAATGCTGGCATATCGAGCAAGGTGGCGTGGGCGAGATTACCACCTTTGAAAAAAAGGCGACCTGCTACCGAACGACCATTAAGCGGGCCTTCGATTTCAGCTGCCCCAGTCCGCTTGCTCAGGCTCACCAGAGATATAATATCGTTGATTGAAAATTCCTGTAGTGGGCCTTCCAGAGCCATAAATGCGTCCCCGACTGTCGCTCGAACCCGGCGATTGACCTCGGTTCGAGGTGTTAGTCTTTAGAAAACTTTTGAATGTGCCAGTTAAATTTGTTCTAATTAGATTTGTTCTAACCAACCTGCCAGTTTACAGCTTGCTGATAACCAGTTTGCTGATAGCTTTCAAGGTATCAAATACCCCTTCCCCGGTACTGGCGACTGCCGGGAAGCGGGGTACTTTAATCTGTGAATTTAGATAATAGTCCATTTGCTCAATCGGGATAGCATTTGCTACATCCCGTTTGTTATATTGCAAGACTAGCGGAAATTCCTGAAATTTCTTGCCCTGAGCCTGAACATTGCGGGCCAATTCTTGCAAGCTCTGAACGTCTTCCCGAAGCTTGGCGGGCTGGCTGTCGGCGACAAAGACCACCCCATCCGCCCCATTCAAGACCGCGACGCGGGTGCGCTCGTAGAGAACCTGCCCTGGTACGGTGTAGAGGTGAAACCGGGTCTGAAACCCGTGAACCTGCCCCAGGTCGAGCGGCAAAAAGTCGAAGAACAAAGTACGCTCGGTTTCGGTTGCAATCGAAAGTAAATCACCTTTCGCCGTTTGAGGGACGGCATGGTGAATATATTTCAGGTTAGTGGTTTTGCCACACAGTCCTGGCCCATAGTAGACGATTTTGCAATGGATTTCACGGGCTGCAACGTTAATTAGAGCCATTTTCTCACCGCCAATTCTGCACTATTCGGGTTGCTAACTCCCACACTGGTTAGCTCGCCCTGTCCCAACTATTTCTACTAGCTGGGCCTGACTACCATGCTACTCTATCACATGTCCCGGCACGAATAAATTTCGGCTTTGATTACTAACGATTAGTCCTTAAAGAGCAAGTCAATCGTATCTTCGACACTGGTACGGAAAGAAGTGCTGATAACATGGTCTTTGGCGCGGCTTTCGATCTTGACCCGCTCCAAAACCCCAGCGAGTTCATCGGTGGCCCGTTTGCTCAAGACTTTAACCAGCCCAATATGGGTGCGTTTGTCGAACATAACTACCAGCATCCATTGCTCGGTAATTAGCTCGGTAAAAATATTCTCGCGTACCCCTTGCTGAAATAATACCCGGAAATCTTTCTCTTTTAACAGACGAGCTACCTCGCGGGAGCTGGCAAAAGTCCCTGCCAGCAATGCGCCCAGCGCGGTTATATCCTGGCGGTCAGTATCGCCCGACCAGGCGATGACCTGTCCGCTCTTGTCCAGCAGCATTGAGTAATTCGCCCCGGTTTCAGCTACCAGCCGATCCAGGGTTTCTTCGATATGAACTGTTTCGGAGGTAGAAACAACTAGACTGGTTAATTGTGGGTCCATAAAACCTTTCCTCCTATCCCGCTGTGGTACATTATAACTCTACTAACGGGATAAACTGTGCTTGTGCAATCTTGGCTAAGACGCAACTGCTTTAAATACGATGAACCTGAACTACCGGATTAAACGGATTAAGTAATGCTGCCTCAGACCGCCGGTTAGACCACTCTATTTGTAATGGGATTGTTTCGTTTTAAAGCGCGGCACAACCCAATTTCAAAGCGACTAGGGCCGGATAAAACATAAGGAGATAGGTCAAGCACACCAAAAGAGCGCCTGGCTATCCTGTCAGCTAATTATATACTATAGCGACCAAATAACCAATAGTCAAGGATTTGTGGCTTTGCCACCTAGAAACTATCCCCGCCGCCATCCAGGGCGGTCAACAATTCCTGTCGGTATCGTTTGCTGAGGTAGCGGATTTTGCCAATGCTGGCTGGGTCGTTGGTGATTACCATAAACATTGCATCTTCCGAAATAGGCTCCATTAAAATTGCGCCACTGGCGTAGGCATTGACCGACCACTGCGTATCACCCCGCGCAATTGTTCCGCCCAGCGCCTCGGAGACTTGCAGCCCAGTGCTGGCAACCGCGCAGATTTCGTCTATATCCAGGTTGCCCCGGCTAAAACTTTCGATTTGCATACCATCGCTACTGACAATTATAGCTGCGTCCACCGCGCTAATCGCCCGGAATTTGCTCAGGACATCCTTTAGGGCCGCCATTGTGCCGCCTCCTGGTTTCTTTTGGCTGGTGCGCTTTTACCACTGCTTGCGCGGGTTGATTTGTTTTCGCAATATACACCCCAGGTTATGTTACCATAACATGATTTTGACCTTATTATAACCTACCTCTAGCCAGATTGCTAGTCCCTACTATGCCAAAATTCAGAATTATGTAAACGAAAGAGCTGAATTTTGTTATCCAACTGTAATCTTTTCTTAATTTCTCTGACCGGGGTAATAAGATATTATAGGAGTAGAGTAGATTTTTGGTTCTTGAGTTAATTATCGGAGAAACCTGTGGCTGATACTAACAAGGGTTTGGAAGTCGGGCAAGTTGCCCCGGCCTGGACGCTGGTCAATGACCAGGGTCGGCGGATGACCTTGGCCCAATTCAAAGGCCGTCCGCTGGTAATGTTCTTCTTTCGGGGGACTTGGTGTCCCACCTGCCGCAAACAGATGGCAGATATTAGCCAGCGTTGGGCCAACCTAAGCCCGTTGGCCCAGGTAGTCGGGATTGTAGCCCAGAGCGAAGCCGAAACCCGCAACTATCTCTCTCGCAACTCTTTGCCGTTCCCGTTGCTGCCCGACCCTGACCGCGAGGTCATCAAGGCCTACGGGGTCTACCAACGCTTTGGCCTCAATGGTTTTAGAACCGCCCACCCCACTACCTTGATTATTCGGCCTGATGGAATAATTCACCTGTGTTATGTCGGGGATAGCCAGTTTGACCGCCCCGACCTCAATAATATTATTCAGGAGTTGGGCGGCCTGCAAAAGCTGACTGCTTAACAGGATGAAATTGCAAGAGAAACTCCTAAAAGTGTAGATATGAGGTAACATCTTCTAATGAAGCTAACTTACCCCTGGGACGCATTATCCGTGCGACTTAGCGGAGTAATCGGTTATATTCTTTTTCCGCTCATAATCCTCGTATTTCAATTGCCGCCGACTGACAGCCGGGCCGAAGAAATCGGGTTTTACAGCCCCGGTTTTTCAAATGTCTGGCGGCGGGTAGACCAGCCGATTCAGGATGGCGCTTCTACCAACCGGGGTTATACCTGGGGGCCGCCGATTAAAGGCTACGAGCGGCTGAATCTGGAATACTATAATGGTACTACCCGCTCGGTTCAGTATTTTGATAAAGCCCGCATGGAGGTCAATAACCCGGCGGGCGACCCAACCAATCCCTATTTCGTAACTACTGGCCTGCTGGTCAAGGAACTGGTGACAGGCCAGCGCCAGGATAGCGATAGCAGCTTTAGCCAACTGGCAGCCAGCACCGTCCAGGTAGCGGGCGACTCGAATGAGGGCGGGGCAAATGTAAATGCTCCGACTTATGCCAGCTTTCGGGCCGTCTGCACCTGCGGGGGCGACGAAAACAAAAAGACGGCAGCCCTGGGAACCCTGATAACCAGCCGCATTGACCGCAGCGGCAACCTCACTCCTTTTGAACCCGCCGAAAAGCGCAAGCTTAAAGAATATGTCAAGGAAACCGGGCATAATATTGCGGATGTATTTATAGATTTTGCCTATCAGGAAGGCTTGATTCGGTTGGGGGCGGTCAATGCGACGGGCGGGGTTTTTGCGCCCAACTGGGTCTATGTTTTGGGCTTCCCCTTGACCGAACCTTACTGGACACGGACGGTGGTGGCCGGAGTTGAGCGGGAGGTTTTGGTACAGCTTTTCGAGCGCCGGGCCGTGACCTATACTCCGAGTAATCCCGACCCTTACAAAGTGGAAATGGGGAACGTCGGTCAGCATTATGCCCGGTGGCGCTACGAACTGAACGGGGTGAATCCGGCTCGCTTTGACCTCTTATCCAAAGGAGTCAACCTCAGCCACTGGTTTGCCCAGGATAACCTGACCGCCGAGCGTTTGCGGGATTTTAATGGCGATAAAGATTTTCAGTTTCTTGCCAGCATCGGTTTACGCCATGTGCGGCTGCCGCTCGACCCAAAACTGCTTTTTGATGAAAATCAGCCCGCCAAACTGAATGAGGCCAATCTGGGATTGCTGGATACGGCCCTGGGTAAGCTTAGAGCCGCGAAGCTGGCAATTATTCTGGATTTACATCCCGAAGACGGGACTAATTTCAAGCCCCGTCTGACCTTTGACGATGGCTTTGTAGACAAGGTGGCGATTTTCTGGGAAACGCTGGCCCGTCATCTGAGCAACCGATATGGCCCTGAAATCCTCTTTTTGGAGGACTTAAACGAACCGGCTTTCCACCTGTATTACGATAATAAGCTGGATTATAACGCTCGCCTGAGCGAAGGCGCAGGCCGTTGGGCGGTAGTGCAACCGAAATTATTGGCGGCGATGCGGCGCGGCGCACCCAATCACATTCTGATTGCCAATGCCCCGAACTATATGGATACCGCCAGCTTGAAAGCCCTCGCAATCGTGGCCGATGCCAACGTAGTCTATAACATTCACTTTTATGAGCCGTTCACCTTTACCCATCAGGGTGCGACCTGGACGGTCGAGAAAGCTAAAGTCTGGCGCGACCTGCCCTATCCCGCCAGCCCGGAAGCCTGTCGGCCCGCCCTGCAAGCTATATCCGACCCGACCGCCAGAGCCGATGCCGAAAAATATTGCAGCACCGAAGGGAATAGAGCCTGGCTGGAAAATAAAATTGGTGAGTTAAGGAAGTGGGGGCAGGCGCGGGGAGTTCGGCTAATCGTCAATGAATTTGGAGTATTGCGTTACCGCAAAGATGCAAAAGGCCAGATTAGCTATTTGACGGCCCCGCCCGATAGCCGGAATAGGTGGTTAAAAGATGTCCGCAGCCTGCTTGAAAGCTCCAACGTGGGTTGGACAATGTGGGATTACTCTCAGGATTTTGGCCTCGTGGCCGCCGACCGCACCCCGGATTGGGCTACAGTTGAGGCCCTGGGCCTCAAGCCGAAAACCTAGCCGGGGTTTAACTCTTTATTTAACAGGGATAGACAGGGTGGACAGGATACAAAAGTTTTGAATTTTGAGTTTTGAATTTTGAGTTCTAAATTCTGAGAACATAAAGAAAATCAGATTAGTGGTTGGCATTTTAATTCACAACTCAAAACTACTCGGTGCGCCCGTTATCCTTGCATCTTATCCTTAATATACTGTACCGCCCGCTCAAGCTGGGGGTCCTGGTTGGCTTTCTTTTGGGCCTCGGTCGGGGTAATGGCGAGGTCGGGGACTATCCCTTTTATATCGCCGACATTCACTTTATTGGGGGTAAACCAATGCTCGGTTGTGACCCGCAGGGCGCTATTGCCGATGAGCGGGAAAACTAGCTGGGCCGACCCTTTGCCAAAAGTCTTTTCGCCGATAAGGGCCGCCCGCTGGCGGTCTTGCAGCGCCCCGGCGGTGATTTCGCTGGCGCTAGCCGACCCGCCGTTGACCAAGACTGCTAAGGGCTTATCGAAAAGCTTGACCTGGGCGTTGCTCAACACCTCAGCCGCTCGCATAGTCACATTCTGATAGGGAATATCCTCATAGTAGGCCACTCCGCCCTCCAGAAAGCGGCCCAAAAGCTGGCGAGCGGTTTCGGTTGAGCCACCGCCATTGCCCCGTAAATCCAGAATATAGCCCGCCGGATTAGTCTTGGCGGCTGCTCCAACTTTTTCGTCGAACTCCTTCATGGTATTTTCGCCAAAGACTCTGGTCATCTCGATATAGACAATATTGCCGGGCAGCATCTGGACATCTACCGAAGGGTTAATCAGTTCAGCTCTGATTAGCTCATATTCGGTGGCTTTATTATTGTCGCTGGGCCGTACAAAAGTAACTTTGATTTTAGTGCCGACCTCGCCCCGCAATTTGTCCGTAACCGGGCCGTAATCTATCAAAGTGGGCGGCAAAGCTTCGCTATTAATCGCGGTCAAGATGTCGCCCTCTTTAATTCCGGCTTTCTGGGCCGGGCTATTGTCCAGCAACCGTTTGACCAGATATTTACCGTCCTTGATTTCGGAAGTAATCCCTATTCCGACAAATTTGCCGGTGATAAAGTTGCGGTTGGCTTCGGCCTGGGCCGGGCGATTATAGGCCGTAAAACGGTCTCCCACCGCCGTAATTGCCGCCTCTCCCGCCGCATAATACATCTCTTTTTGATTAACCTTGTCGTGCTGGTAGTAATATTTCTCAATCAGGCTAAAGCTCTGCTGAAAGGCCAACCATTCTTTATGCGCGTCCGCCGGAATATTGCTGATAGCCAGGACTGGACGTTGTACCAGCTCTAAGGGCGTTCCCTGAAACGAATTGTTCTGCATTACCACCGTGAATAGAATGCCACTCAAGAAAGCCATGATAAACAGAAAAATACCCCCGAAAATTAAATTGACCCGCCCGGCTTTTCGAGCCATCGGCGGAACTAGATTCTGACCCTGATTAGAAGAATTAGAGGGATTATAATGATACCCATTTGCGCCATCGGCTGCCGGTTGAGTATTTTGTCCGCCCGGCGACGAAAAACGGGGCGCGTTTGGGTCGTATTCGTTCATTTTAGTTCAACTTTCTGTTAGGGCGGTCTCAAATCTAAAATCTAAAGTCTAAAATCTGTAATCTAAGGGTATTAACGCTGGATGTTAGCGTAGCCCGGTTAGCCTCGGCGGGAAATTGCCAACGCCAGATGATATATTTCAGGGTGTAGTATATCACCATGCGCCCCGGAGGGTGGGCCACCCCGGTTAATATATTCCTGTCCGTCTATGTTCAGGCAATAAACCCCGTCCAGGTCATCGAAGAAATAAGGCCGGTTGGTCGGCAGCATATCCAGGGCCTTGAAATGTTCCGGGGTTAGGCCCTGCGCCCCATTCGCGCCAATCGCCCCAAAGCGGTTCTTCGAGACCTGGTAGAGTTCATAGCTATCGTTTTCGGTTTCTGCCGGGCCACCGATTTCGTAGATTTTGGACGAGAACGGGGCGGCTACCGCCATGCCCGCCGGATAACAGGTGGTGTTCGCCATGTCTTTTTGGGAATAAATTACTACGATAGGGTTAGCCACCAGACCGCGCTCAACCACCGGGGCATAGTGTCCAGCGGCCTTTTGGTCAATCGGTATCTGGCTGCTGAACGCAAATTGGCTGAACGCACCCTGAAGCAGCACAATGCTATTGACCAACGGCAAAGTCAGATTATTAGCTCCGGCGGCTGGATAGACCGAGGCCGTCACCAGTTTCGCCCCAAAGCTGTGTCCCAAAAGATGAATCTTGGTAGAGCGCCCGGCCTGGGCGATAGCTTGCCGCAACGCCACCAAAAAAGGATATACCCCGGTTTCGCCGACTATTGCCGCTCGGCCTTTCATCTTCCAGAAAGTGAAGGTGCGAAAGAATTCCAGGAGCGGTTCAAAGCTGAAAAAGCCCTCGTATTGCTGGGGGTGGGCGCTCTGTTCGCTGACCTGGGCAAAAAGCCGGGCGGTCAGGGTTTCGAGCGGGGCGCTCAAAATACTGCTCTTTTCGGACGGGTCGCTATGTGGGTCGCGGGTGATATATTTCTTGAGAATTTTTATAAATTCCTCGCATTCGGCCTGGGAAGGCAACTGCGGCTGGTACATCAGGCTATATAATCGCCCAAAATCGCGGCTGAAAATCCGCCCGTAAATCCCCTCGCGGTCAAAAATAGGCCGGTAGTCCGCAATGAATCTGGCTTTGGCGCGGGTATTGCTGGAGACGGCTGGGGAGGTCGGGGGTGGTGCAAGCAAAGGGCTATCTGCTCCGCCCATCTCGAATTCCCCCGCCGGACGACCCGCCGCCATGCCGCCTTCAAAGACTCCACCCCCCCCACCGCCAGTTTGAGGGGCGACTGCCGCAACCTGTTTTTTCTGGGATACTTTGGCAATATCGCCGACCCAGGCTTTGGAAGGCCAGTGAATCCCTACAAAAAGCGGGTTAAAATCGGGGTCGCTGATTTCTTGTTGAATCACGGGTCGGAAAGCCGAAATCCAGTCGTGATAGGTCTGGCTACCGCCTGCCAGGTCGTTATTCCAACCGTGCGCCAGAATCCAGACATCAGTAACAGGTTGGGGGCTATTGACCACCGCTTCCAAAATCGCCCGCCCATAGTCGGGGCTAATCGGGTAGCCTTCTTCATTAAAATAGAGTGGCAAATATTCTTCAGCCATTGATTTCTCCATTATTGAAATCTGAAATCTGAAATCTAAAATCTAAAATCTAAAATCTGAAATCTGAAATTTTCGACCTTAGATTTTCGATTTGTAACAATTCAGCTGGCCTCAAATTCGGACAACAGGGCCAGCGCCAGGGCCTTGCCTTTGGCCCGGTCAGCCTCAGCCTGGGCCGGGCTTGCTTTTGAGCCAGTCACGCCGGAACGTGAATTACTGTCGCCGCGAGTGCCAGCCCTGCGACTCGCCAGTATTTTCTCCACCAAATCGGTCTGGGTTTTGGTATTGGGGGCGGGACTCTGGTTACTCCGCAAAGCCGCCGGGTTCACCTGGAAGGCCAATTGCGCCCCGGCTAACAGGATGCGCGGCCCATTCGAGTCGAGCGGCATCCCGGTTTGGAGCATCGCATCCCGCACCCGGACGGCGGCACTTTGGTCGTCCTTAGTCCAGACCACTTTGCTTACTTTCCTGAAAGTGCTGCCGTCCAGCGCCGTGAAAGGGCCATCCAAAAGCGCCTTGACGACTGCCGGAACATCCGCCACGCAATCCGGCAGGGCGAAATCCTTGATTTCGTAGGTATCAGGCTTTCCTGCTACCGGCTGCCCGTAGGTTCGTTGCCAGGTCTGGGCCAATGCCGCCGCCTCGGTGAGAAAGCCGCCGCTTTTGAGGGCTTCCAGCACCAGCAAAATCCGCAAATGGGGGGTGGGATATTGGTCGTTGCGGCTGTTCAAAACCTCGCTGGGTGAACCTGCCACCAGGGTCATCAGCGCCCCGACAAAGGCCGGGCCAAGACTCAAAGTCCCGTACAGGTCGGCGAAGACTTCGGCGCTCCAGGGCTGCCAATATTGTTTGAACCGGGCCGCGCCAGTTTTAGGTAAGCCCGCTTTTAAATTACGCTCGATGTCCGCCGATAGTTTCAGGTCGTAGTCCAGCAAGTGAGCGGCTTCGTGGGCCAGTATCAGCGCTTCCGGCAAGAAAGTGCCGTCCGACCAGGGTAGCCCAATCACCGGGACGAGCAGATTTGCCAGCCGCCGGGCTGCCAGTTGCTTGCCTTCCTGGGCAAACCGCCCGCCGCCCGAATCCACGGTTTCTTCCAGGGGCAAGGTTTCCTCGCGGGCCGAAGCTGCCGGAGACCAGTTGCTATTAAAGAAGGTCAGCGGCGGTTCGCGCACGGCGGCGGGGTCAATCGCGGGCGTACCGTTCTGGCGCGGCAGGATGGCGACCTCGACCACCGGGCGATAGCAAGTCCAGACGAATTCATCGAGGGCTTCCAATAGCCGATTATAGGGCGGGGCTTGGCGGGTGGTGAGCTTCTGGCGAAAATAGTGCCAGGTGCGGTGAATTTCGAGAACCAGAAATTCGGCTCGCCGCGCTTGCGGGAAAAAGGTTGCAAGGTCCAGCCCTACCAACTTTTCGATTTCCGCCCCGACCACTTCGATCATCCCCGCCAGCCCGGACGAAATCCGCCGTACCTGGCTATTGTGCTTTTCGAGGGGTTGGCCTTCCGCCGTCAGCTTCTGCCAGGCCAGTAGCTCGGTTTCGATACTCTGATATTTCAGGCGCAAGGCCCCAATTTTCAGGTTAAGCAAGTTCGGTAATTCTGCCATTGTCCTCCTTAGCAGTGGTCAGTGGTCAGTGGTCAGTTATAACATGCCACAAAAAACGGGCGCTGGCAAGCCCTTTGGGTGGGGTCGGCGGGGAAGGCAGGACTGAGGACTGAGAACTGAGGACTGAGGGGAAAGACGGAAGACGGAAGAGAGGTTGATTAATTTCAGATTTCAGATTTCAGATTTATTCCAACTCACCCCAAACCTTAACACTTTTGTAGCCTGGAATATTTACAAAACGGGTATACTAAAGGCTAGATTTGTGAAAATCCTTACAGATTGCCTTACGGATAGATAGAGAGGAAACGGTTCGCAATGGAGATTTTGGATAAAGTAGCCGATACCGGCAGCCAGGGAACGGATAGCCGACCCAGCGTGATTGTGCTGGGGGGCGGGCTGGCGGGCCTGACGGCAGCCAAGCATTTGGTAGATGCGGGCTACCGGGTGACGCTGCTGGAAAAACGCAATATCCTGGGCGGCAAGGTGTCGGCCTGGCGCGACAAGGATGGCGATTGGGTGGAAACTGGCTTGCACGCCTTCTTTGGGGCTTACGAGGAAATTTATACCTTGATGCGCGAGCTTGGGATTTACGATAATATTTCGTGGAAAAAGCACGAATTGACCTATACTCTGGCCCAGGGCGAGCGGTTTTCGTTCAAGACCGTCAATCTACCCAGCCCGCTCCACTTGCTCCCTGCCGCCTTCAAGAACCGCTATTTTACGATTGCCGAGCGGTTGACCCTGGTCAAGGCCCTCGGCCCGATGCTGTTTGGTAGCCCCAAATATTATGCCAGCCAGGATAAATTTACCTACGAGCAGTGGCACGAGCGGTGGGGTATCAGCAAGCGGATGCTCAAAAAGATGTTTTTGCCGATGGCGCTGGCCCTCAAGTTCCTGCCGCCCGACGAGATTTCGGCTAAAATCGTGCTGGATGTCATCGGGATTTTCTTGCGGCAGAATAAGGCCAGCAAAATGGGTCTGCTCAAGGGGTCGCCAAACGATTTGCTGACTACCCCCCTAGCCGATTATATCCGGCGCAAGGGCGGTCTTATCCGCACCGAGGCTAAAGTCACCGAAGTTCGGCTGGACGAAGCCGACCGCCGTAAAATCGGGGGTATCGTGCTGGAAGGCGGCGAAACCCTGACCGCTGACCATTATCTTTTTGCCCTGCCGATTCACAATCTCAAGCGACTGATACCCGATGAGCTATATCAGGGCGAGACCTTTTTTGCCAATCTCCGCAATATTCAGAGCGTGCCGGTGGTCTCAGTCCAAATCTGGGTAGACCGTCAGGTTAGCTATATGGATAACATTCTGTTTGCGCCGGACGGTTTTATCCCGGTCTATGCCGATATGGGCAACACTACCCCGGCCTATCACTACGACGGCAAGAGCCGCTTTCATTTTTGTGTTGCGCCCGCCAAAGACCTGATTAAGCAGACTGACGAGCAAATTATCGCAACGGTCTGGGCCAATCTGCAATCGGTCTTCCCGGACGGCAGCCGGGATGCCAAAATCGAAAAAGCGACGGTGGTGCGGATTCCCTCATCGGTCTATTATCCCGGCCCGAACATTGACCAGTTTCGTCCTAGCCAGGAAACCCCGGTCAAAAATCTGTGGCTGGCGGGCGGCTACACCCACCAACGCTTCTATGACTCGATGGAAGGCGCAGTCCAGAGCGGCAAAATCGCGGCGGAGAAGTTGGTTGGGGTGGGGGCAAGAATGAGGACTGAGGACTGAGGACTGAGGGGAACAGCCATGAGGCATGAGCCATGAGCTTGGGGGTCGGAGGCTGAGGGGAAAGGCGGGGAAATAGGGACATTTTGTGGAACATTGCGCCAGTTGGCGGCTGTCAATAGATTTTCCTTACTTCTCGCAATCTTTCATAGGTAGTGTCATTCTGAGGGGCGGTAGTTACCTCGATTTATAATTTAGCCGGTTTCAAGCCCCGAAGAATCTTGATCACCCGCCATTGAGATTCTTCGGGACTAAAAGCCGGGTTAGTTATCAAGCCGGGTAAACCTCGTCCCTCAGAATGACAAATTCAAGGCTGGCTGAATGGTTACAGGGGAAATCTAATGGCGGCAACCAGTTGGCCCAATATCCCACAGAAATTCCCTTGCTCTTGGTAGATTGCCTAATGGGGAAATCTATGGGCAGAGAAATATCCTACAGGGTTGAGGGGTATTTGTGGGACACTGCTCTGTCAGTGGATTGAACACCTACCCCTCAATCCTCGGTATTCCGCCCTTTTTCATCCTTCATCCTTGCCGCCCAGTCCTCGGTATTCCACCTCGCTTTCGGCCCACAGTCGGGCAAAGTCTTCCTCGCCTTGCGCCGCTTTCAGCTCATCAATATTGCCCTGCGCTATACTGGCATTAGGCGACTTGATTTCGCTTAATATTTCCACTGAACGCCGCCAGTGAGCCAGAGCGCGGGCCAATTCGCCCCGCTTTGCGTAGGCATTCCCCAGATTGCCTAGCCAATTACCCTCATTAAGTCTATCGCCAATCTCCTTTGCTATGAGGAGAGCAGCTTGATAGTATTCGATAGCCTTTTCAACTTGGCCTAAATTTCTATAAGCGCTCCCCAGATTGCCGAGGCGATTGCCTTCGCCGCGTCTATCGCCAATCTCCTTTGAGATAAGAAGAGCAGCCTGATAATACTCAATCGCCTTTTCGACTTGGCCTAAATCTTTGTAGGCGTTCCCCAGATTGCCGAGGACGACTCCCTGCTGGCCTTTATCTGGCAGTTTGGGGGTAGCACCCAATTTGACCCATACTTCATAGGAGTCTATCAGCAAAGTGGCCTGCCCGAAGCGGTCAAGGTCGTGATGTAACTTCTCACCGAAGAAAAGCACCAGAGCCACCTCGTATTCGCCCAACTCGTTCAGGTGGTGAACGGCTTCCAGGATGGGCCAGACCTGTTCGAGCGATTTGCGCCCGTAATTTTCCTGGGGCGGCAGGGTCGGAATGAGCGATTGGAAATAAATAATGGCGGCGTGGTGGCGGGCGGCAAATTGGTCGGGCGGTAGCTTTTCGTTTAGCACAAAGCGGCGCAACAGGGGGTGCAGGTCGAAGCCGCGTGGGTTTTTAGGGTCGCCCTCGACCTGCACCATGCCTTTACCCACCAGCCCGTTTAGCATCCGCCGGAGTTGCATATCGTCCGGCCCGTCCGCCAGGGCCAACAAGGTCTCCCGGCGGGTGGGCGGGCGCAATCCCGCCATAAGCTGAAGCAAGTTGCGCTCGGCCTCGTTCAGGCGGGTATCCCAGACCTTGCCCAACAACCGCTCGGCTAACTCCGCGTCCCACAGGTCGCGCTGACGCAGCAGGCTATCCACCGTATCGCCGGTATGCGAGTCGGTCACAAGCTCGACCAGCAACTTGAGGGCGAAGGGATGTCCGGCGGCGCGGTGGGCCACTTCCAGCAATTTGGGGCGCGGGTCAGTCAGGCCGTTTTCGGTCAGCAAATCCGCTCCGGCTTCCGCCCCTAGCCCCTTTAGTTCGTGCTTTTTGATACCAAAGCCGCCCGGTAATTCGCGGCTGGTAATGATAAGCTGGCTTGGCCCTCGAAACTTGCCGACTACTTTCAGCAGGGCCTCCAAATCGAGCGGCAACGTCCCGCCCTCCTGTATCGCGTCCTCGAAGTTGTCCAGCACCAGCAAGGTCGGGCGGGTTTCGAGGGCATAGCGCACCAGTTCGGCGGTCTCGTAAGGATTGCGGCTGGCCTGAATGTTCAGCAATTCGGTCAGTTCGTTCAAATCAAGGCCACCGCCCCGGACAGTGTGCCATGCCACCGTCTCAAACTGGCCCGGCCCGGCGATATGAGGCCGCAAATATTCATAAGCCAAAGCGGTCTTACCCTGACCGCCCACCCCAAGCACCGCCGCACACCCGCCGCCTTTCAGCAAATCTGCCAGGGCCAGCAAATCTGCCTCCCGCCCAAACAGCGGCCCATCCCGGTCATCCAGCCAGATAAACTTGTAGCGCAAGAAGCGGGGCGGGCGCTGGATAGCCTCGCGCAACTCCTGGCCCAACTGGGTCGGGTCGGTCTCATCGCTGCCGCCGCCAAACTCAAGATAGCCGTTGTAGCAGTTAATCTCTTTGGTGACATCCCGAATCTGGTAGGTCAGCTTATTGCGCGCCATCGGGTCATCAGCCCAGATAAGCTTTTTTTCTTCCAGTTCAGCCAGCAAAGCATAAGCTTGCTCTAGCCGCTGGGCATAATTTTGGGGACTGTTTTGGTCGCTCATAATTAAACCTGCGGGCGATTATTGTTTTATAAAAAAATCCAATAAATCCAATAAACTTGATATTCTTCGATTATACCAAAAACCGGGCCATTCCGCGATACTTTTAATAACAAATCCTGTTTCACAAACGGAATTTGTAGGGGCAATCCCTTGTGGTTGCCCTGCCGTCGCCAGACGGCTTCCCAACGAACTCTAGCCACCCGTTAGCTCTTTGGCTTACCCGCTCGCTGTACGCTAAAGAGCTAAATCTGGCTAACCGTTCATGATTAGCCGCCAGAGGCGGCAGGGCAACCACAAGGGATTGCCCCTACAGATGCGTCCCTTTGCGATGAGTTGTGCTGTACGTCCGTATGCCGCAGAGTTACCAGATTTTAGGGGCGGGATGTGATAAACTTAACTGTGACTTTGGGGGCTATCGCCTAAAGTTATAACGGGCTTTTATCGCGGGGGATAGCACAGGGGTCGGGAAGGTGCTGGGAAAGTGACGATTGACGCTCTATCGCTGGCGGGATTGCGCTACGAAGTCGAGGCGGCGGCCCAGGGTTGCCGGGTGCAAAAAATAACCGCTACCGGGCCACTTTCGGTGGTGCTGGAAGTCTATAACGCGGCCAAACGCTCGCGGGTGCAATTCCTGTTGTCGGCGGATGCGCAGCACGCCCGCTTTCATTTGTTGCGCGAAAAGGCCAGCCAGCAACCGGGCGACCCCGGCTCATTTATGCTGCTGCTGCGGAAATACGTCCGCTACGGCATCCTGACGGCAGTCGAGCAAACCCCCTTTGAGCGGATAATTATCTTAAATATCGAAAAGAAATTCCCGCCTGGCAAACGGCCTTATTTCGGGGCAGTTGGAGCGGGCCAGCGTCCGGCAGAAGCCGATGACCCTGACGATGAGGGCGATGAGGACGAAAACGCCGAGCCGGGCGACGATTTCGAGCTATATCAATCCAAGCTAGTCTGCGAAATGATGGGCCGTCACAGCAATATTATGCTACTGAGCGAAGATAATGTGATTATAGATGCTATCAAACGGGTCGCGCCCAGCAAGAATCGCTATCGGCTGATATTGCCGCACCAGCAATATGTCGTGCCGCCGCCCCAGGCCAAGCAAGCCTTTCACCTCGAATCGCCCGCCAGTTTCAGCCATCTCATGAGCGGCATGGCCGAAAAGTTGCCCGAAAACAGCCTGTGGCAAACCCTGGTCAGCACCTTTAGCGGGGTCAGCCCCCAACTAGGGCGGGAATTGGCCTACCGGGTCGCCGAGGCCAAAGGCCAGCCCGCCACCGAACTCAAGTTGCGCGATTTGCAGCGTTGGGAGATTCTCTATAGCGAAATGCGTCGTCTGTTGCAGCCGCTCAACCCCAATTATCGGCCTGGCGATGCTCCGATTATCGCTACCCTGGTGCGGGACGAGGAAGCCGAAGTTGTGGCCTTCGCGCCCTACCCGCTCTACCAGTTCCGCCCCAAAGGACTAGAGCCGGAGGAAGTCGAGAACATCAGTCGGGCCGCCGAAGAATTTTATGGACAGACCGAGTCCATCGGCGGGCAATCCCAGCGCAAGGCCCAGATTGCCGAAATGATTGGCGGTCATCATGAGCGGTTGCGCCGCCGGGCCGCCGCCATGGAAGGTTCGCTCAAGAAAGCCGAAAGCGCCGATGACCTCAAGCGTAAGGGCGAGGCGATTTACGCCCACATTTGGGAGATAGAACCGGGCCAGACCAAACTACAAGCCGATGGGATAACCGTCGAACTTGACCCGGACTATACCCCCAGCGAAAACGCCCAGCACTATTTCCGGGAATACGACAAGGGGCGGCAAGCCCTGGCGGGAGTCCCCGAACTGCTGGAAGAAGCCCGCTACGAGTTGAGCTATCTGGACGAAATGCTGACCGCCCTCGATTTGGCGGAAAGCTTCGAGGAAGTCGCCGCGATTCGGGCCGAATTGAGCGAAAACGGTTACGGCTCGCGGGCCACCGACAAAGAAGCGGTCAAGACCCGCACCACCCGACCCAAAAAGCGCAAAATGCTCCAAACCCCGGCCTATACCTCGCCAGAAGGTTTTGCGATTTACGTCGGCAAAAGCGCCCTGCATAACGATTATGTAACCTTCGAGCTGGGCGAAAAGCCCGACATCTGGTTGCACGCCCGTGGGATGCCAGGGTCACATGTTATAATCAAAACCGGCGGGCGCGATGTCCCGCCCCCGACTTTGGAAATGGCGGCAGGGCTGGCGGCCTATTATTCTAAAGGCCAAACCAGCACCAAAGTCGAGGTTATCTATGCCCTCCAGAAATATGTCCGCAAGGTCAAAGGGCCGCATCCGGGGTTGGTAACTTTCAGCCAGGAACTCGGCTCGCTCAATGTCAAGCCGCAAGCTAACGGTCTGCGTCGCACTATCGTCCGTTCAGGTTCTGCCCTTCAGTCCAAAAATCGTCCAAATCAAGTAAATCAAGCCAAAAGGAATTAGCTCTATGTTCAAACAAAATCGTTCCCTTATTATCGGTCTGATATGTCTCATATTGGGGTTGAGTGGTTTTGCCGCCGCCTTCGCCACTGCCCCCGAAACTGGCTCAAACGGGCCATATAATGTGGTGGTGGACAGCGAAGGCACGGTCTACGCCTCGGATTATCAAGACCGGCTAGTCCAGAAATTTAGCTCTAACGGACAATCATTGGGTCAGTTGGACGGCTTGGGGCGCTTTGGTTATCCCGCCGGGCTGACGGTGGACAAAAAGAACTTTGTCTATATCACCGATTGGGATAAAAATATCATCCAGTCCTTTGACTCGCTGGGCCGTTTTGCCGGGGATTGGGGCAGCAAGGGGGCGGGGCCAGGACAAATGGAGTTTCCCAACGCGATTACTACCGATGCGGCGGGCAATTTTTACGTCAGCGATAACCAGAATTTCCGGGTGCAAAAATTCAGTAGTAACCGGCAGTACGAATTTCACTGGGGTAGCCGAGGAACCGATGACGGACAGTTTTTGGACACTCGCGGGGTAGCGGTGGATGCCAAAGGCTTTATCTATGTCGCCGACGGGCGCAAGAACCAGATTCAGAAATTTGATAACGATGCCAACTTTGTGGCAAAATGGGGCAGCGATGGCACCGCCGACGGGCAGTTCAAAAGCCCTCGCGGGATAGCGGTTGACCCGCAAGGCAATGTGCTAGTAGTGGACCGCTTTAACAACCGCATCCAGAAATTTGACAGCGACGGTAGATTTTTGATGAAATGGGGTGAAGCCGGGTCAGGGGCGGGCCAGTTCGCCCAGCCGATTGGAATTTCGGTAGATACTCGCGGCAGCCTGTATGTCGCCGACTACGATAATGCGCGTGTCCAGAAATTCGACGGCAGCGGCAAATTTCTGCAACAGTGGCAAAATGACCAGTGGAAATCGAGCAAAAAGCTATCGTGGGGGATGGTCGGTTCGGTAGGGTTGGCCCTGGTGGGCGGATTATTTTTGTTCAACTGGACGATAGCTCGCCGCCGCGCCAAAAATGGTTGGTACGATTAGGTTATAAAATAAAATGGAGCGGGAGACGAGACTCGAACTCGCGACAGCCTGCTTGGGAAGCAGGTACTCTACCAACTGAGTTACTCCCGCAACTCTACCGGGATTATACCAGAGCTAACCAGCGCCTGTCAATTAAGGAGGGAAGATGACGAAACGCTATTTTGAAGATTTTGAGGTCGGGCAGACGATTGAGCTGGGTAGCCGCACGGTTAGCGAGGCCGAAATTATCACCTTTGCGACTGAGTTCGACCCCCAGCCCTTTCATATAGACCCGGAAGCAGCCGCCGCCTCGTTTTTTGGCGGCATCATTGCGAGTGGTTGGCATACTGGCTCAATTTTTATGCGGATGCTGGTGGATGCTTTTCTAAGTAGCACCGAGAGCATGGGGTCGCCTGGCATAGACGAAGTGCGCTGGGTCAAGCCGGTGCGCCCCGGCGATACCCTGACTGGTCGGATCACGGTGCTGGAACTGAGTACCTCCAAAAGTCGTCCCCATCTCGGTATTCTCCGTTCCCGCTCCGAAATGCTCAACCAACATGGAGAAGTAGTGATGAGCTTAATCGGGGTTACTTTTTTGGGTCGCCGCCCATAATATGTAGTTGATTTAATTTAACTCAAGGGCTGGAAAAGTGAGTGATAAAAATGAATGATAAAGCTGAATTTATAACGGCGGCCCGGCGGGCCTTTGACCTGCAAGCCCGCGCCATGAGCGCCCAGGTCGAGAATGGGATTGCGGATTTTCTGGCGGTAATTCACCCCGATATAATCTGGCGCTTCCCGATTGGGCGGTATGCCGGAACTCACGAAGGCAAAGCCTCGTTTGAAGAATTCTTTACTTTTGCCTGCAATCACTACCCGGCGGGCCTGACCTTCTATCTGGATCGGGTACTCAGCGATGGCGAAAAAAATGTAGCTTTCGAGTTCCACGATGAGGGTATCACCAAAGATGGCGGCGATTACAAAGCCAATGTGACCATCTATTACACCATGCAGGACGGGCTGGTTATCGGCTACCGAGAATATTTCGGCTGATAAGGGTAAGGGTCGGGGGCTAGGGGTCGGGGGTCGGAAGGGAAGGTTTGGGGGCATTTCTTTGGAAGATGTGGCGCAGGAAAAATCAGCCGACAGAGCGGCTTCCCACAAATAATCACCTCAACCCTTGTAGATATTGCTCAGTCAGCAATCTATTGACAGCAACCAGTTGGCGCAATGTCCCCCAAAATACCCTATCCCCCAACCCCCAAACTCATCCCTCATGGCTATTCCTTCAGTCTTCAGTCCTCAGTCCTCACTCCTACCTAAGACCCAGCCCGAAGCTGCGATAAGCTCGGCGGCGCGGTCGAGGTCGGCCTCTACCTGGGTATTCCAATCGTCCAATTCATTCGCGCCAGGAGTGGCCTGCCAGCCCAGCCGCCGCAAAAAGTCATGCAGAAAAACCGCGTTCTCAAACAAGCCATGTAGATACACTCCCCAGACATTGCCTTGCTGCCAGCCCAGGCCGTCCGGCAGATAAACTTCGGCCTTGTCCCCGACCTGGGTCTGTCCGTGATGAATTTCGTAGCCCCGCAGCGGTTTATTCCCGGCGGCAGGCCAGTTAATTTCGCGCTGGCGAGTGGTTTTAGAGGGCAGCAGGGTGGTGATCAAATCGAGCAGCCCCAGCCCGGTGCAATCGCCGCTTTCCAGCTTCTCTGGGTCAAGAATAGTCTGCCCCAGCATTTGCAATCCGCCGCATACTCCTAGCACCGGGATACCGCGTTGGGCCGCCCGGCTGATTTCCGCCGCCATTCCGTTCTGGCGCAAAAAGTTCAGGCTGTGGGCGGTATTTTTGCTACCCGGCAAAATAATCGCCTGAAAAGTATCCAGCCGGGCGACATCGCGCACTGGCACAACCGTGACTCCCGGCGTGTTTATCAGCGGGTCAAATTCATCCAGATTGCTGGAATAAGGATAAACCAGCAGCCCGATATTTATTTGGTCGGCGGCGGGATTGGGCCGGGCGCGGTGAAAAAAGCTATCTTCCTCCGGTAGTACATGTTTTAGATACGGCAGCAAGGCGACAGTCGGGATGCCAGTGCGCTGTTCCAGCCAGCCCGTCGCATCGCCCAAAAGAGCCGGGTCGCCCCGAAATTTATTCAGCACAAAGCCCTTGACCAACGCCCTTTCTGCCGGTTCGAGACACTCGAAAGTCCCCAACAGATGCGCGAAAGCCCCGCCCCGGTCTATATCGGCGACCAGATAGACCTCGGCCTGACATTCCATCGCTACCCTCATATTGACAATATCCGAGCCGCGCAAATTAATTTCCGCCGGGCTGCCTGCCCCTTCAATAATAACTTGCTCATACTCAGCGATGAGGGTCTGCAAAGCCTCTTGCACAATCGGCCACAGATGCGGCTTACGGGCCAGCCAGGGTATGGCACTGATGGTCGGGTCGTAACGGCCCATCACGATGACCTGACTATAGGTTTCGGCGCTGGGTTTGAGCAAAACCGGGTTCAGCCGGGTCTGCGGTACAATCCGGGCCGCCAACGCCTGGAGATATTGCGCCCGCCCGATTTCGAGGCCATCGGGCGTAACTGCGGCATTATTGCTCATGTTTTGGGCCTTAAACGGGGCGACCTGGATTCCCCGATTAGCGAAATATCGGCACAAGGCCGCCACCACAAAGGATTTGCCAGCATCGCTGCTACAGCCCATTATCATTATCGGTTTTCTGCTCATAAATTGCTTTCTTTGGCACTGGTCAGTGGTCAGTAGGGTAATTTTGAGTTTTGAGTTTTAATTATACCGCAAATTACTGGCTGAATTTCCTCAGCACTCACCGCTTTTCTGACCTTAGATTTTAGACCTTAGATTACTAACCACTGAACACTGATATGCTATAATAAAATATAGGAATCTCACTCAGGTTAGTTGATTAAGGAAAGCCACCTTTATGATGCCAATAAAAATTCTATTGGTAGAAGATAGCCCCACCCAGGCTGCTATAAGTAAGCACGACCTCGAAGCTATCGGGCCACAAATTGAGGTTCAGATAGTGCATACTGCCGCCGAAGCGATGATCCGCTTTCGGCGCTATAACATGGCCCTGGATTTGATGATTTTGGACCTGACTTTGCCGGATGGCAGCGGTCTGGATATTTGTCGAGCGGTCAAAGCGGATGGGCAGACCCGTGCTATCCCTATCGTGATTTTTAGCATGGAGGCGCTTTCGACCCATCGTCAGTCGGCCTATGCTGCCGGGGCTGACCACTACATCAGCAAGGGAGCTACTGGCGGTACAACCCTGAAATTGGTGGCTTCGACCCTCTTACGCAAGAAATTACGGAAACTGCCGCGTCTGGGGGAGGCCCTGATTACGCGGGGGTTTTTGACGATTGACCAGTTGCAGCAGGCTTTGAATGCCCAGGAAGCCCAGCCCCTTTTGTTGGGTCAATTGCTGGTAGAAAAAGGTTATATCACCCAGCCTCAGCTTCAAGAAGTTCTGGAAATGCAGCAACGGGGAGAAATTTAGGGATGAAGGACAGGGGTCAGAGAATTTACGATTTACCCCCAAACGGGGCGAGGCCGCGATTTACCCCCACGGGGGGCGAGGCCGCGATTAGGACACTCCGCCCTGTATTTCCCCGCCCCCTGACCCCGTTACTCAGCACTCAGCACTCAAAATGTCGCAAGCCATAATTATCGCTTTTGTGGAAAATATAGCCGCTTCGCCACGATTGCGCCGCTATGCCGAAACCGCTGTTTCGCAAGGGGCGCTCTTGGTGTGCGCTGATAGTGGCGGGGAAGCGGCGTTAGGCTGGGGGCTGACTCCGGACTGGGTAGTAGGCGATATGGACAGTATCCGCCCGGCGGCCCGAACCGCTTTGGAAAGTATTCCGACGGTCACATGGCGGATTGTACCGCCCGAAAAAGACGAAACCGACCTGGAACTGGCGCTGTACACCGCCCTTGAGCAGGGCGCACGCAACCTGACGATTTTAGGTGGTTTGGGCGGGCGGCTAGACCATACTTTGGGCAATCTCTATTTGTTGGCTACCCCTCATTTTGGCGAAGTTGGGGCAAAGCTGCGGTTGCTGGGTGAGCGCGAGGAGATTTTTCTTTTACGAGGTGGTGAGGAATTGCAACTGACGGGCCAACCGGGGGAATTGGTCAGTCTTATACCACTTTCCAGCGAAGCCAAAGCGGTGCGGACCGAGGGGCTGTATTATCCGCTCCGGGCCGAAAGCCTTTTTCTTGGCCCTTCACGTGGTATCAGCAATCATTTGGTCGGCCCGACTGCTAAAGTGACCTTTGAAGACGGCTTGCTGCTGGTAATCCATAGCTTTGCTTAAGGCTAACCGCTCCAAATCTAAAATCTAAAATCTAAAATCTAAAATCTAAAATCTAAAATCGTGGCCTCGTTCTGTCTGGAGTAAATCGTATATCTTCCGTCTTCCGCCTTCTAAACCTCAGTC
>JBBRSG010000047.1:0-41631 GCA_038245615.1 Chloroflexia bacterium | reverse complement strand
TTGAACGCGGCAATGCGCGCGGCCCGGCAGACCGGGGCAATGACCGCTTTGAACGGGGCGAGCGTGGTAACGAGCGTGGCCCGGCGGAACGCAATTCGCGGTCTGCCCCGGCGGGTGGCCCGCGTCAGTTCTCGCGGGATGCACGGGATGGCCGTTCCGGTCAGCCCAACGCTAACCGTCGTCCTGGCAGATAACCTTTAGAAACCAAAAAGGCGGGTCTGGACTGTAATGCAGTCCAGACCCGCCTTTTTGGTTATCGGAATAGTTACTTGCGCGAGGCCAGAATTTCAGCAGCGGTCAGGATGCGGCGGCCTGATTGTTCTTCCAATTCGGCTACATAGTCGCGATTATCGCTGACACCGAGAACGTTGGAAACCTCACCATTGAGCGGACTACGGCTTTCATATATTCGGTCGCGGTTCATTTTGTTCGGGCCAACCGGGTCGGAGAAACGGTTTTGGGGATAAGTAGTCAGGCCCGCCCGATTGCTGTAGACCTTGCGGATTTCGTGGTCATAAGCCCCGCCATCGCTCAGAAAATCCGCCAGAGTCTTGGCGGTTTCAAGCTCCCAATCGCGCTCCTGAGTCGGGTCGGTAGCGACAAACACGGTCAACAGCACTTCGCCTTTATCCAGACACTGGGAATAATAAACCGCATCTTCCTCGTTAAGTTCCGCTCCAAAAGTGGCATCCTTAAACTCGATAACCGGGCCTTGTTCAATCGTATTGTCAAAATCTACTGGAGAAGCCTTCTTGACATCCGGCTCGTAGGCCAGTTTGATAAACTCCGGGTTGTAATCGCTGGCTACCAGGTCTTCCAGGACTTGTAGGGCCTGGTCATATTTTTTGAAATAGCCGATAATCGTAGTTGCCATAGCCCTCCTTGAAAAGTGGTCAGTGTCCAGAAAAGTCTTGAGTGCTAAGTGCTAAGTGCTGAGAAAATGCGTGGTGGCGGTGGGCATTTTAACTCAAAACTAGCCTCTTCCCTCCGGTGGGGGTGGTTCATCGCGGCGCAAGTTCAGCTGCTTTTCCAGTTCTTGAATCAGTAGCTCGGCGCTTGGCAACTCGCCATCCTCATCGTCTCGGCGACTAGTTTCCCGATTGCCAAAGCGCGAGAGCAATTCGTCCGGGTCGTTGTCCTGACTATCATAGTTTTGTTCCAAGTCCTGAACAAAAGAAGCGACATCTTCTTGACTGCTGACCGCTTCGGACACTTGAGCTTCAAAGCGCATTCCCAACCCCTGCACGCCTTCCAATTCCAGCCCGATTTTCCAGCCCTCGTTCAGGGCGGTCAGAAGACGGCTGGTAACTTTCCAGTTTGGGCTGGCGGAAAGATAGCTGGGGGAAGCACCCCACAACGAGCCGTATTTTAGCTCTTTTTCCTGACACCCGGCGGTTAGCACTCCGATAATCCCGGTAGGGCCTTCATAACGCGAGCGAACCGATCCTAACCCTTCCAGCTTGTCCAAAATAGCAATATCGCTACTATAGCCGGTCAAAGGGACCTGACGAGTATGCGGCACCGGGGCAAGCAATGAGCCAAGTAAGACGATTTCGGTTACATTGCAGCGGTTACACAGGTCAAAAAAGACCTCGCTAAAAGTACGCCACTTTAGGTCCGGCTCGACCCCGGTAAGCGTAATCAAAGAGCGATTTTGCCCGCCAAACTCAGCAACATAGGAAAACTGGTTGGTAGGCCAGACAATTTCCCGCCGCTGCATCGGGTTGGTGCGGGTCATCGGGCGGGTATCGCTAAACACATAAAACTCTTCCGGGTCAATCGTGGCAAACGGCTCGATTAACAGCCGCTCCCCTAGATAGCGCACCGCGGTAGTCGCTGACTCGGCGGCATCATTCCAACCCGCAAAAGCCACCACCAGCAGAGTATCATGTAGTTGAGGCCAATCCGACACCCGGATTAAATCCGCCATAAAGCATTTCCTTTATTGAGCCTGTTAGGGCTAACCTATAACCTGATTATTATTGTACCATGTTTAGGACAATAGTCCAAAACAATCCCTGAATTTAAATTTATTTCTCATTCCCGGAGAGTATAATTGCCGGGTGTAACCAGGGTCTAAAATCTAAGATCGAAAATCTAAAGTCATGATCAGAAAATCTTCGATTTTAGATTTTAGACTTTATTAAAGGAGTTTTGGAAATGCGAGTAGCGATAGTCGGCGGCGGGCTGGCGGGGTTGGCCTGTGCAGTCGAGCTGGCGGACAAAGGTCACAAGGTCATAGTGCTGGAAAAACGTCCGGTGCTGGGCGGCAAAGTTTCGAGTTGGAAAGATGGGGACGGCGACTCGATTGAAAGCGGGGTGCATATCTTCTTTGGCTGCTACAAGCAATTGCTACCTTTTCTAAAAAGGGTTGGGGCGTACCAGAATATTAAATGGAAAGAGCATACTATTTTGGTTGCCAGACCGGGGGGCAAAACCACCCGTCTGCACTTTCCCAAACTGCCCGCGCCTTTTAGCGGGATTATCGCTTTCACCAATAACGATTTGTTTACCTGGCAAGAAAAGCTAACCAATATTCCCGGTCTGTTTGTGCTTTATATTCGCGGGCTAGGTTTTGTCAAAAAGCTGGACAAATTCAGCTATGGCGAGTGGCATCGGCGGCGCGGCATGAAACAAAGTGTGATAGACAAGCTCTGGAACGCTATTTCGCTTTCGACTGGTTTTCTCCCGGCAGAAGAAATGAGCGCCCGGCCTATGACCACTGTTTTCCACTACTTCGCCCGCAGCACCCGCGCCAGCGAGCTAGGTTTTCTGGACACTTCGCCCGGTGAAGGGATTTTCGAGCCAATCTGCCACTATTTAACCGCAAAAGGCGTTCAAATTCACTCCGATACCAAAGTAACCGACTTGGTAATGGACGAGGCCGAACAGATATTGGGACTAAAACTGGCGGATGGTTCACTTATCGAGGCCGAGGCCTACGTGATTGCTGCGCCCTTGCACAGCGCCCGGCAAATTCTACCGGCTAAATTGCGCCGCCATACTTTCTTTGACAATCTGTGGAAACTCAAGAGTGTGCCAGTAATGAATGTCCAAATCTGGTATGACCAAAAAATCTGCCAGACCGACAATCTTTTTTTCACTGGCGAGGCCTGTTTCTCGGTCTTCGCCGACCTGAGCATCACCAGTCCTCGCGCTTATGGTCAAAACAAGGGGTCAGTGATGGGCCTGGTCGTCGCGCCCGCCGCCCCATTATGGCAACTTTCGGACGAGGAAATCGTGCAACGCTGTCATCAAGATTTGGCTAATTTGTGGCCTGCCGCCCAGGGCGCAGCAATTCTCAAAGGGACAGTGGTACGAATTCCTAACTCGATTTATCGGGAAGAGCCGGGCAGCGACCAGTACCGCCCGACCCAACAAACCCCGGTCAAGAATCTCTTTCTGGCGGGCTGCTATACCCAGCAAGATTACATGGCAAGCATGGAAGGCGCAGTCCGCAGTGGGCTGGCGGCGGCAGCGGCGATAATGGGGGTCGGGGGAGATACAGATTCAGGACTGAGGACTGAGGGCTGAGGACTGAGTTTTTGAATCGTAAATCGCCGCCTCGCCCCCGTGGGGGGTAAATTATAAATTTCCCGACCCCGTTTGCTTCTTGCTAACGGCTCTGGCATAATCAAGGGCAGAAAACAATAGTATCCCCAACGAAGGGGCTGGAAAGCGATTGGTTAGTATGGCTTTAACTCAAAGTGAAAAGGGCTATATCACCGAAAAATTTGTGAAATGGAAACCGGGCCGCATCCGCTATTGGGAGGCGTTGCCGGAGGGTGAAATCGGCAAGGATAAACCGGCAATTCTGATGATTCACGGCTATGGAGCAATGCTGGAACACTGGCGGCGGACTTTCGCCGGTCTCAAGGGACAATATCGGCTCTACGCCTTCGATTTGCTGGGTTTTGGTGGCAGCGACAAACCGGACGGCAGCCACGCCGATTATAGCGCCGCTTTGTGGGCCAGACAGGTCTATGACTTTCTGGAATACAAGCACGAGAAAAAGGTGATTATCGTTGGGCATTCGATGGGCGGCATGGTGGGGCTGGAGTTTGCCCGGCGGCATCCCGATATGGTGGCAGGGTTGGCGCTGGTGGATAGTGCCGGATTGCCCGACCAGGGCCAGGCCGAACAGGAAGCCGCCCGCACCCAGGGGCGCAATCGCGGGGTTGATTTTGGCAACCTGACCTATAACCTGATCCAAACCCGGTTGGTTGGTGAAACGATGGCGGCAGTCCTGACTATGCCCAACAGTTGGGCCATTCGGCGCTTCTTGCAAAATGCCTATTACGATAAATCCAAAGTCACTCCCCAACTGGTTGAGCAGTTTTTAGAGCCATTGCGCTCGCCAGGGGTGGCGGGGGCATATCTGGCGATAACCCGCAATTTCTCGAAATTCCAGTTACCGCTCAAGCCGGGTGAGCTGAAAGCACCAGTCCTGATTATCTGGGGCGAACACGATAAGATGATGCCGCCGGATAGTATGTTGCCGCGCTGGAAACGGTTGATACCGCAGGCCGAGACCTTTCGAGTCGCAGGTGCGGCCCACTGTCCCCAGGACGAGCGGCCCGACCTGGTAAATCCGCGCCTGATTCAATTTATCGAGAGAGTGGGAACGTGGGTCGGGAGTCAGGGGTCGGGGGAAATGCAGGGTTGAAATCGCAAATCTAAAATTTGAAATCGTAAATTCCCTGCTGTCTGTCTCTGATTTTAGATTTTAGATTTACGGTTTTAGATTATGTAAAGTTGCGTTCTAGTTTTGTGACTCCTTTAGCTAAGATTCATGCATGGTAAGATTGTTTCCTCAAATTCAAAAACCTCAAAAGCGATGCGGTAGACCTTGATGCAACCTTTAGTTCCCGCTTCGGCCTGTGAGCCGGGGTCGTCTGCCGCCGCGCCGGTTTATCATATTACCGAGCTGACCAAAATTTATGGCAAAGGCCGGGCGCTTCGTACTGCGAAACCGGCTAACCTCAATCTTTTTTTAGATATTATGCCGGGCGAAATATTCGGGCTTCTAGGCAGCAATGGGGCGGGCAAAAGCACCTTGATTCGCCAGATGGTCAATTTGGTCGCGCCCAGCAGTGGCACAATCAAGCTGATGGGCTATGACATCGCTCACCACCCCGAAGCCGTCACTCGCTACGTGGCCTATATGCCCCAGCAACCTCACGCCCTATTGGACTTAACCGCCGAAGAAGCCATCTATTACACCGGACACCTGCGCGGGATGACCCGACCTGCGGCTTTGGCTGAGGCCGCCCGTTTGGTAGAAGAATGGGGTTTGGCCGAGGTTCGCAAAAAGGCGGTGCGCCACCTTTCGGGCGGGCAGCATCGGCTGGTGAATCTGGCAACCACCCTGATTGGCAATCTGCCGATATTAATTCTGGACGAGCCGACCAACGAGCTAGACCCGGCCTTTCGGCGACAAGTCTGGGAGCAATTGGTTGAGATTAACGCCCGGCAAGGCCGCACGATTATTTTAGTAACTCATAATGTCCAAGAAGCCGAGCGAGTTATTCAACGGGTGGCGGTGATGAACGAGGGGCAAATTGTGGGGTTGGGACGGGTGAGCGAACTCAAGGCTCGGCTGGATCAGAATGTCGGCCTTGAACTCTTTTTGCGGCCCGAAACAGCCGCCGAAGCCGAAGCAATCTTAACCCTGATGCCCCAGGCCCACCAAATGCGCCCGAATCAATGGAGCGTCATGGTTTCACGCCAGGGCGGGGAGGATGCCATCCACCAGATTTTGAGCCGGGTACAACTGGAACGGCTGGAGGATTTCCGAGTACATACCGCTAGTCTGGAAGATGTTTATATGGAACTGACTGGACATGCGATTGGGAATGGGGAGTAGGGGTTGAGTTTTGAGTTTTGAATTTTGAATTTTGAATTATTCAATCGAAGGTCGAAAATCTAAAATCAAAGAGTTGAGGGATTTTAGATTTTAGATTTTAGATTTTCGACCACCGAGAGGATTAAACCGGGTGATTGCTGAGAAGGCGAGCCAGATAGAGATAGGTTTTAAGAAACCGGGGGTGGCCCAGGTTTTTTGGGATTTGTTGCTGATTCAGCTCGCCAATTGGCGCTGGAGCTGGCCTGCGACCCTGATTAATGGGCTGTTAGTGCCGCTGACGGTGCTTTTTTTTCTCAAGGCCGCCACTGGCGACAATGGAGCTTCCAACGAATTTTTGGTGAGCGGCAATATTATTATTTCGCTTATCTTTACCACCATGTACGGCACGAGCGCCCGCTTTTCGTTTATGCGAACTTTTGGGGTGCTGGACTATTATGCGACCTTGCCGGTTTCCAAAATCCTGTTGGTGCTGGCAGTTAATTGCGGTTTTCTGGTGCTAACCCTGCCCAGCACCCTTTTGACGATAGTAATTGCCCAACTTTTCGGCCTGAAATTCAGCCTGAATATCTTTTTCTTTCTGATAGTGCCACTGGCTTCGTTTTCGCTTTCGGCAGTCGGGGCTTTCGTAGGGGTCGCCGCTCCAAATTTCGATACCGCTAACACCATTACCGCTATTCTGCAATTCGTCTTTATGGGCTGCGGGCCGGTACTGATTCCCGCCGAGCGGTTGCCCGCTTTCCTGAACGTGATAGGGTATTTCCTGCCCAGCACCTACGCCGCCGATGCTTTGCGCCATAGCCTGAGCAATACCTACGACCTGACCTTCGGGCTTGACCTGGGCTTTCTGATACTCTTCGATTTGCTGGCAATGCTGTTTGTGGCCCGCCGTATGGAGTGGCGGCGCGGCTAAGAGGTATTTTAGATTTTAGACCTTAGATTTTTCGCTTTTAATTGGTAATTTTCGGCGGCTTCTGAGATAATAGCCTCAAGCTTCATTGGTGTTGAAAAATCCAAAAATTCGAGGAAACAATATGAGTAGCCTTGCGGGTGACACTACCGAAACTATTGCGCCTGACCAGCCGCCTGAATCGGTCAAGAAGCCGACCTTTCTGGCAACTTTTTCCTGGGCGCTCTACGACCTGTCGAATACGATTTATAGCGCCGCCGTTGTCAGCATTTATTTCCCGGCCTTTATCAAAGACGACCTGAAAGCCAATGATATTTGGTATGCCTTACCTGCCGCAATAGCCGCCTTGCTGGTCGGGATATTTAGTCCCCTGATGGGGCGGATTTCGGACCGGGGCGGCAACCGCATCACCTGGCTGCTATGGAGTACCGTCCTGAGTGTGAGCGCGGTGCTGCTGATGGGGATTTTCCCGGTGCTGGGAGCGGCGGTGGCCCTCTTTGTGGTCGCCAACAGCGCGTATCAGGCTGCCCTGATGTTTTATGATGCTCTTCTACCCAGCGTTAGCACCCCTAAAAACTGGGGTTGGGTTAGCGGTATCGGGGTGGGGTTGGGCTATTTGGGTGGACTCGCCGGGTTTCTGGCAGTACCGTTTCTGACCGAGGCGATTTTCGGCAAAGAGGCTAATGGTGAGATTCTCAATTCCAACACTTTTCTGGTAACGGCGGTACTATACGGGCTATTCTCGCTGCCGTGCTTTCTGTTCGTCAAAGAAAAACGCTATACCGTCAAGCAGGCCGACGAAAAACTCAGCTTCCGCCAAACTTTAACCCAGACCTGGCGCACTCTTTTAGAGTCGCGGCGCTATCCCGGCCTCTTTATCTTCTTGCTCTCCAACTTTTTCTATTCGGATGCAGTAAACACGGTTATCGTAGCGATGGGAATTTATTCCAAAGAAGTGATAGGCTTTAGCAACGCCGAGCGCAATAATTTTTTGGCTTTCTCGACTATCTTCGCAGTGATTGGCTCGATTATCTTTGGCTATGTCAGTGACCGACTAGGGCCAAAAACCAGCCTGAATATTACCCTATCAATCTGGGTATTTGTGTTTGTGTTTGCGATGGTCTCACCGCCCCAGGCGCTTTTCTTTTGGCTGGGCGGGCCGTTAGCCGGGATTGCACTGGGGAGTACCTGGGTCGCCGCCCGTACTTTGATGATCGAGCTTACTCCGCCCGCTCGGTTGGGCGAGTTTATGGGCATCTACAACCTGACCGGCAAATTCGCCGGAGTTCTCGGCCCGGCAGTCTGGGGAATTACCCTCTTTATTTTCGACCCGGCGAGCAGTTGGGGCAAGACCGGCTATCAGATTTCAATCGGGGCGTTGCTGGTGCTTATTCTAATCGGCTTCGTATTGCACCAGCGTGTCCCGGTCACAAACCGTCGGGCGCGAGGCAATGAGTATCTACAGGCCGAGGCTCAGGCCGCAGCGGGCTAAACGATTTACCCCCAAAAGCGAGGTCGTGAGTTAAAAATATGAGAATCAGCTTGGAAACAGTTTATAATGATTGAAACCATTCATAATAGACAAAGAACGGCGCTTTCCCTATTTTCAGGTGCGGGTGGCATGGACATGGGTGTTACCCAGGCAGGATTTAATGTTCTTGCATGTATTGAGATAGATCCACATTGCATCACTACCTTGAGACAGGCTGTTATATCTGAACGGCGAACCACCCTAATTATTGAAGATGATATACGGGCGGTTGACCCTGAAATTCTGAGATATAAGCTGTGGCTTGAGGCGGGGGAGCTAGACCTTCTTTATGGTGGTAGCCCCTGTCAAGCTTTCTCCCAAATAGGAAAGCGCGGTTGCTTGGAAGATGAGCGTGGGATGCTTTTATTTGAGTTCGTCCGTTTTGCTGAGATTTTTAAGCCTAAAGTTATAATGATTGAACAGGTGAAAGGACTTCTCAATGCCCCCGACCAAGCGGGTAAGAAGGGAGGGGTTTATGAGCTGCTCATTGCACAATTGAAAGCATTAGGTTATACCCCAAAGATGAAAGTCATTAATGCAGCCCATTATGGAGTTCCGCAAATACGTCAAAGAGTTTTTATTGTTGCCACGACAAACAAAATGCCTTTCGAGTTTCCTGAACCTACTCATGAAGATCCGAAAAAGCAGGACTATACCTTATTTCCGCTTCAAACTTTTCAGACAGTCGGAGAGGCTTTAATCGGCCTAAACAACCCAATACCGATGGAAGGTTACCAACCAAATGACAGCCATTTCGATATTACCCCCAGCGGTGACCGAAGGCGTATTCATGGAGTACCAGAAGGGTCACATTTGGCAAAAGAATTGCATCTTCCTGCGGAACAACGCTGCAACTTGACCAAGAAGGATACCACCAAGTTTCGCCGTTTGCATCGAAACGAGCTATCTAATACCCTTCGAGGTGGAGAGATTTTTTTTCATCCAACCGAAGACCGTTATCTTACTCCCCGCGAATACATGAGGTTGCACGGTTATCCTGACACTTACCTACTCAAAGGCCCAATCAGAGGCAGGTCAGGGCGAGTGCGTCATTTAGACCAGCATAGACAAGTGGCAAATTCGGTCCCACCGCCAGTGGCGCGGGTTATATCGGAAGCCATCAAGAAGACTTTGGAAACGCACGATTTAGAGGGTGAAAGGTAACTAGGTGCCGACTATTTTTGATTTGTTTGGTTTTCCGCTTAATGACCGCAGCGAACAAGTTGAAGCGACTCGCAAAGCCCGACGATGCCCTTTTATGGACGACATTTGCGATGGGGGCGGAAATCGCTACCAAACGGAAATTGCTCTCACCTCGATTGAACCACTGACCCAATATTTTAATTCTGGCATCCAGCGGGTGATACCAGGAGTATGTTCAATTCTAACAGGAGAAGATATTTGGGTTGTATGCCCCCGTCGTCTTTTAGCTGCCCGTCACATCGGAGCTGGATTGCCGTCTGTCAATCAATCTTTGCAACATTACGAGCGCGACCTCCTAATTAGGGCGGGGCTTCCTCAAGGCATTAAAATGGGGTTATGGTCAGAAGTTGTGCTGAAACAGCATATATCTGATGCTGACATAAATTACCACTTCGATTACATTGCCGCACCATTAATAGAAAATACCCTGGAGCAGGTGTTCATACAACTCAGACTCCCGCCTGAACAAGTTGCAATTGAACTTAAAAGCATGATAGAAGTCGCCAGAAAGAGCGGTTACTATGAAAAAGGAGTTCGTAATCCCGCAAACGTGCCAGTTTTGCTACCCGATATAACAACACCCTATATTTTAGAAATAATGACTGCCAGCACAAGTGGCTCCGATACTGAAAATGAAACCGACATGCGGAGTGCATTTCGCAATGCCATACTTCATAATACTCATACCAGTCCCGGTATTAACAAGCGTCAAGTATGGGGGCGCATGGTGACTCAGCTTTTTGCTAAGACCGCTCTTGCGAAACAATGGAATGGGCATACCGTTTGGATCATTCAGGATGAATTGTTGCGTAACATTGAACTCACTACGCGCCTTAGAACGGGAACTATAACCGATAACGCCCAACAGAATATTAGCTTAGTAGTGATGCATTATGAAGTATCAGCAGGGGATAGTAAACGAAAAATGTCTTTCAAAGTAAATATAGAAGGAGATGCTGGAATTGATTTTGGGGGCAACAACACTTTTACTGATATATTGCTGCCAAAAACCGCCCCACCCAAAATTGAATTATTGCGAGCCGTTTTGCGTCGTAAGTTAGGTGCAATAGTCGTCTTGTAGCTACTATAAATTTAAGAGATATTTTAGGAGATAGTAATGAAGCTGGCGGAGGCGCTAATTTTGCGGGCCGATTATCAGAAGCGGCTGGAACAATTAAAAAAACGATTGATTATTAATGCCAAAATCCAGGAAGGGGATACCCCGGCGGAAGCGCCCGCCGATTTGTTGGAAGAGTTTGAGAGGGTCGCGCAGGAGTTGCAACAGTTGATTCAGCGCATCAACAAGACCAACAGCTTTGCACAATTTGAGGCGGGGACGACCCTGGCGGATGCTCTGGCAAACCGGGATATACTGGTCAAGAAAAATGGGCTTTACCGAGATTTGGCGCAGGCCGCCGGAGTATCTCAGACCCGTGCTACTCGCTCGGAGGTGAAATTTGTCAGCACGGTCAACGTTTCGGCCATCCAGCGTCAGGCCGACGATACCGCCCGCCAATGCCGCGAACTGGATACCAAAATTCAGGCGGCGAACTGGACGGTTGAACTGATTTAAGCCTAAGATAACCAAATAGACTGGAACAGGATGCAAGTTGGTAGTCTTTCAAGCAAAGCGAGTACAACCTCCGCCGGGTAGGTAACTCGGTATCGGTAAGCTACGGAGCATAGCAAAGGGGTGCAAATCCCGTTACCAAATTACGCTCAGTACAGTTACAAGCGTATTGGGTATTGTTAAAGTTATTACCGCGTACTGATTGTTTGCAAAGGTGAGGGCGGGTCAGGGGTCTTGCATCTGGATGACCGATTTTTAGGATAGAAATACGGCATGGCTGAAAAACCTGGGGTTCTTTTTATGGGAACGCCCGAACTGGGGGCGACCATTTTGCGACGACTGGCGGCGGAATATAGGGTCGTGGGGGTAGTGACCCAACCGGACCGTCCCGCCGGACGCAAGAATGTGCTAACTCCGCCGCCGGTCAAGCTGACGGCCCTGGACTTAGGGTTGCCGATTTTACAGGTCGAGAGCTTGCGCTCGCCCGAAGCCCAGGCCACGTTGCGCCAATTCGCCGCCGGAGCAGAAGCCTTTATCGTGGCGGCTTTCGGGATGATTTTGCCGGTGGCGGTGCTGGAAATGCCGCCTCAAAAGTGTCTGAACGTCCATGCCTCGCTGCTTCCGGCCTATCGGGGAGCTTCGCCGGTAGCTCAAGCAATTCTGGACGGTCTGCCCGAAACCGGGGTCACAATTATGCTGATTGAAAAAGCTTTGGATGCCGGGCCAATTCTCACCCAACGCCAGGTCTCGATTGACCGCAACGACACCCAGACGACCCTGATGGACAAAGTTGCGGCAACCGGGGCGGAACTGCTGCTCGACACCTTACCCGGTTGGTTCGCCGGGGAAGTTGCACCCCAAATTCAAGACCATAATCGGGCCACTTATACCGGCATCATCAAAAAAGAGGCGGGTCTGATTAATTGGAACGAAAGCGCCGCCGTGATAGAGCGCAAAGCGCGGGCCTATGACCCCTGGCCCGGCATTTACACCCGCTGGAATGAACAGACCCTAAAGCTAGGGCGGTGTACAGTAGTCCCCTTGTCGCCAGGATTTAACCCCGGTCAGGTCGAGCTTACCGAAGAAGGCCAGTTATTAATTACAACCGGAGATGGTGGTCTTTTACCCCAAAGTTTGCAGCTACCTGGCAAGAAAATGCTATCGGTTGAACAATTCTTGCAAGGCTACCGCCAGATAATCGGGACAAGATTGGGCTAATAACGCTTATGACAAACCCTACCCTGACCCTTCGAGAACTCAATCGGGCGACCCTGGCCCGTCAATTACTGTTGAAACGAGAAGCCTTGCCAGTACGGGAGGTGGTGGAACAGGTGGTCGGGCTTCAGGCCCAGGTCATAAGCCCGCCTTTTATTGGGCTTTGGACGCGGCTTGAAAACTTCCGCCGGGCCGACCTGATTAGCCAGCTCGAACAGCGCCAGGTGGTTCGGGCAACCCTTATGCGCTCGACGATTCATCTGGTATCCGGGGACGACTATTTGCTTTTGCGCCCGCCTCTGCAACCCGCCCTCAATCGCGCCCTGTATGCTTTCTTTGGGTCACGCGCCCGCAGTCTTGACCTTGCCCGAATCATCGAGGCGGCCTATCCTTTTTTCAAAGAGAAACCCCGCACTTTCAGTGAGCTTCGGGCCTTATTGTCGAGCCTTGAGCCAGACCAGGAGCCGGAAGCAATGGCCTACGCGGTACGAACTCAATTACCGCTAGTTCAAGTGCCGGGCAGAGGTAACTGGGGCTATTCCAGCAACCCGACCTATGCCCTGACGGAGAATTGGCTGGAAGCAGCACCCCCGACAGAAGCCGATTTTCGCGCCCTCGTCTGGCGTTATCTGGCAGCATTCGGCCCGGCCTCGGTCAAGGATATACAGGTCTGGTCGGGCTTGACCGGCTTGCGGGAGGCCGTCGAGGGGCTGAAGCCGGAATTGCGGACGTTTCGGGACGAAAAAGGTATCGAACTGTTGGATTTGCCCGACCAAACTTTGCCCCCGGCAGATACTCCCGTCCCACCGCGTTTTTTACCCGAATATGATAATTTGATTCTTTCGCACGCTGACCGCACGCGGGTGGTGCCAGAACAATATCGGCCCTTTATCTATTTATCGGCTGCCAGGGTACGGGCAACTTTTCTAGTGGATGGTTTTGTAGCGGGAACGTGGAAAATCGAGAAAGGCCCAGGTCGAGCGACGCTGATAATTGAGCCATTTGAACCGCTTTCAACTCAAGTACGTCAAATCCTGATGGAGGAAGGCGAAAGACTTATTCACTTCTGTGAAGAGAGCGCAAAAAACCGGGAAGTAGTCTTGGCGGACGCTAAATAAATATAAAAATTAAGCCTGTCTCTGACCTTGCAGCTGGTTTGAGCAAAATCAAAAATATCGCCAAAAACCCATTTATCACATCGGAAATTATTGACAAAGACTTTATCATACGCTAAAATTGTTCCATCAGCTCGAATAACGTTCCATCAAGCGGAACACAGCAAGATTGGCACTCGTCCCGGTCAGATCTGTCTGGGAAACCTCGCAACCTGAGAAAATTTGATATAGTTTGGAGAAAAGCGGAAGATAATGCAAGAACAGCTTTTTTTTACTGATTCCGCCAAGTCAGATAACAGCGCCCTTGAACGCCTGATGGGGGTCGTGATGGCGCTGGCGGCGGAAGTCTATATCTTGCGAGACCGGAATTTAGCCCTGGAAAACCTTCTGGAGCAAGCCGGAGTCCTCAAGCCCGCCGCCCTGGATAGTTTTCAGGATACCCCGGAAGCGCGTCAAGCCCAGCTAAAAGAGCGAGATGCTTTCGTAGCCAGGGTATTGTCGCCTATAATGGGACAGGAGAAGTAACTATGACCATGACCGCCGATGAAACCAAACAGGCTGTGAGGGTAGAGCTAGACCGCACTACCCGCGCCTATCAGGATTTTCTTTTGGGAAGCAAGCTCTTTTGGTCGCGCAAGCTCTATAACAAGCTGCACGAAGAATATCAGGAAGTAGCCGCGCAACAACCCGAACCCCCCAAAACCGCCGACGATGTAGAAAAGCTGATGCGCCCCCACGCGACTTATCAATATTTCGGTTGGCTGGAGCGGCATATCCAGCGCCTGAAATACGCCGGGCCGTTTGGCATCGTGCCAACCGTAGATAAACAACGCCAGGAATTGACCGCCGCTCTGGAAGCCGCCACCGCCGAAGGCAAGGCCAACGGCGAACTACGACTAAACCCCAATATCGAGATGCCGCGTTACTATACCAGTGTAGATTTTCACGAACACCCCGGCGGGGTTTGGTCGGACGAATTGGCGGGGCTGGTCTACGAAAACGGGCGCAAAACAACTACCCCGATGCACCTGCACGAGGACGATTTGCATTTCCGATTGGTCAAGGCTATCAAAGAAGTTGCCCCAGAGCGCCAGTTTAGTCGGATTCTGGATTGGGGCTGCGGGATTGGCAAAAGCACCTATCCTTTCGCTCTGGAATATCCCGATGCCGAGGTCTACGGGGTGGACATTGCCGCGCCCTGCCTCAAGCTGGCCTATCTCCGCACCAACCAGGAGCGCGGCTTGCATATAAAGTATTCGCAGCAAAATATCGAGCAACTGGATTACCCCGATAATCACTTTGACCTGATTCATGGCACTTTCATGCCCCACGAATTTCCTCCGACGGCGGTGAAGAAGGCTACCGCCGAGGCTCTGCGGATTCTCAAGCCAGGCGGACTATTCGTGATTCTGGATTTTCATAATCCGCCGGGGGGCGCGTTTGGCGAATTCATTCTTTACGGACATTCGCGCCGCAACAACGAGGTTTTCATGCGCTCTTTTAATGAAACCGATTATCTCAAGCTCCAAAAGGAGTTAGGGTTTTCGCAGGCCGAAATGTTGCCTTTCGACGATGGCACTGGCCTGATTACCAACCAAACCCAGGTCCCCCCGGCCTGGCGCTTCCCCTGGCAATTATTCGTGGCGGTTAAGTAGTATATTTCTGTGGAGAATAAAAGATGGTGTGGGAAAGAAAACACGTGGAGTTTATCCACGAAGAGGAAGTACCCTGGCAACCCTTTGAGCTGATTGGGCAGGGGTTGACCAAAGGGGTCGAGGTGCGGGTATTGAGCATTGACAACTCGGATGGAGCTTGCACCTGTGTGGTCAGGATTCCGGCGGGCTGGCGGCATAGCGAGGCTTTTGTGACCGATGCCCCGGAGCAGCTTTTTATTCTGTCGGGCGACCTGCACAAAGGCGAGTATGTCTATACCGAAAGTAATTATTGCTATCGTCCGGCGGGGGCAGAACACGGCCCGATGTGGAGCGAAAACGGTTGCACGATGCTGGCGATGTGGGATAAAGCCTTTGACGTAAAGCCGGGAACTGGCTCAACTGAGGGCATTATTGGACAGATTGATACGATCAAGACGAACTGGATGCCGACGATTGCGGAAGGCCCCCAGGCCGGAATTATGATCAAGATTCTGCGGCATGTTGCTGACACCGGCGAAATGACCTTCTTGGCCGGGATTTTGCCAAACTGGACTGAGCCGCGCCGCGAGCATCACGATTGTGTCGAGGAAAGCTACAAGCTGACCGGCGATATGAACCTGAATATGACCAAAGGCGAGCGGTTATTGATGACCGACCATTGCTATTTTTACCGGCCTCCTTACCGCAAACATGGCCCGATGTATACCCGCAGTGGCACAATGTCGCTGATTCGGGTCAGCTCGACCTTGATTAATCATTATGAGCCGTTGGATAAAGAGATTCCGATTGAGGTTGGAGCCGGGGCTGGCCTCTAAAGTTAGTTGAAGTTGGTAGATAAAGTCACAAACTTGAACATCTGCTTAAACTAAAGGTACAATGTGAAAAGCAGCACTACCATTTTACAGGTAGAGGTTTAGACTTTTACCTATAACAACTAACCTATAAGGAGGTTCACTTTGTCGAAAATAGCAGACATCGAGGGGATTGGCCCGGCTTACGCTGCCAAACTGGAAGCGGCGGGCGTGAAAAACACTGACCAGCTTTTGGAAACGGGCAAGACCCCTAAAGGCCGGGAAGAGTTGGCGGAAAAGTGCGGGGTCAGCAGTAAGCTGATTTTAGAATGGGTCAACCACGTAGACCTGGCCCGCATCAAGGGAATTGGTTGGGAATATTCCGACTTGCTGGAAGAAGCCGGAGTAGACACCGTTCCCGAACTTTCGCACCGCAACGCCGCCAATCTCTATAAGAAGATTGTCGAGCTTAACGAGAATAAGAAGTTGGTTCGCAAACTGCCCACCGAGAACCAGCTTACCGACTGGATTGAGCAGGCCAAAGAACTGCCCAGAATGATTACGTACTAAGCGCCTTTCCGACTAGGCGGCGGGCAACCAGTCGGGTTGCCCTTGACCCTTCTGAATAAGGGAAACCTTTTGTAAATAATCTCAAAATGGCAACCGCCGGGTCTGTCTTTATTAGGTTTACTTTTTTGGGTAGCGAATCTAAAGAAGTTGGAGAGAGTATAAGGAGTAGTGACGATGGCACGACCTCATATCGAATTTATTGAAAGCGACAAGCTGGCCTGGCAGCCTTTTCCCCTTTGGAATGATGGCGGAGTGACGGCCCGGATTCTGAGCGAAGATGATGAAACCGGCGGGTGTTCGTTAGTATTGAATTTCCCGGCGAACTGGCAGCGCGACTACCAGGGCTACAATCTGGCGGCGGAAGAAATCTTTATCCTGAATGGCGATTTCACGATTGACGATACCGCCTATGCCGCAAGTTGCTACACTTATATTCCTGCCGGGATGTTGACCCACAAGGCGAGTGCCGGGCCGAATGGCTGCACTATCTTGGCGATGTACGATGTGCGCCCGCGTTTTATAGCCAGCCAAACCCCGCTGCCGGAGGTTAAAGCTGACCAATATATCAATTTCTATAATACGGTAGAAATGCCCTGGCGCGGGCCGCACGGCGACGGCGAACAACCCAGCGAGTTTGGAATTATGGTCAAGATTTTGCGAGAAGACCCTGAAACTCACGCGACCAGTTGGATGATGGGTATTTTACCGGGCTGGCGGGAGAACCGCAAGGAAGTTCATCCGGTGGTCGAGGAAAGCTTCAAGCTGACTGGGGATATGTTGCTTGGCCCACGCGGTTTAATGACCCCTGGCAGTTATTTCTGGCGACCACCGGGAGTCGAGCATGGCCCGCTCTATACCGCTACTGGCACGATGTCATTTTGCCGCAGCAGTGGCAAGCTTTCGACGCTCTATCAGCCGGTAGATGATGGCTATCTGAATAATCTCAAGGCTGAGAGCCGAGGCGCAAAATTCACGGTAGAAATTTAGGGGTATAGGCTTTCGCCTGGAGCTTTCACATTTCTAGTAATCCCGCGTGCGAAAGTTCCGAGTTGTGTTGTCGTTGGTGTTGGATAAAGAGGGTTTCACCCGGAGGAGAGAATACGCATTATGAAGAAGTTAGGATTAAGCATCCTTAGCCACACCCGGATGAGTGGGCTGATGGTGATGCTCATTACCCTGGCGCTGGTGTTGATGGCCTGCGGCGATAGCACCGCGACCTCTGCCCCCGCAACTACTGCCGCCGCAACGACGGCTGCCGCTGCTGCAACTACCGCCGCCGCAACGACGGCTGCCGCCGCCGCAACTACCGCTGCTGCTACGACGGCGGCTGCTCCCGCCGCGACTACCGCCGCTGCTGCTACGACGGCTGCTCCCGCCGCAACTACTGCTGCCGCCGGTGCGACGACCGCCGCTACCGCCCTGAGTGGAGAGCTAAAAATTGGGTTAGTCAGCCCCTTCTCCGGGCCGTTAGGCTTTCTGGGAGTTTACCTCGCTAATAGCGCCCAGGTCGAGATAGATTTGATAAATACCAAAGGTGGCGTTTTGGGCAAAAAGCTGGTCTTGGTAACTAAGGACGACAAGGCCGCTACCGCCGATTCGGTTACAGCTATTCAAGACCTTATCAGCAACGACAAGATTTCGATGCTGCTCGGCCCATCCTTTACCGCTAACGCCCTGGCCGTCAAGCAGCTTGTGACCGATGCCAAAATACCGCAAATGCTTGTGACCGTCGCCGGGGAAGGCGTACTGGAAGATTCGCCCTACACCTATCGGCTTCAACAACCTGACAAACTTCAGTATCTCGAAATGATGCGAATTTTGGTCAAGCAAGGGGCCAAGAAGGTCGGCATTATGGGAGTAGATGATGCTACCAGCAAAGGTGCAGTCGTTATTTTGGAGGATTACCTCAAAAAGAATAACATCCAACTGGTAGCAACCGAGCTTTTCAAGGCTGACGAAAAAGACCTTTCGACCCGCGCCGGAAAAGTTAAAGAGGCCGGAGCAGACTCGGTGATTATTACCACCGGTAACTCCACCCTCGCCGCCGGAGTTCCCAAAGCTATGAGCCAGATTGGATACAAGGCCGCGATTTACGGGGTCGGTGGGCTGGAAGGCTATACCTACGCCTCGCTGGGTGGCGACCAGGCGCTCGGCACGTTTTTCGTGAATGGGTATCGCGGTTGGCCCGCCGGAGTACCTACCGCCGAACAACCCAAAGCCTATGCCGAACATATCAAGCTGGTTATTGACAAATATGGCATCCAGACCGATGCTACCGGCTCAAAAGCCATCAAGGGTTCACCACTGGCGGCGGACGGAGTGCGGGTGTGGGCGCAGGCAGTCAACCGGGCTGGTTCGATGGATGTTGCCAAAATCAAGGCCGAAATCGAAAAAACCAAGTTGAGCAAGGACGAAGCCCCCGGCGGAGTGGCGCTGACGCTCACCCCGGACAATCGCGAAAGCTATCGGGAAGGTTCACTCTATTTTTATAAGTGGGTGAAAAAGGCCGATGGGACGCTGGGCTTTGATGAGGTGAAATTGTAATAGTTCAACGAGCGCGTAAGGGTGTACCGCACTAGAGCGTACGCTCCGACTTTATCGGGTAAACCTAAGGACTAAACCAGCATGAGCCAGTTTTTACAGGCGATTATAAGCGGAGTAGCGATTGGGGCGATTTATGCCCTGGTCGCTATCGGCTATAACCTGATATATGCCACCACCAAAATATTGAATCTGGCTCAGGGCGAATTTCTGGCAATCGGGGCGCTGGTCGCTTTTCAGCTAGAGGTCGAATATAAATGGCCTTTGCCGCTGGCGCTATTAGGACTAATCGCCATTATGGTAATTTGCGGCTATATTGTGGAAAAAATGGTGATGATTCCAACCAAACTGGCGAAATCCAGTTTCGGCTGGATTATTTCCACTCTGGCGGTAGCCCTGATAATCCGTAATGGCCTGACTTTGCCGATTTTGCCTTTCGGCACGGAAGCGCGAGTGCCGCCGCCCTTGGTCAAAGGAGTGCTGGACGTAAATTTTGGCGGAATTAGCGTCGGGATAAGCTGGCAACGTATTCTGATTCTGGTTTTCGCGGTGGTCTTGATGGTGGCGGTGGAGCTGTTTCTCACCCGCACTTTTATCGGCAAAGCCATTCAAGCTACTTCCAATAATAGCGCGGTGGCCTCGCTGATGGGTATTCCGGTCAACTGGATTATCAGTCTCTCTTTCATACTAAGCGCAGTTATCACTGGGCTGGCGGGCTTCCTGATTGCGCCTCTGACCGGGGCGGATGCCTATATGGGGCTTGACCTGGGTATCAAAGGCTTTGTGGCGGCGGTGTTGGGCGGCATGGGCAGCCCACGTGGAGCAATCCTGGGCGGCTTTTTAATCGGCTTGCTTGAGCAAATCTGTGTGTCCATCTTCTCGTCGGCTAACGTGGCAAATATCCTGGTATATTCGGTTCTAGCATTAGTCTTGTTGCTCAAGCCCACCGGATTAGCCTCGCTCAGTTCCGCCGTAAAGCTCAAACCACGCCCGGCTAAAGCGAGCTAACGGGATCGGGGGAAAGGCCGGACTGAGGACTGAGGACTGAGTTTCGGAAGACGGACGTAAATTCGGTTAGTGGTGAGCAATTTTACTCAGCCCTCAGCACTCAGCACTTTTCTACTGACTACTGACCACTGACCACTTTTTTAGAGGAGTAAGCTAGTGAGCCAGGCAACTATAAGCCCGCCGCAAACTTTTAGAAAGACCCCAAACAGCCCCAACTCGAGCGCGATGGCAGTTCGCTGGGGGTGGTTGCCAGTGGCGACCCTGATTATTTTCTTTTGGCCTCAATTGGTCGGCAGCAACGTTTTTTATATTAAACTGGCGGCTCAGGTCGGAATTTTGATTCTGCTGACGGCCTCGCTCAATCTGGCGCTGGGTTATACCGATCTAGTTTCGATGGCCCAGAGCGGTTTGTTTGCAATCGGGGCGTACACCGTCGGACTGATGATAACTCGCCTCAAGCTGCCTTTTCTACTTTCGCTACCTTTGGCTTTTGTCGGGGCGGGGTTGGTTGGCGCACTTATCACCCTGGCGACCTTGCGGGCGGCTCATCTTTACTTTGCCATGATTACTCTCAGTTTCAATTTGATTTTAATCCAGATTGCTCTGGCCTGGACTGCTGTCACCAACGGAGAAGATGGGGTGGTCGGAATTCCACGCCCAACTATTTTGGATTGGAAACTGGATTTAATCCAGTATTTTTATCTTATCTGGGTACTGGTGGGGGTATCGTACTGGCTTATCCGCAATATTGTGCGCTCCAAATTCGGGCGTTCCTTTCTGGCAATTCGGGGAGACGAAGAAACCGCCGCAACTTTGGGAGTGGCAGTCTTTAATTACAAGCTGGTAAGTTTTACCCTGAGTGCCGGGTTCGCGGGCATGGCCGGGGCGCTCTATTCTTCGCTGAATGGTTTTGTCAATCCCTCGCTGGCGGCGCTGGACAGCACCTTGACCATTTTTGTCGGCTTGTTTATCGGCGGGGCGGCAACCCTGGCTGGGCCGGTGCTAGGGGTAATCTTCGCGGTCATCATCGAGCGGTTGCTGGTTCTGGCGGGAAACTGGATTAATCAGGCCACCGAAACCACCAATGGCACGTCTTATCAGGTTCTAGCCTACGGAATTATCTTGCTCCTGACGATGACCCTCATACCGCGTGGGATTGTCGGGACGTGGTTATTAACCAAACCGGGCCGCTATTTTAAGAAGCTCTTGACCGTCCAGGTTAGCGCCCCCCAAAATGAGGCGGAACAGGCTAGTATCGTGGCCGAAGCGGTTCACCCGATAGACCAGACCCTGTTAAACAAGGCCGGGAATGGCGTACCGATACTCAAGGTCAGTAACCTGGTCAAGCGGTTTGGTGGACTTCGCGCCCTAAACGGGGTAAATTTACAAGTGGAATACGGCGAAATTCATGGATTGATTGGGCCAAACGGGAGCGGGAAATCCACTTTTGTAAATACCGTCAGTGGCTATATGCCCCGCACCGAGGGCAATCTGGAATACGGCGGCATGCCAATAGCCAAGCCCCACCCCCACAAGCTGGCCCGCTGGGGCATCGTGCGGATTTTCCAAGCCTCTCGGCTCTTTGGCGAAATGACCGTCCTGGAAAATATGCTGGTCGGGCTGCATTTGCACACTAAACAGAATTTCTTTAGCTGTCTCTTGCACTTGCCCTCGATGTTAAAAGAGGAGCGGGTTTTAGGACAAAAGGCTCTGGTTTTGCTGGCTCAGGTCGGATTAGAAGAATACGCCTATCAGCCTGCCACGATTCTTACGCACGGACAACGCCGCTTGCTGGAAGTGGCACGCGCTTTGGCGGTTGGCCCGGCTCTTTTGATATTGGATGAGCCGGCGACGGGGCTGACCGCCGAAGAATTGCGTGGCCTTTCGGGGCTGATTGACCGACTGAAAGCTCAGGGAGTCGCCATTTTGTTGATTGAACACAACATGGACTTTTTGATGAAGCTGGCGGAGCGGGTCACTTGCTTCAACTATGGCGAAAAGCTGGCGGAAGGGCTACCGGAAGAAGTCCAGCGCAATTCCCAGGTCATCACGGCTTATTTGGGGGCGGACGAAGATTACGAGGAGGCCAGTACCGAGGATGTCGCGGCCTGGAGCGAGGTTGGGGCGGGAATAACCGGCAAGGAATAGGCAGGAATAGCTACATGCTTTTATCTCTGGAAAATGTTTCGGTAAACTATGGTACGGCCCGCGCCCTGAATAGCGCCGCGATGCACGTCAACGAAGGCGAGGCGGTGGTAATCATCGGGGCGAATGGCGCGGGCAAAACCACGACCTTGCGGACGATTTCAGGGCTGATACGACCTCAGCCGGGCAGCAAAATCAGCTTTAACGGGCAGGAGATTTCGGGCAAAAGCCCCAACTTGATTACCAAACTCGGTATCGCCCACGTCCCGGAAGGCCGTCAGGTCTTTACCAATCTGACGGTATTGGACAATCTGGCGATGGGCGGCTATCTGTTGCGGGGCAACAAGAAGGTTTTTAACGAGGAAATCGAGCGGGTCTTGAGTCTTTTTCCGCGCTTGCGAGAGCGGGGCGGGCAGTTAGCCGGGACGCTTTCGGGTGGGGAACAGCAGATGCTGGCGATAGGCCGAGCCATGATGACTCGTCCTCGCCTGCTGATTTTGGATGAGCCAAGCCTGGGCCTAGCTCCGGTTATCGTCCGCGAGGTCTACGACTTTTTGGGACAGTTGCACAAAAAGCAAGGTTTGACGATACTACTGGTAGAGCAGGTGGCTTCGGTGGCCCTCAAGCTGGCTGACCGGGGTTATGTGCTGGAACGGGGTCGCATCGCGCTGGAAGGCACTTGCGCCGAACTCAAGCAGAACCCGCAGGTCAAGGAACTTTATCTAGGGGTAGGAACTTAAAATAAAAGCCCACCTCTGTTGGAAACTGACAAGATTAAATGGCTAAATCATTGGCAAAACCGCTTATTATATCACCCACCGTGCTTGATTTTCTGGAGCAGGCCCGGCAGGTAGCGGTAAGTTTTGAGGGCGCTGAGGAATACTTTCCCTGGGGCAATCGAGGCTTTTTTCGAGACATCAAAGGCCGAAATTTTCTTTTTCTCAAAGAGCAGCCTGATTATCTGGATATTACCGTCCGATTAGTTGGGGCGGCGCGAGAAGTGGCGATAAATCAGCCTTATGTCGAAAACCCCAAAGAAATGGGGGAGCGAGGTTGGATTACTGCCAGAGTGCGTACTCAGGCCGAACTCGACGCGGTACTTCCCTGGATTAGCTTGAGCTATGAGCTAAACAAGCCGTTTCGTACTCAGGAAGACGCGCTGCCGGGCGAAAAACCGGAGATATTAGGGTTTTTAGAAAAAATTCGGCAACTGGCCTTTAGCTATAGCGAGGTTGAAGAAAATTTTCCGTATGGCGACCGAGCCTTTCGGTTAATCAAAGGCAAAATCTTTGTCTATGCCAGCGAGCATGAAGATTATTTATATGTAAATGTGCGGTTGCCGTTGGGCGAAAGAGAATACGCTCTTAGCTTACCGTTTGTAGAAGTTCCCAAATATATCGGGCATAAGGGCTGGATCGGGGCTAAAGTCAGCACCCTGGAGGAGTTGGAAACGGTCATCCCCTGGGTTCAGGTAAGCTACGATGTGAACCACCCGCCTAAGAAAAAGCGGGCCAAACCACTAAGTTAGTTTTGAGTTAAAATGCCAGATACTAGCCGGATTTTCTCGGCACTCAGCTCTCTATTTTTCTGACCACTGACCATTTTTTACAACGGAGGAATTATGGCGGATTTTCCGATTTTTGAGCGGCACATGGGGGCGTGGGAAGGGACTTATACCCTGATTGATACTGAGGGCAAGATACTTTATCAGCATAAAAGCCGTCTGGAAATCCGGCGCAACGGCCCGGAGTATGCCCAGCGCAATATTTATACCTGGCCCGATGGCAAGGTCGAAACCCAGGACTTTCCCGGCAAGTTCGAGGACGGGCGGCTGTGGTTTGATATTCCCCGTCTGCGGGGTAGCGCCTCGGAAGTGGGTAATGATGATATAGTCCTGACCTGGGTCTACAAGGAAAACCCCGATATGAGTATGGCGGAACTGATTCATTTGGTGGATGCTACCCATCGCTGCCGCACCTGGCAGTATATTGACAAAGGCCAGATTACTAAAGTGATGGTTATCAACGAAACGAAGGTCGAGTAAAACGCCGTGATAATGAGTAAAGATGACCCCCGACATATATTGGTACAGGTAGCGGAACAGGCTAAAGCCTTGACTGGGGCGGAAACCAGTGTCGTAGCCCTGGCAGAAGACGAAGGCGAAATCGCTGACTTCACGATTGGGGTCGGCAAGCATGCCGAATGGATTACCGGGCGGCGTGGCCCAGCCGAGGGTAGCGGACTGTGCGGGACGGCTTTCGTCAATCAAGAACCGGTCTTGGTTTGTCAGACCAAAGGTGATAGCCGTGTCCGTCAAGACCATGCTGAATTATTGAATATTGAGTCGGCCCTGGCGGTATCGCTGCGACAAGAAGGCCGGTTGCTGGGCGCGATGCTGCTTTTGAACCGGGCCGACGGTCAGCCGTTTACGACTGAGGATGAAGCAACCCTCAAACAATATGCCCCGGAAGCCGCTCGCCAGGTCGCCGAATATCTGGCGGGAAATCTAAAATCTAAAATCTAAAATCGAATATATAAGGCGTAGCAGCCTCAATCAGATTTAACAGGAATATACAAACAGAATAGGTGGGGTTGGGAGCATTTCAGATTTTAGATTTCCAATTATATCCCTGTAAAATTATATCCCTGTAAAAAAGATTTGATAGGAGTTAATGATGTCCGAAACTGCTGAAAATCCGGCTTTGCAAGGTCTGGTGAAAGTCGCGGAAGTCGCCAAAAGCCTGACCAAGGCCGAAACCAGTGTGGTTGCATTAGCCGAAGAAGCTGGACAAATGGTTCACTATATTACCGGGGCGGGCAAACATATCGCCCGGTTACAGGGTCGGCGTGCGCCTTCGGCTACAAGCGGACTATGTGGCGTAACCTTTCAGGCCGGGGAAGCCCAATTGATTTGCTCGACGGCGGGGGATACGCGGGTGCGCCAAGACCAGGTAAAAGCTTTGGGGATTGAAACCGCCCTGGCAGTCCCGGTCTACCACGAAGGTCAACTATTGGGAGCATTGATGGTCTTGAACCGGGAAGATGGCAGCCTGTTTGATGTTCAGGCCGAGCAAGCCCTGACCGAATATGCAGCCCAGGCGGCTCCCGAAATTGCTGATTACCTCAAAAATAACCCGCCAACCGAGGCGGAATAGTGGCAACGACTTGGCCCAATATTCCACAGGCTAAATTCCTCTTGTACCTGTTTGAATATGAGCAGGAGAGGAGAACCGAAATTGAAACCGAAGGTTTTAACCAGTTTGCTGGCTTTGCTTGTGCTGCTGGCAGCTTGCAGTAGCAATGTAAACCCGACTCCGCCTTCATCAACTAGGGTTGGGTCTAATCCGGTCACGCCGGATGGTAATGTTACATCCGCTCCATCTGCTACCAGAGCAGATTTTCCAACCCCCACCGCGATTAATCAACCGACTGCCGCCAACGCTGGCACGCTGGTTACTGTGGCCCAACCGATGAAGGTGGCCCGTGCTACCCATACTTCGACTTTGCTCAATAACGGGCAGGTTTTGATTACTGGTGGCCTGGAACGCAATGACGTTATTTTGAATAGTGCCGAATTATTTGATTATATCCGGGCCGCTTTTACTGTCACCGGCCCAATGCAGGTCAAGCGGGCCGCGCATACCGCCACCCTCCTACCCAATGGCAAGGTGCTGATTATAGGTGGTTCTGGCCCAGCCTCTCTCACCAGTGCCGAACTTTATGACCCGACTACCGCCACATTCACTTTGACCGGCAGCATGGCAAGTCCTCGAAGTGGTCATACCGCCACCCTGCTAACTAATGGTAAAGTATTGGTGACGGGCGGCACCACCTTTGACGGTTCGCAACAACCAATAATCGCCAACGCGGAAATTTATGACCCGGTTAGCGGCACGTTTGCGGGGACTGGCTCACTTTCTAGCCCACGAGTGGCCCATAGCGCGACCTTGCTCAATAATGGGCAGGTGCTAATCGTGGGAGGGGCAAAGGGTCGTTATCCCAACCAAACCCTTTTTACCAGTGCCGAGCTATACGACCCCGCTGTGGGTACTTTTACGCTAACCCTCGGCAGTATGAGCATAGTACGTCACAAACACGCTGCTATTCTGCTAACCGACGGCAAGGTCTTAATAACCGGCGGTTCGGACAACCGCGATTGGAATGGCCGCTATATGAGTGCCGAAATTTACGATCCGACTACTGCGACTTTCACCGCTACCAGTAAAATGAGCGTTGGTCGCTTCAAGCTGATGGATAGCACGGCGGTATTACCAAACGGACAAGTGTTGATAGCCGGGGGCGCACAGTCAATCGAAGTTTATGACCCATCCAGCCGCAGCTTTAAGGTCTCGATTGGGACCTTGGACACCGCCCGTTTTTTCATGACTGCCACGACTCTGCCTAACGGTAAAGTATTGTTGGCCGGTGGCTACAATCAAGGTAGTGGTAGCAACGGCCCGCTCAGTACCGCCGAGGCCTGGGTCTTTCAGCCCTAATTTGAATTATGAATTTTCGATTTTTCGATTTCCGATATTTGATTTTCCACGATAAGGAGCAAAAACCTATGGGCCTTTCAACTGACCGTTTTGAGTATCTGAAAGAAGTAATCCGGGAAGGTGACCGGCAGGACCCCGAATTTGACAAACAAAAGGCGCTCTACAAAAAAATCCGTCTGTTTTGTACCGCCTGTAATACCCCTGACCCAGTTTGCAAAGCCTCGGTCTGCCATTTCTATTCGCTCAAAATAAAGGCTATCTCGGAAGCTGAGGCCGAAAATCGTCATTTCGGAGCATATAAAAATCAGAAATTCGAGATGAAGGGCCAGGAAGGTAAAGCCGAATAAAGTTAGCAAATTAGGACTTTAGCCTGGAATGATTTTTTGCTTTGAGGATAATCGAGCTAAACCCGAAACCGGGTTTGGTTATATATGAAAAATTTACTCAGTAAATTTTTCATATATAACTTTTCTAGGTTTACCCCGATTTGCAAGCGAAAGTCCTAAATATAGAGGTCATCACATGGAATGTCGGGTCGGGTGCGGGGCGTGTTGTATCGCGCCTTCAATTTCGTCGGCGATGCCGGGGATGCCGGATGGAAAACCGGCGGGGGTGCGCTGCGTCAATCTCAGTCCTGACAATCGCTGCCAGTTGTTCGGCACACCGGAGCGGCCTTTGGTCTGTCGTAATCTAAAACCCTCAGCCGAAATGTGTGGGCAATCGGCATCAGAAGCGATGAATCGGCTCACTTTCCTGGAATGGGCCACTGCGCCTTCTGGCTCAAACCACTAAAAGACCAGAATCATGGTCAGGTCATTGACATTGGTATGGGTCGGGCCAGTTTTCACCAAACCGCCCGCCGCCTCAAAAAAGTGATAGGCATCGTTACGGCGGAGATAATCAGCCGGGTCGAGGCCTTTTTGCCGGGCCAGCCTGACGGTATCGCCTTCGGCTATCGCCCCCGACGCATCAGTTGGGCCATCGCTGCCATCCGTCGCCAGTGCCACAATCATGACATCGGTCAGCCCTTCGATTGCCAGAGCCGCCGCCAGCCCCAGTTCCTGATTGCGCCCGCCCAGTCCCTCGCCCCTAATCGTAACGGTGGTTTCCCCGCCCGCCAGGATACAAGCAGGCCGAGCTATCGGCTGTCCAGTGGCCTGGATTTCGCGGGCCACCCCCGCTAAGACGCGGGCCACCTCCCGCGCTTCACCCTCGATGAAAGTCGAAAGCAAGAGAGTATTAAACCCCAGCTTGGCAGCCTTCGCCAGCGCCGCCTGCGCTGCCACCCGGTTGTCCGCGACCACCACATTCTGCACCCGTTCAAAAATAGGGTCGCCCGGTTTGGGGGTTTCCGAAACTTCCCCGGCTAGACCGCGCTGAAAATGGCTCAAAATCGAGGGCGGCACTTGCCCGGTGGAAAGCAGTCCAAGACCTTCTATAATCCCATAAGCCTCCTGGAGAGTGGAAGTATCCGGCACCGTCGGGCCACTGCCAATAACATCCAGCGGGCTACCCACCACGTCCGAGAGCAAGAGGCCGACCAGCCGGGCCGGAGCAACCAGCCGGGCCAACTGCCCACCTTTCACCCGCGAAAGATGCTTGCGAATCGCGTTGAGCTGGTTGATAGTCGCCCCACATTTGAGCAATGCCCCGGTCACGGCTTGCATATCCGCCAAAGTCACCCCCACCACTGGCTGTTCCAGCAGGGCCGAGCCACCGCCACTGATAAGCGCCAAAACCAAATCGCGCTCCGTCAAGTCGGCAAGCAGGTTGGTAATTCGGGTGGTAGCCTGAATCCCGGCCTCATCCAGCACCGGATGTCCGGCCTCATAGATATTCAAGCGGGCTGGTAATGGCTCGGACGAATTATGCCCATACTTTACCGTCAGCACCCCGGCGGTCAACCGCTCCCCCAAAATATCCGCTACCGCCAGAGCCATCGGAGTTCCAGCCTTGCCCGCCCCCACCACAAAAATCCGCTCAATGCTGTCCAGCGAATATTCCTGGTCGGCGACCTTCAAGACCCGGCGGCCTTCATCTACAGTCAGATTATGGCGCACCGCCGCACCCGGTTCGACTGCCGCCAGCCCTGCCCCCAAAATCTCAAGGGCTTGCGCCCGTCGGGTGCGTTTAGGCTCGTCCACCCGCAAGAGTGGAGTTATTAGAGGATTTTCAAGTAGGTTCATTTTATTGCAATCAGATTTAGTAGAATTTTAGGTTTTCCAGGCTGGCTGAGAGCAAGTATAACTTAATTGGGAAAGCCTGTAAATTGACGTAGTGAAAGAATTGTCGGGCCTATCCGCCAATATAACTTATAACATCCCTAACAATGTAATTTCTTTAATAGGTCGGATTCATCAGATATTCAGAGCCATGTATTAAGATATAGCCAGGTTTTAATAAAACCCTTCACTCTAGAACAGTTAAACTTACGATGCAGCTTAAACATGACAGTCTAAACTCTTTACCTCTGAGGTTGAGAAAGAAAGCAGGGAGAAAATCTAATGTTTGCTAACGACACCCTCAAAACTCACCACTTACCTTTGCTGGAAGAATCGCTGGCTTTTGAACTCAACCGCTATCTCAAGCGTGGATTGGGCGAGGCGGAATGGCTTTCCAGTTGCCGTCGGTTAGCCCTAGTACCGACGGCAACGCATCTGGCGGGAGCCGAGAGCGGCAATCGTCTGGAACAGGCCGTCTTCAACCTGAAAACCGCCGGGTTGTGGCCCTGGTAATTATTTAACGTATAAAAAGCAAGCGCCACTCCAGGCTGAGGTAGTGGCGCTTGCTTTTTATATTGGACTTTACCGGAGCGAACACCGAATTGTAACTTGACAGTTGCTCAAAAGCTATGATACTATACTCTAAATTGAGCGCAATGCGGCGCGATTTTGCTTGGATGCACAGGCCCACCCAAAATTCTATTACGAGTAACCAAGAGCAGAAAGGTTTGCCCTACTTTATGGCGAAAACCAAGGCTGAAACAGCCATACAAGAAGCCCAGGAAGTAGTTAGCGACATAGCCGAACAAATTGGCAAGAAGGACAAAAAAGGCGCTGGTTTTCTCCGCGTTCTCCTTCTACTTATTATTCTTGTAGCCCTCGTATCAATTATACGCAGGGGAGTATCGGCGGGCAGTAAATTGAGCAACTAAGCAGCTCAACCGCAAGCCGAAACCTCCCAACCGGGAGGTTTTTTTGCAAGTAGTATCAAGCAAATAGTTAGTAAAAGGTGGGCGAGGCGCACCACCCCCGAAAGTTAGGAGAGAGCCGAAAAATTACGGCTAATCAAGAAAGGAACTAGGCAAATGTACCGCAACAATGAGGAACAGCCCTGTTATATGCAAAGCTATCGTCGGCAGGCGATGGCCCAAACTAATTGGTCGGCCCAAGCCATCGCCATTACTCTGCCTCAAACTCGCCGCGCTGCCCTTATTACTCCCCTTGCCCTCTCCCTTTCCCTCATTATTAGCCTTAACCTGATTATTTTGGTAAACCTCGTACTTATTCTGCTTGGTCTTTAATAACCGGGCCGGTAGGTTTACGAGGAAGTAATCCATTCAACCGCACCCGCAAGTTAAAGAGCCAAGCGTTTTCTAACCAGACCAAACCAGACTTTTTTATAAAACAAATAAATTTTAGGCGCAGAGTTGCACCTGAAAACGGATTGAGTTATAGCTCGGCCCGGTTTTTGGCCTAACCCTTTATTTAAGGCAATTCAAAGGGCCAGATGCACAATTGCCTTATCAGGCAAAGGCCAATTTTATAGTTTTATTAGCTTTAACGAAGTAAAATGATTACAATAAGCACAAGAAAAGGTGTTGAAGGATTTAGGAGGATATATAACAAATGACGCTGATTGCTAATGCTCCGCTAACCGGCCCAAACCAATTGCCCGGTATGCCCGCCCCAGATGAGCAAGGCCGATTTACGGCCCGCCAACTGGATGGCGCACGAATTTTGTGCGAATGTCTTATTTCCGAAGGGGTCGAAACTATTTTCGGCTACCCTGGCGGCGTAATTTTACCGCTTTATCACGTTTTGAGCGAGTACCCTGAAATTCGGCATATTTTGGTGCGGCACGAGCAGGCCGGGGGTCACGCTGCCGACGGCTTTGCCCGTGTAACCAACAAAGTTGGGGTGTGTATGGGGACAAGTGGCCCTGGCGCAACCAACCTGGTGACGGCTATTGCTACCGCCCATATGGATAGCGCCCCCCTGGTTGCTATCACCGGGCAGGTAGGCCGCCCGATGATTGGCAAAGATAGCTTTCAGGAAACTGACATAACCGGGATTACGCTGCCGATTACCAAGCATAACTGGCTGGTAATGGACACTGCCGACCTCGCCGAAACGATCAAGAAAGCTTTCTATCTGGCCCACAGCGGGCGGCCCGGCCCGGTGCTGGTGGATATTCCCAAAGATATTTTCCAGGGCAAGACCTATTTTTCGGGCTACCCAACCGAAGTAAAATTGCGGGGCTATAATCCCAACGTTTTCGGACACGCCCGCCAGATTAAGCAAGCCGCCAAAATGATTAATGAGGCCCAACATCCGGTAATTTTGCATGGACATGGGGTGAACGTGGCGGGGGCTTATGAGGAGTTGGCGGAACTGGCCGAGAAAGCCGAAATCCCGGTTATCAGCACCCTGCAAGGTCTGAGCGCCTTCCCGACCGCTCATCGCCTGAGCCTGGGAATGCCAGGAATGCACGGTGGTATTCACGCCAACCACGCCATTAACGAGTCAGATGTGCTGATTGCCATCGGAATGCGTTTTGATGACCGCGTGACTGGCAACCTGAAAACCTTTGCTCGTAATTCAAAGGTAATTCACATTGATATTGACCCGGCGGAAATCGGCAAAAACGTGTCAGTTGCCGTGCCGATTGTGGGCGACATCAGGAATGTGCTAAAAGTGTTGAACAAAAGTATTGAGGAAAAAACCCATCCTGAATGGCTGGAAAAAATCGCCGATTGGAAGGTGCGCGATACCGAGCGGCGGGCTAACGAAATGGAGCGGCGCGGTTCGCTACCGCCAGCCTATATTATTCAGCAGATGTCCGAGGTGTTGGGGGACGAAGCCGTGATAACGGTAGATGTAGGCCAGCATCAGATGTGGGTGGCCCAGCACTTCAACTTCCGCAAGGCCAACAGCTTTATTTCCAGCGGCGGGCTGGGGACGATGGGCTTTGGCTTTCCGGCGGCGATGGGTTGCCGTCTGGCAATCAAGGATGAAACTGTGCCGGTCTGGACGGTTTCGGGGGATGGCGGTTTCCAGATGAATTTACAAGAACTGGCGACCTGTGTCCAGGACGATATTCGGGTGAAAATCGCGATTTTCAACAATGGGGTTTTGGGGATGATTCGGCAGTGGCAGAAGGTTTTTTACGATGCCCGTTTCCACAGCGCCCCGATTAGTGGCCCGGATTATTGCAAACTGGCGGAAGCTTACGGGGTCAAAGCCTGGCGCGTAACCCAACCGGAAGATGTGGCACGAGTGGTAAAGGAAGCCAATGATTGGCCCGGCCCGGCTTTAGTTGAGTTTGTGATACCGGAAGGCGGGATGGTATTTCCGATGGTGCCACCAGGTGGCTCGAACCTGGACGCGATTGAGGAAGGCTAAGATATTTACGATTTAGGATTTACGATTTACGATTACAGAAATGAGCCGGGAGTAAGTTGCCCACAACCATAATCGTAAATCGTAAATAGGGAGTGTTTCTGTGGCAACTGCAACTACAAGTGAAAGTTTACATACCATAATCGTTCATCTGGAGGACGAACCGGGGGCGCTAAACCGGGTGGTCAGCCTTTTCCGGCGACGAGGCTATAATATCGAAAGCCTCAGCGTCGGTCATACCGAGGAGGCCAATGTCAGCCGAATGACGTTAGCCGTACGCGGGGAAGATGATATTGTAGAACAACTGACCAAGCAACTCTATAAGCTGCTGGAAGTTATCAAGGTCGCCGATGTGACTCAGGATAATACCTTAGTGCGGGAAATGGCGATGATTAAAGTCACCGCTGATAAGCCAGAATCGCGGGCGGAGATAATGCAGTTCTGCGAAATCTTCAAAACGCGGGTGCTGGATGTCGCCGCCGACTCGATTACTGTCGAGATTACCGGGCCGGAGGAAGAGGTCGAGCGGTTTTTCGCACTTCTTCGGCGCTACGGTATCAAAGAAAGTGTCCGTACCGGACGGGTAGCAATGGCGCGGGGCAGTGTAGCAGTCGGCGCGATTTAGGGGTTGAAGAAGTAAGAAGTAGAAGGAAGGAGCGGGATGAAGACTTTATTCATCCAATAGCCTGATTAGAAATAGACCGGCTTGCTCCTTCTTCATTCTTTGCCCTGATGGGTACTCTTGAAGTATCCAGCATCCTTATTCAGAGGTTTTTGGAGGAGGAGAAGTGACAACTAAAATTATACCCAGCCAGGAACTTGCTCATCTGGCTGCCGATTCGTTGGATAAGTTTTTACAGACCGAACTGGTCGAGGCCGCGCCCCGTTTTGCCACCAACGACTCGGAGATTTATATGTTTTGCCATCTTGCGCCCGAAGGTGAGATGAGCCGCCGGATGATGGTGGTCAGCGATTTTGGCAGCCCGGTAGTTCGGGTCTGTATCGAAGCGGCGTACGAGCTATTTGAAGGCGATGTGCATCATTTTGTGCAGCGGATCGGGACAGTCAACCGCGACGAGGTTGCTATCGGACTTGAGCCATTGGTACGCCAGGCTTATGACCGGCTGATGGCCTGGAAGCCGACCCACGAGAATATCTGGGATTACGTTTTCTAAATGCCACGCAAAGGCCGTTCCCGCAGCGATAAAGATAGCGTCTGGAAAGAGTTACTGGAAAGCTTCTTTCAGGAATTTCTGGACTTCTTTTTCCCAGACATTTTTCGAGACATAGATATGAGGAGGCAGAATTTATGCCATATGTAACCAGTATCGAACGGGCCGGAATAAGAAAAGGCAAAGCGGAAGGCCATCAGGAAGGTACAATTTCGGTTATCTTACCACTGCTAAAGCGGCGGTTTGGAGAGCTTGAGCCGGAACTGGAACAGGGTATTAACGCTTTATCGTTAAAGCAACTGGAAGAATTGAGCGAGGCTTTGCTCGATTTCTCGAATGTGGCGGAAGTCGGAGCGTGGTTAGCCGAGCGAAAGACCTGAGCTTCGCGTCGGTTTAGCTTTGGCGACATTGAGATTTAATTAATTCAAAGGGGAAGCTTTTTAATTTACGAGGAGGAGATAATGGCGAAACTGTATTACGATAAGGACGCGAATTTTGACCTTATCAAAGACAAGAAAATTGCAATCGTCGGCTATGGCAGTCAGGGCCACGCTCACGCCCTGAATTTGCACGAGAGTGGTTGTGATGTGCGGGTCGGGCTATACAAAGGCAGCAAAAGCTGGGAAGAAGCTTCTAAACATCTACCGGTCAAGACCGTAGCCGAAGCTTCCGCCGAGGCAGATGTAATTATGATTCTGTTGCCCGACCAAACCCAGCGGGCGGTTTACGTCCAGGACATTGAGCCGAATTTGAAAGAAGGCGATACTCTGATGTTTGCACACGGCTTTAATATTCACTTTAGCCAGGTTGTGCCGCCCAAATTTGTGGATGTCAGCATGATTGCTCCTAAAGGGCCGGGCCATCTGGTACGAAGCGTGTATGTCGAGGGCGGCGGAGTACCGGCTTTAGTCGCGGTGTCCCAGGATTACACCGGACAGGCCAAACAGCAGGCGTTGGCGTATGCGCGGGGGATTGGGGCGGCGCGGGCCGGGGTGCTGGAAACCACTTTCAAAGAGGAAACCGAAACCGACCTCTTTGGGGAGCAGACCGTCCTCTGTGGCGGAGTTACGGCTTTAATTAAGGCCGGATTTGAGGTTTTGGTCGAGGCCGGATACCAGCCGGAAGCAGCCTATTTCGAGTGTATGCATGAGATGAAGCTGATTGTAGACCTGCTGTACAAAGGCGGGATGGAATACATGCGCTACAGTATCAGTGACACCGCCGAATATGGGGACTATACTCGCGGCCCACGAATTGTGACCGACGAGACTAAGGCCGAAATGCGTAAGATTCTCAAGGAGATTCAGTCTGGGCAGTTCGCCAAAGAATTTATTATTGAGAACCAGACCAACCGGGCGGCTTTTAATGCCATGCGGCGGGTCGAGAAAGAGCATCAAATCGAAGTAGTCGGCAAGCAATTGCGCGGCATGATGAGCTGGCTGAACGACAAGAAATAGTCGGGGAAATTGAATTTAACAGGGATGGACAGGATTTACAGGGGGTTACCGACCCCAAACCCCCGCTCCCTGACCCCCGACCCCTAGTTTTAGAGGAGGCAAGGAGCAATGAACCCTGATGTAGTGAACCCGTCGGCTGATTCCCGCCGGGTGATTATCTTCGATACCACTCTGCGCGATGGCGAACAGTCGCCGGGCGCTACCCTTAACATAGAAGAAAAGGTCGAAATCGCTAAACAACTGGCCCGGCTGGGAGTGGACGTGATTGAGGCTGGTTTCGCCATTTCGTCACCGGGCGATTTTGAGTCGGTGCAGCGCATCGCCCGCGAAGTCAAAGGCCCGATTATCGCCAGCCTTGCCCGTGTCCGCAAGCAGGACATAGACCGAGCCTGGGAAGCCCTCAAGGAGGCCGAGCGCCCGCGCATTCATGTCTTTATTTCTTCCTCCGATATTCACCTTGAGCATCTTTTCCGGCTGACCCGTGCCGAAGCTCTGGAACAGACCCGCGAGATGGTAGCTTACGCCCGTAGCCTGTGCGCCGATGTCGAGTTTTCGGCCCAGGATGCTACCCGTTCCGACCTCGGCTATCTGTGCCAGATGCTTGAAATTGCGATTGAAGCGGGCGCGACGACGGTCAATATGCCCGATACGGTTGGCTTTACCACCCCAGGCGAGTACGAAAACATGGTTCTGACGGTCAAGGAGAAGGTGCGCGGCATCGAAAAGGCGGTTATTTCGGTCCATTGCCATAACGACCTGGGGTTGGCGGTTGCCAACAGCATTACCGCTTTACGGGCCGGGGCGGGTCAAGTCGAGTGTACCATCAACGGGATTGGGGAGCGGGCCGGAAATGGCGCTCTGGAAGAAATCGTGATGGCCCTGAAAACCCGCGAGGATATTTACGGCCTGACCACCGGGATAGACACCAACCAGATTTATCGCACCAGCCGGATGGTCAGCACCTTTACCGGCATTCCGGTGCAACCCAATAAAGCAATTGTCGGCTCTAACGCCTTTGCCCACGAAGCCGGTATCCATCAGGACGGGATGCTCAAAGACAAGCGCACCTACGAGATTATGGATGCTTCGCTGGTCGGGCAGGCTGAAACCAATCTGGTATTGGGCAAGCATAGTGGTCGGCACGCCTTTCGCAAGAAAATAGAAGACCTGGGCTATGAGCTGGAAGGTGAGGATTTGAACCGGGCCTTCTTCGAGTTCAAGCAGCTTTGCGACAAAAAGAAGGTGGTCAGTGACCGCGACATTGTGGCCCTGATTATGGATCAGGCTCAGGGCGACACGGTGGCGGTCTATCGCCTCGAACAGTTCCAGGTGACAACGGGCGACAAGATTGTACCAACCGCGACGGTCAAGCTGGTAGATAGCGAGGGGACTATTACAACCCAGGCTGCAACCGGGGACGGCCCGGTGGATGCGGTTTGCAAAGCCATCAGCCAGATTGCCAAAATTGATTGCGATATTGCCGAGTTTAACGTCACGGCTGTCACCGGCGGCGAGGATGCGCTGGGCGAAGTGACCCTCAAGGTGATTTATAAAGGGCGGACGGTCAATGGGCGTGGGGCGGATACCGATATAATCGCGGCTTCGGCTAAAGCCTTCCTCTACGCCATCAACAAGTTTGTTGCGATGGGCGATTTTCAGGACGACACTAACTCCGACCCCTATCGCCGCGACGAGTTTGGCCCGCTCGCGGGGATGAGCCGACCCTACGTGAGCTAGTAGGCTCTTTTCCATAGAATAGACAATGCTGTCGTATCCGGTAGCAGGGTAGTAAACAAAGCCGTTTGCTATCCTCGTTTGCCGGGTTAGAAGGGTTGGGATATAAAGATAAAGACTTTACGGATGAGTTAAGGCTTGAAGTAAGGGAGTAATAAATGTCTGAAATTCTTAATATAGAACAAGATATACTTGACCTGGATAGTGTTAGAGAGAATCTGTCGCGATTAGTGGATGAGGTGAATCTTGAACATACCTCTAAAGTGATTATTAAAGACAATAAACCCGCTGCCTTACTGATAAATATCTCTGACTATCAAGATTTGCAAGACCGGCTAACTGCTATCGAGTTACAGATTGCACTTTATGAAACTAAAGAAGCTGAAAAACGTGGGGAGTTAATTTCGTGGGAAGAACAAGCCCTTGAGCTTGGGATAGAACTTACCGACACTCCAAAGCCTGATGGTTACGACCAGCTAGTGCCGGAAAGATACCGCAATGCCTCCTGATGGTTCTAATCGGACGGGTGCAAAGCTAATTTATCATCCTCGCGTGGCCGAGAAAGTTGCTGACATAAAAGCCTATATTGATGAGCAACGCGGCAATATTCCAGAAGATACGGTCGGCCTGAAGGTAGCATTAAAAGTACTTGTCGATATAAATACAATTCGACAATGGCCCTGGTTTGCACCACAGGCACAAGGGCTTGGTGAAAATTATAGGCAACTTAAAGTTGGCAATCGCTATATACTTTACTATTACGTTGAGGATCCAAAAACTCTTATTTACCTGCTTGACTTGAGTTGAGGCATACCAGTCAAAAACCGCTTAGTCCGAGTAGTTTGAGAAAATTCAAGCGCGATATAGAAAAGCCATAAGTTTTAAGGAGGAGATTCCTGATGCTGCTCAAAATTGCGGTGTTGCCGGGGGACGGCATTGGTCAAGAAGTAACTACCGAAGCCCTCAAGGTACTGAAAACCGTCGCCGATAAATACGGGCATACTTTGAATTATGAACCGGCCCTGGTCGGCGGCGCGGCGCTGGAAAAAGAGGGGGTAGCTATCACCGAGGCCACCCTGGATTTGTGTCGGGCCAGCGATGGGATTTTGTTTGGGGCGGTAGGTCTCCCCAAATATGATAACGAGCCGATGGAGCGCCGCCCGGAATTGGCCCTTTTCAAACTCCGCAAATCGTTTGAGCTTTTCGCCAATCTGCGCCCGGTCAAAAATGTCCCAATGTTGCAAAACGCCAGCACTATCAAGCCCGAAGTTTTGGCAGGGGTGGATTTAATCGTGGTGCGTGAGCTGACTGGCGGCCTCTATTTTGGGCAACCCAGCCGACGCTATACCGACGAAGGCGGACGCAAAGCCGTAGATACAATGCCCTACAGCGAACAGGAAATTGAGCGGATTGTACGGGTAGCCTTTGAATTGGCGAAAGGCCGCAAGCAGAAAGTTACCTCGGTGGATAAATCGAACGTGCTAAATACCAGTCGCTTATGGCGCGAAATCGCTAACGAGGTTCACCGCGATTATCCCGGTATTGAGCTGGAACATCTGCTGGTGGACAGCGCCGCGATGATGCTGATTCGCAAACCGGCCTCCTTTGATGTTATCGTCACCGAAAATCTTTTTGGCGACATCCTGACCGACGAGGCTTCGATGCTGGCGGGTTCGATGGGTCTTTTGGCAAGTGCCAGCCTGGGGACCGCCACTAATGCGGCGGGCGGGCAGTTCGGGCTATATGAGCCGATTCACGGCACTGCCCCCGACATCACCGGGCAGGGTATTGCCAATCCGTTGGCGGCCATTGGTTGCGCCGCGATGCTGTTGCGCCTGACTTACGGACTGGAAAAAGAGGCCAGTGACATCGAAGGCGCGGTACTGGCAGTTCTGGAAGCGGGCAACCGCACCCCCGATATTTATGAGACGGGGATGACCAAACTCGGCACAACCCAAATGGGCGAGGCAGTAGCAAATAGCATTCGGGGCTAAATTAGTATTTACAGGATAAAAGTGGTCAGTGGTCAGAAAGGGCAGCGGGCTGAGAAAATCCACCTAACAGCGGTATTTTAACTCAAAACTCATTTACTGACCACTGACCACTGACCACTGACCACTTTTTCAGACGAGAGGAGCAAGGGAATGGATTTTTCAGGGGAGCGACAGAATATTTTGGTTTATGATACTACCCTGCGGGATGGCAGTCAGGGCGAAGGTATCAGCTTTTCGGTGGAGGATAAAATTAATCTGGCAAAGAAGCTGGACGAACTAGGGGTGGCGTATATCGAGGGCGGGTGGCCCGGCAGCAATCCTAAAGATGAGGAGTTTTTCACTCGCGCCGCCAACGGTCACTTGAACCTGAAGAACGCCAAGCTGACCGCTTTTGGTAGTACCCACAAACCGAATGTCCGGCCTGAAAACGATGGCAATTTGCGGCTCTTGATGCAAAGCAAAACCCCGGTGGTGACTATTTTCGGAAAGACCTGGGATTTGCACGTGACCCACGCCCTCAACACTACTCTGGAAGAAAACCTGAACATGATAGGCGACAGCGTAGCCTTTTTCAAACAGGCCGGACGTGAGCTGATTTACGATGCCGAGCATTTCTTTGACGGCTTTAAGGCTAACCCCGAATACGCCCTGGCGACCTTGCGGCAAGCAACCGAGGCCGGGGCGGACTGGATTGTACTATGTGATACCAATGGCGGGTTGCTGACCTTTGAAGTGCCGGATATTATGGCGCGAGTGCGCGAAGTGACCGAACCAATGGGGGTACGCCTGGGGATTCACGTCCACAACGACGGTGATTTGGCTTGCGCCAACACCCTCTATGCCGTCCGGGAGGGCGTGCGACAGATACAAGGGACGATTAACGGCTATGGCGAGCGGTGCGGCAATGCCAATCTGGTATCGGCTATCGCCAACCTGGAACTCAAGATGGGCTATCGCTGTCTGCCGGAAGGCAATCTGAACCGATTGTATGAAATGTCGCATCTAGTGGCGGAAGTCGCCAATTTGCCCCATAGCAATCAGATGGCTTTTGTCGGGCGCAGCGCCTTTGCCCACAAGGGAGGAGTCCATGTGTCGGCAGTGATGAAAGACCGCCGCACTTACGAGCATATCCAGCCGGAATTGGTCGGCAACCGCCAGCGTATTTTGGTTTCGGAGTTGGGCGGACAATCCAACGTGCTGCACAAGGCCTATCAGATTGGCCTCGAAATGCGAAAGGGTGAGGCCGAAGTCCGCGAGGTGATTGACCAGATAAAGCAACTGGAAAACCAGGGCTTCTCTTTCGAGAGCGCCGAGGCTTCGTTTGAGCTGATTATGTGGCGCACCCAGACCGACTATAAAGCGCCTTTTGAGCTGCGAGATATGGTGGTGTTGTCGGAGCGGCGGGGCGGCATCGAGGGCAATTTGCTGTCCGAGGCGACGGTCAAACTGTTGGTCGAAGGCACGATTCTGCACACCGCCGCCGAAGGTAATGGCCCGGTGGATGCCCTTGACCGGGCCATGCGGAAGGCCCTGGTCAGCTCGTATCCTCAACTGAATACCGTCCGTCTGACCGATTACAAAGTCCGGGTCTTGAACGACGAGGGGACTGCCAGCCGTATTCGGGTGACAATCAGTTCCAGTGATGGGCTGGATAGTTGGCACACCGTCGGCTCTAGCACCAACGTGATTGAGGCCAGCTATCTGGCGTTAGCGGATAGTCTGGAATATGCCCTGGTGCGCGGCAGCTTCACCCAACCCGCCGTTAGTAGCGTTGAGGCCGAAGCGGTTGTGCTTTAGCTCAAAAGGAGTTCTATCCCATGCTGCTTGACCCCCAGGCCAAAGCCCTGCTTGACCAGATGGTAGCCGCTGGTACGCCGCCCCGCCACACCTTACCAGTGGAGGAAGCTCGGCGACTGGCCCTGAATGTTATTCCGTTAGCCGGTGAGCCAGAAGAAGTGGCCTACACCGAAGACCGCCAGATACCCGGCCCAGGTGGGGATATACCCGCCCGGCTTTACTACCCCAAACACGGCGGGGACGGCCCGTATCCGGCCCTGGTCTATTTTCACGGCGGCGGCTGGGTGATTGGGAGTATTGAAACTCTCGACCCGGTGTGCCGCAGTCTCGCCAATGGTGCGGGTTGCGTGGTAGTATCGGTAGGCTACCGCAAAGCCCCGGAACATAAGTTCCCGGCGGCAGTGGAGGATGCCTACGCCACTACCGAATGGGTCGCTGGCAATGCGGCGGAGCTACAGATTGACCCAACCCGCCTGGCAGTGGGTGGCGATAGCGCCGGGGGCAATCTGGCAACCGTAGTCACGATGCTGGCCCGCGATAAGGCTGGTCCAAAACTGGTTTTTCAACTGCTGGTCTATCCGGTCACTGACCATTATTCGGCTAACACTGCATCTTATCAGGAAAATGCCGAGGGGTATTATCTGAGCCGGGGCGATATGATTTGGTTCTGGAATCACTATCTGGCGGACGAAGCCGATGCCAAAAATCCGATGGCTTCCCCACTCCGGGCCGAAAACCTGAGCGGCCTACCCCCGGCCCTAGTCATCACCACCGAATATGACCCCTTGCGCGACGAGGGCGAGTCCTACGCCGCCCGCTTGAAACAGGCCGGGGTCGCAGTCCAACAGACCCGTTATGATGGCATGATTCATAATTTCTTTCGGCTGGGTGGTATAATAGACGCAGGTAAAGCCGCTATAAACGAGGCGTGTACCGCTTTGCGGGCGGCTTTTGCTAAGGCGGGCTGAGTGGGTCGAAATTCAAAGAGCGAGGTGCTATGTCAATATTTGAAATAAACCAGGCGGTGGTAGACCTGGCGCTCTATCCCGAAGAATATCTGGTGGAGGAAAGCGAAATGGGCCAGAACCGCTCGCAGGAAACGCTGTTGGATTATCTCAAGAGCGTTCTGCGCTATCTTTTCAGGCTCGAAAAATGGCTGGTTGCCGGGGATTTTCACCTTTATCATAAAGCGGTCAGGAATTCCCAAAATCTGATTGTGCCAGATATTTCGGTTTTCAAGGAC